>NZ_JBSHAY010000008.1:0-294209 GCF_053611725.1 Streptomyces sp. NPDC054783 | reverse complement strand
GCCAGAAGGGCCCGGACAATGTCCGGGCCCTTCTGGCTGCGCCGGCTAGGCCGTCCTGGCCGTCGCCCACACGTGTTGTGCGGCCACGTCGGCCTTGACCTCCGACAGCTGGACGGCGACCGCGCTCGGTGCCGTACCGCCCCTGCCGTTACGGGACGCGAGCGCGCCCGGGACGTTCAGGACCGTCCGGACCTCCGGGGTCAGGTGGGCGGAGATCTTCGCGAACTGCTCGTCCGTGAGGTCGTCCAGCTCCTTGCCCTCGGACTCGGCGACCTTGACGCACTCGCCCGCGACCTCGTGGGCCACGCGGAACGGCACGCCCTGCTTGACCAGCCACTCGGCGACGTCCGTGGCGAGGGAGAAGCCGGCCGGGGCCAGTTCCTCCATGCGCTCGCGGTTGACCGTGAGGGTGGCGATCATGCCGGTGAAGGCGGGAAGCAGGACCTCCAGCTGGTCGCAGGAGTCGAAGACCGGCTCCTTGTCCTCCTGGAGGTCGCGGTTGTAGGCCAGCGGGAGGGCCTTGAGAGTCGCCAGCAGGCCCGTCAGATTGCCGATCAGGCGGCCGGACTTGCCGCGCGCCAGCTCGGCGATGTCCGGGTTCTTCTTCTGCGGCATGATCGACGAGCCGGTGGAGAACGCGTCGTGCAGGGTCACGAAGGAGAACTCCTTCGTGTTCCAGATGATGATCTCCTCGGCGATCCGGGAGAGGTTCACGCCGATCATCGCGGTGATGAAGGCGAACTCGGCGACGAAGTCACGGGAGGCCGTGCCGTCGATGGAGTTGCCGACGCTGCCGTGCTCGAAGCCGAGGTCCCGCGCGACCGCCTCCGGGTCCAGGCCGAGGGAGGAGCCGGCGAGTGCGCCGGAGCCGTACGGGGAGACGGCCGTGCGCTCGTCCCACTGGCGAAGGCGCTCGGCGTCCCGGGACAGGGCCTGGACGTGGGCGAGGACGTGGTGGGCGAAGAGCACCGGCTGGGCATGCTGCAGGTGGGTGCGGCCCGGCATGGCGACGTCCGGGTGGGCCTCGGCGAGGCCGATCAGGGCGTCCTGGAGGTCGGCGACCAGGCCGCCGATCGTACGGGCGTGGTCCCGCAGGTACATGCGGAAGAGGGTGGCCACCTGGTCGTTCCGGGAGCGGCCCGCGCGCAGTTTGCCGCCCAGTTCCGGGCCGAGGCGCTCCAGGAGACCGCGCTCCAGGGCGGTGTGCACGTCCTCGTCGGCGATGGTGCCGACGAACGCGCCGGACGCGACGTCGGCCTCCAGCCGGTCCAGCCCGGCGATCATGCGCTGCAGTTCGTCGTCGGTGAGGAGACGGGCCTTGTGCAGCACACGCGCGTGGGCACGCGAACCGGCGATGTCGTAGGGCGCGAGCCGCCAGTCGAAGTGGACGGAGGCGGACAGCCTCGCCAGGGCCTCGGCGGGGCCGTCGGCGAAACGGGCGCCCCAGAGCCGTACGTCACCGCTGTTGCTGCTCACTTGCGCTGCTCCTAGGGAAGTGGGTGGGATACGCGGGGTGTGCGTCAGGCTATGCCTGCAGATCACGCCGGGCGGCGATCTTCGACGACAGGCTGTGGATGTCGATGAAGCCCTTGGCCGCGGACTGGTCGAACGTGTCGCCCGTGTCGTACGTCGCCAGGTTGAAGTCGTACAGGGACTCGGCGGAGCGGCGGCCGGTGACGACCGCCCGGCCGCCGTGCAGGGTCATGCGGACTTCGCCGGTCACGTGCTGGTTGGCCTCGTCGATGAAACCGTCCAGGGCGCGCTTGAGCGGGGAGAACCACTGGCCGTCGTAGACGAGTTCGCCCCAGCGCTGCTCGACCTGCCGCTTGTAGCGGGCGAGTTCACGCTCGACGGTGACGTTCTCCAGCTCCTGGTGTGCGGTGATCAGTGCGATCGCACCCGGAGCCTCGTACACCTCGCGGGACTTGATGCCGACGAGGCGGTCCTCGACCATGTCGATCCGGCCGATGCCCTGGGCGCCTGCGCGGTCGTTGAGCTGCTCGATGGCCTGCAGGACGGTGACGGGCCTGCCGTCGATCGCGACCGGGGCGCCCTTGTCGAAGGTGATGATCACCTCGTCGGCCTCGCGCGGCGTGGCCGGGTTGGCGGTGTACTCGTAGATGTCCTCGACCGGGGCGTTCCAGATGTCCTCCAGGAAGCCCGTCTCGACCGCGCGCCCGAAGACGTTCTGGTCGATGGAGTACGGGGACTTCTTGGTGGTGGCGACCGGGAGCTGCTTGGCCTCGCAGAAGGCGATCGCCCTGTCCCGGGTCATCGCGTAGTCGCGGACCGGGGCGATGCACTTCAGGTCGGGGGCGAGGGCGAGGATGCCGGCCTCGAAGCGGACCTGGTCGTTGCCCTTGCCGGTGCAGCCGTGGGCGACGGTCGTGGCGCCGTGCTTCTGGGCGGCGGCGACCAGGTGCTTGACGATCGCCGGCCGGGAGAGGGCCGAGACCAGCGGGTAGCGGTCCATGTAGAGGGCGTTGGCCCTGATCGCCGGGAGGCAGTACTCCTCGGCGAACTCGTCCTTGGCGTCGGCCACTTCGGCCTCGACGGCCCCGCAGGCGAGGGCGCGCTTGCGGATGACGTCCAGGTCCTCGCCGCCCTGGCCCACGTCCACCGCGACGGCGATGACCTCGGCGCCCGTCTCCTCGGCGATCCAGCCGATGGCGACGGAGGTGTCCAGACCGCCCGAATAGGCGAGTACGACGCGCTCGGTCACGGGTTTCTCCTCTTACTGCACTTACTGTCATGCATGAGTATGCAGACCTCTGCATGATTCGTCAATCAAGTTCCACGGTGAACGGATGAAACCGCTTTCTCGTATTCCCCTCCGAACGCAGGCGCCGCGTTGCCCAGACACCGATACGACCCAAGCGAGGCATCCGCATGTCCAGGGCTCTTCCGAAGTACAACAAGCGTCGTGTGGCGTTCATCGGCGGCGCCGCGGCCGTGGTGCTGTCCGGCGCGGTCATCGCGGGCTCGGCCCTCGCCGGAACCCCCGCCAAGAGCGGCGGCGCGGCGCAGGCCCGCACACTGGCGAGCCCCGGCACGATCACCTGTCCGGACGTCGCCTCCAAGCTGCCCGCGATCCCCGCCTCCGCCAAGGCCGAGGTCGACCGCAACCTCACCCTCCTGCAGACCCAGATCCAGGAAGCCGACAAGCGTTTGCAAACCACCGTCGGCCAAGGCGGACCCAACTTCGTCAACAACGCCATCCTCGGACCCCTCAAGGACAAACGCGCCTCCACCATCGACCGCATCACCATCGCCATCGGCCGCACCACCACCAGGCCCACCGGGCTCGACCCCCTGGCCACCTGCACGCTCAACACGGGCGGCACCGGCACGGCGGGAGGCGATGCCGGCACGCCGAGCACCGCCGCGACCCAGCAGTCCGGCACTGCCACTACGGCGGGCGGAAACACCGGCGGCACCGGCGGGAACACCGGGTCGGGCATGATCACCTGTCCGGACGTCGCCTCCAAGCTGCCCGCGATCCCCGCCTCCGCCAAGGCCGAGGTCGACCGCAACCTCACCCTCCTGCAGACCCAGATCCAGGAAGCCGACAAGCGTTTGCAAACCACCGTCGGCCAAGGCGGACCCAACTTCGTCAACAACGCCATCCTCGGACCCCTCAAGGACAAACGCGCCTCCACCATCGACCGCATCGCCATCGCCATCGGCCGCACCACCACCAGGCCCACCGGGCTCGACCCCCTGGCCACCTGCACGCTCACCAAGTGACGTGACAGGCGGCCGTGGCCGCCCCGACGAGCGCCGGCCGGGGCGGCCACGGCAATTCCTTAGACAGCCGAACGAATCCCGGCGATAATCGCTGGACATGGGAAAGACCTACGAGCGCATCGACGGCAGGCTCCGGACGTTCATCGAGGAGCAACCCGTCTTCTTCACCGCGACCGCCCCGCTGTCCGGCGACGGCACGGTCAACCTCTCCCCCAAGGGCCTCAAGGGCTCCTTCGCCGTGCTCGACGAACTGAGCGTGGCCTACCTGGACTTCGCCGGGTCCAACGCCGAGACCATCGCGCACCTCAGGGAGAACGGCCGCATCACCCTGATGTGGTGCGCCTTCCAGGGCCCGCCGAACATCGTGCGGGTGCACGGCCGGGGCGAGCCGGTCTTCCGGGACGACCCGCGCTTCAAGGAACTCCTCGCCCACTTCCCCGGCATCGACCCCAACCCGCACGGACTGCGCGCGATCATCGTCGTACACGCGGAACTGGTCCGGGACACCTGCGGGTACGCCGTCCCCTGCATGGCGTACGAGAGCGACCGCGACCTGCACGAGAGGCGTTTCGCGCGGGAGGACGACGTCTCGCTGAACGCGTACTTCGAGAAGAAGGAGCATGTCGCGACGAGCCTGGACGGACTACCCGGGCTGCCGTTGCCGCTTCCGCCGTCTACCGTCTGAGCCATGCGTCCCGGTGTCGTACTCGCCCTCGTGTCCGCCTCCTCGCTCGCCCTGCTCGGTTTCGCACCGGGCCCCGGATCCGAGCCGCTGCCCGCGCAGCTGGCGGACACCGGCGGGGGCAGCCAGCTGATCACTGCTCAGGCACCGGGCACCGGCTCGACATCGGGGACGGTCACCTGGTGGGACCTGAAGGACGGGCAGTGGGTGCAGTCGGGTTCGACACCGGCGCGCTTCGGGGCGAACGGGCTGGTGGAGGGGGCCGCGCGGGAGCAGGGCACGAACACGACACCGACCGGCTTGTACGGCCTTCCCTTCGGCTTCGGGATCAAGGCCGCGCCGAGCGGGACGCGCGTCGAGTACCGGGCGGTGAGGGAGAGTTCCTGGTGGTGCCAGGACAACGACTCGGCGGCGTACAACCGTTGGGTGGATCCGCTGCCCGCCGACTGCCGCGGCTCCGAGTCGGAGCACCTCATCGCCTACTCGACGCAGTACGCGTACGGGCTCGTGATCGGGTTCAACTACGACCAGCCCGTACGGGGGCGCGGGGCCGGGATCTTCCTCCATGTGAACGGGCAGGCGGCGACGGCCGGGTGTGTGTCGGTGCCGGAGGACGCGATGCGGCGGATCCTGCAGTGGGCGGAGCCGGAGCAGAGGCCGCACATGGCCATCGGGACGGTGGACGGACCCACTGCCCTCACCCGGTACTGAAGGGCTCAGCTCGCCGGAAGCCGCACCGTGAACGTCGTGGATCCCGGTCTGCTCTCCAGTCCCACACTTCCCCCGTGCGCCTCCACCACCGCCGCCACGATCGACAGGCCGAGGCCCGCGCCGGAGCCGGAGGCGCCGGTGGGGCGGCGGTGTTCGGCTCGGGTGAAGCGTTCGAAGACGCCCGGCTGGACCTCCTCGGGGACGCCGGGGCCGTCGTCGTGGACGGAGAGGACGGCCGAGCCGGCGTCGGCCTCCAGGGTGACCGTCACCTTGGTGCCAACGGGTGTGTGCAAACGCGCGTTGGCCAACAGGTTGGCCAACACCTGTTGGAGGCGATGGGCGTCGCCCGGCACCGTCACCGGGTCCTCGGGCAGGTCGAGGGTCCAGCGGTGGTCGGGGCCCGCGGCGCGGGCGTCGGTGACCGCGTCCAGGACCAGGTGGGTCAGATCGACGGACCGGCGCTCCAGGGGGCGGCCCGCGTCGAGGCGGGCCAGGAGGAGCAGGTCGTCGACCATCAAGCCCATGCGGGAGGACTCGGCGGCGATGCGCTGCAGGGCGCGGGTGACCTCCGGCGGTACCGGGCCCGGGTGCAGCAGGGCCAGCTCGGCGTGGCCGCGGACCGAGGCGACCGGGGTGCGCAGCTCGTGGCTGGCGTCGGCGGCGAAGCCGCGCAGCCGCTCCTCGCTCGCGTGCCGCTTGGTCAGCGCGCCCTCGACATGGCCGAGCATGCGGTTGAAGGCCGTGGCGACCCGGCCGACCTCGGTACCCGGGTCGGCGTCCGGGGCGCGCGGCGGCAGCGCGACCTCGCCGCTGGCCAGCGGCAGCTCGCTGACCCGGGTGGCGGTGGCGGCGACCCGGCTGAGGGGACGCAGGGACCAGCGGACCCAGAAGGCGCCGGCCACGCCGGTCACCACCAGGGCCAGCCCGAAGACGATCGCGGCGACCGCCTCCAGCCGGTGGACCGTGGCCTCGACCGGCTCCAGCGGCAGCCCGACGATCAGCACGTCCCCGTCCCGGCCGGCGGAGGCGACGACCCGGTAGTCGTGCAGGGCCGACAGCTCCACCGTGTGGGGCCGGCCGTCGACCGGCACCCGGGCCAGCTGTGCCGCGTCATGGGCGGACAGGTTGACGCGCAGGTCCGCCGCCGGGTCACCGGAGCGGATGAGTCCCTTGTTGGTCACCGTGCCGTTCAGCAGGCGGGCGCCGAAGGTGCCGGTGGCCATGCGGCGGGTGTCGCCGCGCTCGTCCCCGTCGTGGTCGTCGGGCAGCTTCCCGGGGTGCTCCAGGCTCTCCGGGAACCGGGTGCCGACCTGGACGAGCTGCTCGTCCAGCCGCTGGGTGAGGAAGCCGTTCAGCTCGACGACCGCCGCCAGGCCCACAGCCGCGCAGCTCACCGCCAGCAGCACCACCAGGCCGAAGGTGAGCCGGGCGCGCAGGGTGCGGGGGCGGGGCATCCGGGTCAGGCGTACGCGGAGGCCGAGGCGGCTCACTTCGCCACCGGTTTCAGGACATAGCCCGCCCCGCGCACGGTGTGGATCATGGGCTCGCGGCCCGCGTCGACCTTCTTGCGCAGGTAGGAGATGTACAGCTCGACGACATGGGCACGGCCGCCGAAGTCGTAGGACCAGACCCGGTCGAGGATCTGCGCCTTGCTGAGCACGCGGCGCGGGTTGCGCATGAGGAATCGCAGGAGCTCGAACTCGGTGGGTGAGAGTTCGATCAGTTCGCCCGCCCGGGTGACCTCGCGGGCCTCCTCGTCCATCACCAGGTCGCCCACCACCAGCCGCGGCCCCTCCTCCTGCTGCCGGGCCATGCCCGCTCGGCGCAGCAGTCCGCGCAGCCGGGCCACGACCTCCTCCAGGCTGAAGGGCTTGGTGACGTAGTCGTCGCCGCCGGCCGTGATGCCCGCGATCCGGTCCTCCACCGCGTCCCGTGCCGTGAGGAAGAGCACACACACGTCCGGCTTCACCTCGTGCAGCCGGCGCAGCACGGCGAAGCCGTCGGTGTCCGGGAGCATCACGTCCAGGACGACGGCGTCGGGGAGCAGCTCGCGCGCGGTGCTGAGCGCCATGGCGCCGTCCCCGGCCGCGCGCACCTCCCAGCCCTCGTAGCGCAGGGCCCCGGTGAGGACCTCTGCCAGGTCGGGGTCGTCGTCGACGACGAGGACGCGCAGCGGGGTGCCGTCGGGTCGGGTGAGGGCCGGGCGGCCGGAACGGGTGGTGTTCATCGCGCCTTCCAGCATCACCCATGTGGCGGGGTGCGAGGCAGCGCCGCCGCTCTGAGTTTTCTCTGAGAGCCCTCAGGTCCGCTGAACGCAGTCTGAGGACCGGCTCTGAGTCTGCTCTCAAAGGCCCTGGTCAGGGCCTCGCTCAGAGGTCACTCAGAACTTCCGCCCGCACAGTGGCCCGGTACGACGGACGAAGGGACGGCGACTGATGACGACCGTGGATGTGCGGCGGGCTGCCTCGCCCGTGACCGCACGGCGCTCCCCCGCGGGGGCCGTGCTGGCCGCTCTGTGGGCCGGGGCGGCGGCCGTGGTCGCGCTCTGGTGGGCGGACACGGGGTCCGTGGTCGGTACGGCCGGCTGGCTGACCGGCGCCGGGCGGATCGCCGGGCTGCTGTGCGGGTACGCCTGCGCGGTGCTGGTCGGCCTGATGGCGCGCGTCCCGCTGCTCGAGACCCGGATCGGCTCGGACCGGGTGGCGCGCTGGCACGCGATGGCCGGCCGGTACACGGTCTGCCTGCTCGTCGCGCACATCGCGCTGATCCTCGCCGGGTACGCCGCCCAGGACCGGGCCTCGCTCTGGCACGAGACGGTGACCGTCGTCCTGGACTACCCGGACATGCTCAAGGCCACCGCCGGCACGGTGATCCTCCTCGCGGTCGGCATCACCTCGGCCCGGGCCGTGCGCCGCCGCACCAGCCACGAGTTCTGGTACTACGTCCACCTGCTGACGTACGCGGCCGTCTTCCTGGCCTTCTTCCACCAGCTGGCGCTGGGCGACGAGTTCAACGGCAAGCCGGTCGCGACCGCTGTCTGGTACGCGCTGTACCTGGGCGTCGCGGCGCTGGTGCTGTGGTTCCGCATCCTCGCCCCGGTCCGCCTCAACCGGCGCCACCAGCTGCGTGTGGACTCGGTTCACATGGAAGCGCCGGGTGTGTACTCGGTCGTCGTACGCGGGCGGCACCTGGACGAACTGGGCGCGCGGCCGGGGCAGTTCCTCCGCTGGCGGTTCCTCGGCGAGGGCCTGGGCTGGACGTCGACGCCGTACTCCCTGTCGGCGCCGCCGCGCCCGGATCTGATGCGCGTCACGGTCAAGGCGCTCGGCGACCACAGCGCGGCCGTCGCCCTGCTGCGGCCCGGCACCCGGGTGTGGGCGGAGGGTCCGTACGGCTCCATGACCGCCGACCGGGCCACCAGCCACCACTCCCTGCTGATCGCGGCCGGCGTCGGCATCACCCCGCTGCGGGCGCTGTTCGAGACGCTGCCCGGCGAGGTCACCCTGCTGTACCGGGCCCGCACTGCCGAGGACCTGGCGCTCGGCGGTGAGCTGGAGGCGATCGCCCGCTGGCGCGGCGCCCAGGTGCTGTACGCGCTGAACGGTCCCCGGGGCGAGCGCCCGGCGATCACGGCGGAGTCGCTGCGCGCGACCTTCCCGGGCCTCGCCGGCCACGACGTCTACATCTGCGGGCCGCACGGCTTCGCGCGGGACGTGTACGAGGCACTGCGGGCGGCCGGGGTGCCGGACCGCCGTATCCACCACGAGTCGTTCGAACTGTGAGAGCTGTGAGGCAGATCACGTGCATGCCCTGAAGAAGAACCGCCCCCTGCGCCGGATCGTGCTGGCCAGTGCCGCCACCGTCTCCGGGATGGTGCTGCTGCTGTCGCTGAAGCCGCACACGAGCCCCACGCCGGCCACGGCCGACGCCAAGTCGCCCACGGTGTCGAGCAGTTCGGCGCCGTCGGGCGGATCGAGCGGCTCGTCGGGCGGATCGAGCGGCTCGTCGGGCGGATCCGGCTCGTCGGGCGGATCCGGCTCGTCCCCGGGATCGAAGACGGTCAGCAAGACCGCCACCGGGGACACCGTCCAGACCCGCTGGGGCCCGGTCCAGGTGCGGGTGACGATCAAGAGCGGGAAGCTGACCGACGTGACGGCGGTGCAGTACCCGTCGGACAACCCGCGCGACCAGGAGATCAACAGTTACGCCCTGCCCCAGCTGCGGCGCGAGGCGCTGGCCGCGCAGAGCGCGGAGATCGACATGGTGTCGGGCGCCACGTACACCAGCACCGGCTACAAGCAGTCCCTGCAGTCCGCGCTGGACTCGGCGGGACTGTGATGCGGGAACCCTGAACACTCAGCGCATCCGGCACGTATCTGTGGGCCAAGGTTCAAGTCCCCACGGAGGAACCGTGTCCACCACGCTCGCAGGCGGACGTGCCGCCCGCCGCCAGACGATGCGCCGCATCCGCCCGCGCCGCTCCCCGGCCGTACCGCTGCTGCTCGCCGTCTGGGCGGGCGCGGCGGCCGTGCTGTGGCTCTGGTGGCACAACACGCCGTCCATCGCCGACGACAACGGCAGGATCCTCAACGCGGGCCGGATCACCGGCCTGTTGGCCGGCTATCTGATGGCGCTGGTCGTGCTCCAGATGGCGCGCGTGCCGGCGCTGGAGCGGCGGGTCGGCTCGGACCGGGTGGCCCGCTGGCACGCCATGAGCGGCCGCTACACGCTCTGTCTGATCGTGGCGCACGTCTTCCTCACCATGTGGGGATACGCGCTCCAGGCGGGCAAGTCGCTCGGCGACATCGTCCAGCAGACCATCGACTCCATCAACCAGCTTCCGGACATGGGCAAGGCCGCCATCGGCACGGGCCTGTTCGTGCTCATCGGCCTGACCTCGATCGGCCCGGTCCGCCGCCGGATGCCGTACGACACCTGGTACCACGTGCACCTGATGACGTACGCGGCGGTGTTCCTGACGTTCTGGCACCAGATCACCACCGGGAACGACTTCGCGGTCGAGCCCGTGGCGAAGACCTTCTGGTACGGCCTGTACGGCACGGTCACCGCGCTCGTGATCTGGTACCGGATCCTCACCCCCATCCGGCTGAACCTCAAGCACCGGATGCGCGTGGAGGCGGTCATCGAGGAGACGCCGGGCATCGTGTCGGTGCTGATCGGCGGGCGCAAGCTGCACCGGATGGGCGCGGAGGCGGGCCAGTTCTTCCGCTGGCGTTTCCTCGCGCCGGGCATGCGCTTCAGCTCGCACCCGTACTCGCTGTCGGCGGCGCCGCGCCCGGACATGCTGCGGATCACGGTGAAGGCGATCGGCGACCACAGCGCGCGGCTGCGCGAGCTGACGCCCGGCACCCGGGTGTGGGCGGAGGGACCGTACGGGGCGATGACCGCGCAGCGCCGCAGCCGGGGCAAGGTGCTGCTGGTCGCGGGCGGGGTCGGCATCACCCCGATGCGGGCGCTGTTCGAGACGCTGCCCGGTGCCGCCGGTGACATCACCCTGCTCTACCGGGCCAACAGCACCCAGGACCTGGCGCTGTGGGACGAGCTGGCGAAGATCGCCGACGAGCGGGGCGCCCGGCTGATGTACGCGGTGAACAGCCCGGACGGGGAGCGGCCGGACATCTCCGCGGAGAACCTCCAGCGGAAGATCCCCGACATCGACCGGCACGACGTGTTCATGTGCGGCCCCACCGGGTTCGCCCAGTCGGTGTACGAGGCACTGCGCGGCGCGGGGGTCCCCGCCCGCCGCATCCATCACGAGTCGTTCGAGATGTGAGCGGGAGCTAGGAAAGCGATGAGGAAGAGCCACCCCATTCGGCGGGTCGTGCTGGCCACCGCCGCGACCGTGTCCGGTGTCGTACTGCTGCTGTCGCTGAAGCCGGCGTCCGATCCGGCCGCGGCGTCGGCGGCCGGCGCCGCCCCGCAGCAGACGGCGGCGGGGCAGAAGACCCCGCAGGGCGGTCAGCAGGGCGGTGCCCAGGCGTCCTCCGGCGCCGGCACGGTGACCGGCGACGCCACGCAGACCCAGTACGGCACGGTGCAGGTACGGCTGACCGTCAGCAACGGCAAGATCGCCAAGGCGGAGGCCGTCCAGGCGCCCAAGGGCGGGCTCAGCGACCAGAAGACCGCGTTGGCGGTGCCCAAGCTCAACCAGGAGACCGTCGCGGCGCAGAGCGCGCAGATCGACGCGGTGTCCGGGGCGACGTACACGAGCAACGGCTACAAGAAGTCGCTGCAGTCGGCGCTGGACAGGATGAAGTCGGCCGGCTCCTCGGGCTCCTCCGGTTCCGGGACCTCGGGCTCCTCCGGTGCGGCGCAGGCCCGTACGGTCACCGGGAAGGTCGCGCAGACGCAGTACGGCCCGGTCCAGGTGCGGATCGCGGTCAGCGGTGGCAAGATCGCCAAGGCGGAGGCCGTCCAGGCACCCAAGGGCGGGCTCAGCGACCAGAAGACCGCGTTGGCGGTCCCCAGGCTCAACCAGGAGGCCGTCACGGCCGGCAACGCCAACATCGACGCCGTCTCCGGCGCCACCTACACCAGCACCGGCTACAAGCAGTCGCTGCAGTCGGCGCTGGACCAGGCCGGTGGCTGACACGGTGGCCGAGTCGGCCGAGGCTCCCGCCGCGGTGCGTCATGCGGAGGAGGTCATGGGGACCGTCTTCTCCTTCGACGTCCGCGGCGGGGAACCCGATGTGGTGCGCGAGGCGCTGGCCGAAGCCGTCGCCGGTCTGCACCGGGCGGACGCGGTGTTCAGCACCTACCGCGGGGACAGCGACGTCTCACGGCTTGCCCGGGGTGAGCTGACCGTGCCGGAGTGCGCGCCGGAGGTGGCCGAGGTGCTGGACCTCGCGGCCGAGGCGGAACGGGTGAGCGAGGGCTGGTTCAGTACGCGCTACCGGGGCTCGCTGGATCCCACCGGCATCGTCAAGGGATGGGCCGCCGAGCGGGCCGCGCGGCAGCTGGCGGAGGTGGCCGGGGTGCGCGGGGTGAGCGTCAACGGCGGCGGGGACGTCCAGCTCCTCGGTGCGCCGGAGCCGCAGCGTCCGTGGCGGGTGGGGGTGGCCGATCCTCTTCGGCCCGGCGGTCTGGCGGCGGTGATCTCGACGGCCGGCGTGGCCGAACTGTCGGTGGCGACCTCGGGTACGGCGGAGCGGGGCGCGCACATCGTGGATCCGCGCACCGGGAAGTCCGCGGTGTCGGACCTGGTGGCCGTGACGGTGGTCGGTCCCCGTCTGACCTGGGTCGACTGCTGGGCCACGGCGGCCTTCGCGATGGGCTCCCGGGCGGGCCTGGCATGGCTGGAGTCGCTGCCGGACGTGGAGGGGCTGCTGATCACCGCCGGCGACGAGGTGCGGTGCACCGGGGGGCTGGCGGCGCGGCTCGGCTGACCACGGGGGAAGGCCCGTTCGCCGCACCGTCCCCGCACCCTCTCGGATGCACGCTGTACGAGGCCGCCTGCGGTGGCGTCCCCTTCGTCTGCGGGGATCCCGCAGACAGGACCGCCAAGCCCGGCAGCGGCGGCGACGGCGCGGACGACTGGTATCCGCAGCCGAGGAGGCGGCCCCGCCGATCGTGTCCCGGCGACGGCTGCCGCCCCCGCTCGCCGGCGCGATCGGCGCCTGCCTGCGAGCCGACCCGGCCGCGCGGCCGACGGTCGCCGAACCGGCCTCGGCCCTGGAGGGGATCTTGCCGCGGCGTCCCTGACGCAGGCCGGCCCGTTGCCTACGACGGCTCCACGACGTGCCCCATCCCCAGGTGCGCCGTGGCGAGGACCGTGCCGCCGGGTGTCGTCAGCCGGGCGCCGGAGAGGGTCGAGAGGTCACCGGGCGCGGCCACACCCCACTCGCCGCGTCCGGCGGTCAGGGGGAAGTCGCCGACCCGGACGGTCGTGCCGTCGGAGTGCTCCAGGAGACAGGTGACCTTGCCGGTGTACGAGCCGCTGGGACCGGCGGAATCGACGGACACGAAGATCCAGCCGGGGGTCCCGGGGTGGGCGTAGACCTCGCCGACCTTGCCTCCGCCGCTCATGGCCGAGATCATGTCCCCGACCAGCATGGGCTCGGACTCGGCGGCGGGCGCGGTCGAGGCGACGACCTCCTCGACGGCGGTGCCGATCCCCCAGCCGGCGAATCCGACGGCGACGGTGAGCGCGGTGGCGACGGCCGCGAGCCGCAGCCGGCCCCGCCGGACACGCCCGCGCAGGTCCCGTGACACACGGCCGGCGGCGCCCCCACGAGCCTCGGCCGCCGCAGCCTGCTCGGCCAGCCGGCGCGCCACCCGCGCCTCGAACCCGGCCGGGGGCTCCGTGTCCGGCAGCAGGCCGATCAGCCGGTCGCCGACCAGGGTGAGCCGGCGGACGTACTCCCGGCAGTCCGCGCACCGGTCCAGATGGGCGACCGCCTCGGCGCGCTCCCGGCCGGGCAGCACGCCCAGCGCCAGCTCGGCGCCGATCTCCCGAAGCTTGTCGCAGTTCACGTCACTGGACATGGTCGCCTCGCTTCAAAGGCGCGAGTGTGGTGCGCAGTTTCCCCATGGCGGCCCTGATGCGTGTCTTGGCGGTGCCCAGCGGGATGCGTTCGGCTTCGGCGATCTGCTGGGCCGTCATCCCGTAGATGCCGGCCATCACCAAGGCCCTGGCCTGTTCCCGGGGCAGCCGTGCCACGGCGGCCCGCAGCTGGGAGGAGGCCTCGTCGGCCAGCGCCCACTGCTCGGGGGTCTCGGTGACGGCGCCGATGACGGAGTCGAGGTCCTCGGGTGCCATCGGCTCGGTACGCCGGGACCGGACGGCGTCGACGGCGAGGTTGTGCGCGATGGTCGTCAGCCAGGTGGCGACCGAGCCGCGGCGAGAGTCGTAGATCTGGGCGTGCCGCCACGCGCGCTCGAACGTCAGCTGAGCGACGTCCTCGGCGAGTTGTGCATCCCCGGTGACGGCCCTGGCGACCCCGAAGACCCGGTGCTGGAACCTCCGTACGAAGATCACCGCGAGTTCCGGATCACCGGTGGCCAGCCCCGACAGCAGGGCTTCGTCCGGGAGGCGGTCCACGGGGAACCGGAAACCCGACACACCCCTGTATACGGCCGACGGCCGCCAGGGGATTGCCCGCCCACCTGCCCGCCCGCCGCGGAAGATCACACTGCCATTCTCCGCCGCCGGGCCGGGCGTCGCATGCGGGCTCAGTGGCCGTTCTGCGCCAGCCGCAGCAGGTGATCCGCCAGGGCCTGCCCGCCGCTCGGGTCCCGGCTGATCAGGAGCAGCGTGTCGTCACCGGCGATCGTGCCCAGGATGTCGTGCAGCTCCGCCTGATCGATGGCCGAGGCGAGGAACTGGGCGGCCCCCGGCGGGGTGCGCAGGACGACCAGGTTGGCGGAGGCCTCCGCGGAGATCAGCAGCTCCTGGGAGAGCCGCCGCATGCGCTCCTCCTTGGCCGACTCCCCCAAGGGGGCACGGGGGGTGCGGAACCCCCCCTCGCTCGGCACCGCGTAGATCAGCTCGCCGTCGGTGTTGCGGATCTTCACCGCGTTCAGCTCGTCGAGGTCCCGGGAGAGCGTCGCCTGGGTGACGCTCAGCCCGTCGTCGGCCAGCAGCTTCGCCAGCTGGCTCTGCGACCGCACCGGCTGCCGGTTGAGGATGTCCACGATCCGGCGGTGCCGCGCGGTACGGGTCTGCGGCACGGCCGGTCCGGCCCCCGCCTGCTCGTGGTCCTGCGCCTGGCTCATCGTCGTCCTATTCTCCGGATCGTCCGTCCCCATTCACTGGGTTCGCTGCGTCGAGGATGCCGGGCAGCGCCTCGAGGAAGGCACCTGCCTCGTCGTCGGACAGGTTCAGCGGCGGCATGAGCCGTACGACGTCGGCGGCGGGCGCGTTCACCAGGAACCCGGCCTCCTGGGCCGCCTGCTGCACCTGTGGCGCGTGCGGCCCGGTGAGCACGATACCCAGGAGCAGGCCGGCGCCCCGCACGTAATCGATCAGCGGGTGGCCCAGGCCCTCGATTCTTTCCCGCAGCCTCTCGCCCTGCCGCTTGACGTTGTCCAGCAGCCCGTCGTTCGCGATGGTGTCGAGCACGGCGAGTCCGGCGGCGCAGGCGACCGGGTTGCCGCCGAAGGTCGTACCGTGCTGGCCGGGCCCGAGCAGTTCGGCGGCCCGGCCGAAGGCCACGGTGGCGCCGAGCGGCAGTCCGCCGCCGAGCTGCTTGGCGAGGGTGACGACATCGGGCAGGACGCCCTCGTGGGCCTGGTACTCGAACCAGGTCCCGGTGCGGCCGACGCCGGTCTGCACCTCGTCCAGCACCAGCAGGGCGCCGGTGGCGGCGGTGATCGCGCGGGCGGCCTTCAGATAGCCGGCCGGGGGCACGATCACACCGTTCTCGCCCTGGATCGGCTCGATGATGACGAGCGCCGTCTCCTCCGTGACCGCGGCGGCGAGCGCCTGGGCGTCGCCGTAGGGCACGTGGGTGACCTCGCCGGGCAGCGGCAGGAAGGGGTCCTGCTTGGCGGGCTGGCCGGTGAGCGCGAGGGCGCCCATCGTCCGGCCGTGGAAGCCCCCGGTGGTGGCGACCATGTGGGTGCGCCCGGTGAGCCGGCCGATCTTGAAGGCGGCCTCGTTGGCCTCGGCACCGGAGTTGCAGAAGAAGACACGGCCCTCCCGGCCGAAGAGCTGGAGCAGCCGTTCGGCGAGGGTGACGGACGGCTCGGCGATGAAGAGGTTGGAGACGTGGCCGAGGGAGGCGATCTGCCGGCTCACGGCCCCGACGACGGCCGGGTGCGCGTGGCCGAGCGCGTTGACCGCGATCCCGCCGACGAAGTCGAGGTACTGCCTGCCGTCGGCGTCCCACAGCCTGGTGCCCTCGCCGCGCACCAGCGGCAGGCGGGGGGTGCCGTAGTTGTTCATGAGCGCGCCCTGCCACCGCGCGGTCAGCTCCTGGTTGCTCACGGCTCCCCCTGTTCGTCCGGCACGACCATGGTGCCGATGCCTTCGTCGGTGAAGATCTCCAGCAGGATCGAGTGCTGGACCCGGCCGTCGATGACGCGGGCGGTGTGCACCCCGTTGCGCACGGCGTACAGACAGCCCTCCATCTTCGGCACCATGCCGGAGCTCAACTCCGGGAGCAGCTTCTCCAGTTGGGAAGCGCTGAGACGGCTGATCACCTCGTCGGAGTTCGGCCAGTCCTCGTAGAGGCCCTCGACGTCGGTGAGGACCATGAGGGTTTCGGCGCCCAGTGCCGCAGCGAGTGCCGCAGCCGCCGTATCAGCATTGACGTTGTAGACATGTCCGTCGTCCTGACTGCGGGCGATGGAGGAGACGACCGGGATACGGCCGTCGGCGAGCAGGGCCTCGATCGCGCCCGTGTCGATCGCGGTGATCTCGCCGACCCGCCCGATGTCGACCAGCTCGCCGTCGATCTCGGGCTGGTGCCTGGTGGCGGTGATGGTGTGCGCGTCCTCGCCGGTCAGACCGACGGCGAGCGGCCCGTGCTGGTTGAGCAGACCGACCAGCTCCCGCTGCACCTGCCCCGCCAGCACCATCCGTACGACGTCCATGGCGTCCTCGGTGGTGACGCGCAGGCCCGCCTTGAACTCGCTGACGATGCCGTGCCTGTCGAGGGCGGCGCTGATCTGCGGGCCGCCGCCGTGCACGACGACCGGCTTGAGGCCGGCGTGGTGCAGGAACACGACGTCCTGCGCGAAGGCGGCCTTCAGCTCCTCGTCGATCATGGCGTTACCGCCGAACTTGATGACGACGGTCTTGCCGTTGTGCTTGACCAGCCAGGGCAGCGCCTCGATGAGGATCTGGGCCTTGGGCAGTGCGGTGTGTTTACGCGTGGTGCTCATGACGAGTAGGCGCTGTTCTCGTGGACGTAGTCGGCGGTCAGGTCGTTGGTCCAGATCGTCGCGGTCTCGGTGCCGGCGGCCAGGTCGGCAACGATGTGCACCTCGCGGTAGCGCATGTCGACCTTCTCGCGGTCCTCGCCGACGCCGCCGTTCTTGCACACCCACACGCCGTTGATGGCGACGCCCAGCCGGTCCGGCTCGAAGGCGGCCTTCGTGGTGCCGATCGCGGAGAGCACCCGGCCCCAGTTGGGGTCCTCGCCGTGGACCGCGCACTTGAGGAGGTTGTTGCGGGCGATGGAGCGGCCCACCTCGACGGCGTCCTCCTCGCTCGCCGCGTTGATCACCTCGACCTTGATGTCCTTGCTGGCGCCCTCGGCGTCCCGGATCAGCTGCTGCCCGAGGTCGTCGCACACCTGCCGTACGGCGTCGGCGAACTCGGCGTACTCCGGGGTGACGCCGGAGGCGCCGGAGGCGAGCAGCAGCACGGTGTCGTTGGTGGACATGCAGCCGTCGGAGTCGACGCGGTCGAAGGTGACCTTCGTGGCCGCCCTCAGGGCCTGGTCCAGTGCGTCGTCGTCCAGCTCCGCGTCCGTGGTGAGGACGACCAGCATGGTGGCGAGGCCGGGGGCGAGCATGCCCGCGCCCTTGGCCATGCCGCCGACGGTCCAGCCGTCCTTCGTCACGACGGAGGTCTTGTGGACGGTGTCGGTGGTCTTGATGGCGATGGCGGCCTTCTCGCCGCCGTGCTCGGACAGCTGGGCGGCGGCCGTCTCGACGCCGGGGAGCAGCTTGTCCATGGGCAGCAGCACGCCGATGAGCCCGGTGGAGCAGACGGCCACCTCGATGGCGCCCCGGCCGAGCACCTCGGCCACCTTCTCGGCGGTGGCGTGGGTGTCCTGGAAGCCCTTGGGGCCGGTGCAGGCGTTGGCGCCGCCCGAGTTGAGGACGACGGCGGAGACCTGGCCGCTCTTGAGGACCTGCTCGGACCACAGCACCGGCGCGGCCTTCACGCGGTTGGAGGTGAAGACGCCCGCGGCGGCACGGCGCGGCCCGTTGTTGACCACGAGGGCCAGGTCGGGGTTGCCGTTCTCCTTGATCCCGGCGGCGATGCCCGCCGCCGTGAATCCCTTGGCTGCCGTGACACTCACGGTGCGACTCCGATCGTGGAAAGCCCGGTGGTCTCGGGAAGACCCAGGGCGATGTTCATGCTCTGGACGGCACCGCCGGCGGTGCCCTTGGTCAGGTTGTCGATGGCGCTGATCGCGATGATGCGGTTCACGGACTCGTCGTACGCGACCTGCACCTGAACGGCGTTGGAACCGTAGACGGACGCCGTCGCGGGCCACTGGCCCTCGGGGAGCAGATGGACGAAGGGCTCGTCGGCGTACGCCTTCTCGTAGGCGGCCCGCACCGACTCGGCGGTGACGCCCTCGCGGGCGGACGCGCTGCACGTGGCGAGGATCCCGCGCGGCATCGGCGCGAGCGTCGGTGTGAAGGAGACCTTCACGGACTCCCCGGCGACCCCGCTGAGGTTCTGGATCATCTCGGGGGTGTGCCGGTGGCCGCCGCCGACGCCGTACGGCGACATGGAGCCCATGACCTCGCTGCCGAGCAGATGCGGCTTGGGTGCCTTGCCGGCGCCGGAGGTGCCGGACGCGGCGACGATCACCGCCTCCGGCTCGGCGATCCCGGCGGCGTGGGCCGGGAACAGGGCGAGGGTGACGGCGGTGGGGTAGCAACCGGGCACCGCGATGCGCTTGGACCCCTCCAGCGCGGCGCGGGCGCCCGGAAGTTCGGGGAGGCCGTAGGGCCAGGTGCCGGCGTGCGCGGAGCCGTAGTACGTCTCCCAGTCGGCCGGGTCCTTCAGCCGGAAGTCGGCGCCCATGTCGACCACGAGGACGTCCGGGCCGAGCTGCTCGGCGACGGCGGCGGACTGCCCGTGCGGCAGCGCGAGGAAGACGACATCGTGCCCGGCGAGCGCCTCGGCCGTGGTCTCCGTCAGCACGCGGTCGGCCAGGGGCAGCAGATGCGGCTGCAGCGCGCCGAGCCGCTGGCCGGCGTTGGAGTTCCCGGTCAGGGCACCGATCTCGACCTCGGGGTGCGCGAGGAGCAGGCGCAGGACCTCGCCGCCCGCGTATCCGCTCGCTCCGGCCACCGCCGCACGTACCGCCATGTCCATCCTCCTCGTGATGGCATGACTATACGTAGCGCTGCAGTTTTATGCAATGGACTATGCGAGGGACCTGGGGAGCATCACCCAGCGGGACACCACGAACGTGACCGGGATCGCCGTCGCCGAGGCGAGCAGCGGGGCGAAACGGCTGCCGGCGTGCAGGACGTCGACGATCACGTAGACACCGGCCGTCGTGATCAGGAAGTTCGTGACATTGGTCAGCGGGAACAGCAGGAATTTACGCCAGGTGGGCCGGGTCCGGTAGGTGAAGCGCGCGTTCAGGAAAAAGGAGCCGACCATGCTGAGGGCGAAGGCCAGAACATGCGCGGCCAGAAAGGGCAGCCATATGAGGAACAACAGGTAGAGACAGTAATAAACGGCGGTGTTGATCACACCGACGGCGGCAAAGGTGAGGATCTGTCGCTTCAAGGAATGAGGTCTTTCGTCCGTTCGACGTTGGTCGCCTTCACCAGGAAGTGCGGGCGACCCTTCACCTCGTAGTAGATGCGGCCGGTGTACTCCCCGATCACTCCCAGCATGACCATCTGCACGCCCGCAAGGGCCGTCACGGCGGTGATGATGGTCACATAGCCGGGCGTCTGGACCCCGTGGATCAGCGCCGCGCCCACGATCCAGGCCGTGTACAGGCCCGCGCAGAACAGCAGTCCCATGCCGAGCCAGAGGGCGGCGCGCAGCGGGCGGTTGTTGAAGGACAGCAGCCCGTCGATGCCGTAGTTGAGCAGCCCGCGCAGGTTCCATGAGCTGTTGCCGGCCTCGCGCGCGGCGTTCTCGTACTCGAAGGTGGTGCTCGGGAAACCCACCCAGGCGAACAGGCCCTTGGAGAAACGGTTGTACTCGGTGAGGGCCAGCACGGCGTCCACCACGCGGCGCGACAGCAGACGGAAGTCGCCGACGCCGTCCACGAGTTCGACGTCGACCAGGCGGTTGACGAACCGGTAGTACAGGCGCGCGGTGAGGGTCCGGGCGAGACGGTCGCCGGTGCGGCTGCGCCGGGCGATGACCTGGTCGTGGCCCTCCTCGCGCAGCTGGACCATCCGCCCGATCAGTTCCGGCGGGTGCTGGAGGTCGGCGTCCATGACGATCACCGAGTCGCCGGAGGCGTGCCGCAGGCCTGCGAGCAGGGCGGCCTCCTTGCCGAAGTTGCGGCTGAAGGAGACATAGCGCACCCGCGCGTCACGGTCGGCGAGGTGTTTCAGGACGGCGAGCGTACGGTCGCGGCTGCCGTCGTCGACGTACACGAACTCCATGTCGTGGCCGAGCGGCAGCAGTTCCTCGGCGACGCCCTGGATCTTCTCGTGGAAGCCTTCGAGGACGTCTTCCTCGTTGTAGCACGGCGCGACGATCGATATCAGCATGGCGGTTCCCCCCAGGGGCGGGGTCGGGCGCGGTCAGGGCGCGGTGGTCACGCGCTCGCGTGGTGGTGTGGTCATGGCCGGCACGGGGGCGCGCCGGCGGCGGACGACAGGGCCCAGGGCGGCGAGCAGGACGAGGGCCGCGAGCGAGACGAGTCCCACGGTCGTGCCCAGCCGCAGGCCGGGTGGGTGGAAGGTGCAGGTCAGACTGGTCGATCGGCCGTCGAGGGGGACGGCTATCAGGCCGTGGTAGTCGCCGGCGGGCCTGGCCGCGCCGTCGCCGGTGGCGCATCGCCAGCCGGCGATGCGGGGTGCGGCGACGACCGCGATGCCCTTGCTGCCGGCGGGCAGCCGGGCCCGGACGGTGCCGTCGGAGACGGTGACCCGGGTGGCGCCGGTGGCCTTCAGCCGGGCGGCAGCGGTGTGCAGTCGTGCGGAGTCCAGGCAGCCGACAGCGCCGGGCGGGATACTGCCGGGGCGGTCCGGGGTCAGCTCGATCCGCACGCGCCCGGAGGCCGGGGCACGGCCGAGCGGCTCCATGGCGGCACGGTTGCGGCCGTACGCGGACCGGAAGAGCACGCCGGTGCCGGCGCCGGTGAGCCGTGCGGTGCCGGAGAAGTGCGGGGCCCAGAGGTTCACCTCGGTTCCCGCCGGGCAGCGGGCGGTGATCGCCGGCCCCGTCATGGCGTCTCCGGCGCCCACGTAACGGCTCTTGACCGGCTTCCCGAAGTCGTCCCGTACGGCGGCGCGGGGCACGGTGTAGACCCGGCTGCCCAGCAGCAGTTCCTGGTTGTGGTACGGCGACGGGTCGAAGGGGGCGCCGCCGGGCGCGGCCCGCACGGTCACCAGGGGCGGCACCTCGCGCCGGGTCACGGTGATCGCCCCAAAGTCCTCGGGCAGCGCTCCCTGGTGCGGGTCCGGCGGGTTGTGCAGCCGGGCGCCGACGGAGAAGAGGACGTCGGTGACGGCGTTGTCCAGGCTCTGCACGCTGCGGCCGCGTGAGGTCCAGCCGCCGCCGAGGGCGGTGAGGGTGCGGCTGAGGACGTCCGGGGTGAGACTGCTGTAGTACTGGGCTCCTTGGCCGCCGACCAGCAACGGGTCGTTGCCGACGGTCTGTTCGCGGCCGGGGTCGGTGCGGTAGCGGGGCCAGCCGCCGGCCTCGGCGATCGCCGCCGCCTGCCGCTGCTGCCGCTCGCCCCAGGGCGCGTAGTCGTCCAGGTGTTTCAGGCGCAGCCTGGCGGCGACGGCGGAGGTGGCGGCGGTCTCCCCGACCTGTGCACCGAGGAGCAGTACGACGGCCAGGCCGGCGAGTCGCGTGCGGGGCCCGGCACGGCCGAGGAGGACGAGCCCGGTCAGGGTGCCCGCGACGGCGAGCAGCAGCACCGGCCAGGTGTGCGGCCGTACCAGCGTGCTGCGGCTCGCGACGGCGGTGATCAGGGCGAGCAGGGCGGTCGCTGCGCCGAGCGCCCGCCGGTCGGGGAGGCTGTACGACAGGGCGTGCCAGGCGGCGATGACGAGCAGTCCGCACAGCACGAACGCCTGCCGGTAGGAGCTGCCCTGCGGGGTGGCGAAGGCGTGCCAGGCCAGGCTGGTGGGCGCCCACTGCAGCGACAGGGCGACCGCGAGCACCAGCGCCGTCCAGCCCGCGCGGACCGGGGCGGGCACCGCGCGGTGGAAGGGCAGGGCGAGGGCGAGCAGCAGGGCCGTGATGCCGACGTAGAGGGCCGGGGAGCCGAAGCCGTACGTCGTGGGCAGCAGGCGGGCCAGCAGGTCCTCGCCCGGGACGGGCGTGAACTGCCGTACGCGGCCCGGGTAGGCGTGCCGGGTGCCGAAGTAGATCACCGTGACGAGCGGGGCGGCGAGGCCCACGCCGAGGGTGACGGCGAGGGCGGCGCGGCCTGCCGTCGCGAGGGCCCGGCGGCGGGAGGGACGGGCGAGCAGCAGGCGCAGCAGCAGGACCAGTGCGGCACCGAGGGTGGCCATGTAGGCGGTGTAGAAGTTGGCGGTCCAGGCGAGGGCGACGACCAGGACGCCGAGGAGGCGCCGGCGCCCCGTGAGCGCCCATTCTCCGACCAGGCACAGCAGCGGTAGGGCGATCAGCCCGTCGAGCCACATCGGGTTGTAGTCGGCGTCGGCCACGGTCCAGCCGCACAGCGCGTAGGAGGCGCCGAGCAGTCCGGCGGCCCACCAGCGCCCGGGGCGCAAAGTGAGCAGCAGCCAGGCCATGGCGGCCGCGGCGGAGGCGATTTTAAGGACCGTGACGACGTAGACGGCGAGGTCGATGCGGTCCCGTGGGAAGACGGCGACGAGCAGGGCGAAGGGGCTGCCGAGGTAGGTGCCCAGGTCGGGCAGGAAGCTGGAGCCGTACCCGGACTGCCAGTTGACGAGGACGCCGCCGTCGGCGTGGCCGTGCAGCAGGTCCCACAGGTGGGCGTGGAAGGGCACGTACTGGTTGCCGAGGTCGTTGACGCTGCGGGTGCGCGGTCCGAAGGGGTAGCTGCGGGCGAGGAGGTCGCCTGCGCAGAACGCCGTGACGGCGACGGCCGCGGCGAGCAGGGCGGCGGCCCGCCTCGGCCGGGATATCGGTTTCCCACCTGTTGCATATTCCGGCGTTCCCCCACAAAGCTGTGCCCGTCTTATCGCCGACGTAGACGGTCCGTGTTTCCGGTTGGTTGTGCGCTCACCGAAAAATGGCGCGCCGTCCTCCGAATACGGGAAACGCCGTATGAATTTGATGACCGACCGGAAAATCTCTGATTTCCGGCAGGTGTTTTTAAGGTGAACCGGATGGGCCGGTCCTGCGGGCGGCGTAGGCGCGGGCCGCCCGGACCCGGTTGCCGCACTTGGTGGTGCACCAGCGGCGGGCGCCGTGGGAGCGCAGGAACCAGCGGGCGCAGCCCTGGGCGGCGCACTCGGTGAGCTGGCCGGCATCGGCGCCGGTGAGCAGGTCGGTCGCGTCCTCGGCGAGCAGGGAGAGCGCGGCGGCGGCCGGGTTTCCGGTGTCGGGGAGGTCGGCGCGGCGGGGGCCGTCGGCACTCCAGGCGAGCCGGGGAGTGGCGGGCGCGGCGGCGAGTGCCGTGTTCAGGGTGTCGAGGGCGCCGGCGGGCGGGTGTGCCGCGGCGACACGGGCCTCGAAGAGGGCGCGCAGCGCCTCGCGCAGGGTGCGCAGCCGGCCCGACTGCCTGCCGTTGATCGCCACCCGGTCGGGCAGCAGTTCGTGCCGGACGAGCCAGAGGTGCGCGGCCTCGGTGTCGTCGAGCAGGTCGACCTGGCCGTGGCTGACGGTGAAGCGCGTGTTGACCAGCGCCAGCGAGAGGTACCGGTCCTCGCCCGGGACGGGCAGCCGGTGCAGGTAGACGGGCGGTTCGTGATCCACGACTCTCATGGTAATCCTTGCGGTTCTCCGTGAGGAAGACTTACCGTGCCTCACGGAGAACCATCGCCAAAGCCGTGAGACGAATCCTGAGAGGTGAGCCGCCGTGGCCTTCGACGTGGACACGCTGCGCAAGGACTTCCCGATCCTGGAGCGGACCCTGGACGGCGGCGCCCCGCTCGTCTACCTGGACTCCGGCGCCACCACCCAGAAACCCCTCCAGGTCCTCGACGCCGAGCGGGACTTCTACCTGAACCGCAACGCGGCCGTGCACCGGGGCGCGCACCAGCTGGCGGGCGAGGCGACGGAGGCGTACGAGCAGGCCCGGGCGACGGTCGCCCGGTTCATCGGCGCCGCCGCCGACGAGGTGGTCTTCACGCGCAACACCACCGAGGGCATCAACCTGGTCGCCTACGCGCTGGGCAACGCGGGCCGGGTCGGCCCCGGTGACCGGATCGTGGTGACGGAGATGGAGCACCACGCGAACCTGGTCCCCTGGCAGCAGCTCGCCGAGCGGACCGGGGCCCGTCTGGACTGGTTCGGGCTCACCGACGACGGGCGGCTCGACCTCTCCCGCGCCGGGGAGCTGCTGGACGGGCGCACCAAGGTGCTCGCCCTCAGCCACCAGTCCAATGTGCTCGGCACGCTCAACCCGGTGCGCGAACTCGCCGACCGCGCACACGCGTTCGGCACCCTGGTGGTCGTGGACGGCGCCCAGTCAGTGCCGCACCGCCCGGTCGACGTGACGGAACTGGGCGCGGACTTCCTGGCCTTCTCCGGGCACAAGATGCTCGGACCGAACGGCGTCGGCGTGCTGTGGGGCCGCGCGGACCTGCTCGCCGGACTGCCGCCGTTCCTGACCGGCGGATCGATGATCGAGATCGTGGAGATGGACCGCACCACCTTCCTGCCACCGCCGCAGCGCTTCGAGGCGGGCGTGCCGATGACCTCGCAGGCGGTGGGACTCGCGGCGGCCGTGGAGTACCTGGAGCGGCTCGGCATGGCGGACGTGGCGGCGCACGAAGAGGCGCTCACCGCCCGCGCGCTGGCCCTGCTCGCCGAGGTGCCGGGCGTCCGGATCGTCGGCCCCGCCGAGCTCACCGACCGGGGCTCGGCGGTCTCCTTCACGGTCGACGGCATCCACCCGCACGACGTGGGCCAGGTGCTGGACGAGCGGGGCGTGGCCGTCCGCGTCGGCCACCACTGCGCCCGGCCGATCGTGCGGCGGTACGGCATCCCCGCGACGACCCGGGCGAGCTTCTACGTCTACAACACGCCGGCCGAGGTGGACGCCCTGGTGGAGGGTGTCCGCGCAGCTCAGAAGTACTTCGGGGGGTGATCGCAGTTCGGGCTTGACCTGGAGCGCGCTCCAGGTTCTACCGTGCTTGTCATGACCAGCGGACAGCCCCTCCCGCAGGACCGGGAACCGTCGTTGACCATCGCCCAGGTCGCCGAGCGCACGGGCCTCTCGCAGGACACCCTGCGCTACTACGAGAAGGCCGGTCTGATCGAGCGGGTGGGCCGGACCACCGGCAACCAGCGCCGCTACCGGACGGCGGACCTGTTGTGGCTGGAGTTCCTGCTGCGGCTGCGCGCGACCGGCATGCCGATCAGCGACATGCAGCGCTACGCGCGGCTGCGCTCGGAGGGGGACGTCACGGTCGCCGACCGGCTGGCGATGCTCCGCGAGCACCGCGCCGAACTGGCCGAGCGGATCCGGGCGCTGCGGCGCAACGCGTCCGCGCTGGACGACAAGATCGCACACTACGAACGGCTGCTGGACGCACGGCAGCCGGGGACGGACGAACCGAGATGACTCAGAGCACCACCCGCGACGAGCGTTTCGCCCACGGCCTCGAGGTCCTGAAGAGGGTCGACGGCGAGGCCGGACAGCGGGTCGTGGACTCGCTCGCCGACGTGAACCCCGAGCTGGGACACCAGATCGTGGCCTGGGCCTTCGGTGAGATGTACGACCGTCCCGGCCTCGCCCCGCGCGACCGCCAGCTGGTGACCCTGGGGGTGCTCGCCGCGCTGGGGGGCTGCGAACTGGAGCTGGACGTGCACGTCAACGCGGCGCTGAACGTGGGCCTGGCGCCGGAGCAGATCACGGAGGCGCTGTTGCACTCCGCCGTCTACTGCGGCATACCGAGGGCGCTCAACGCCACCTTGGCCGCGAAGAAGGTCTTCGCCGAGCGCGGGCTGCTGCCGCTCGGACAGCAGCCCGCGGACGAGGAGCCGGCTACGTCTGCCTGATCACCTCTGCCTGATACGGAGGAACGTGACGGAGTTCGCCGGGAACGTGTAGCTGAACCTGTCGGCGACTGCGGTGACGGTGGACGTCCGCGGTGCGACCGCCGTGGACGTCTCGCTGTTCACCGCGTCCGGAGCGGCGGCGAGCGTGATCGCCTTCGCCCGGGAGGCGACCTTCGCGCCGCCGAGGTCGATGGCCGTGCGCGCCGCCGAGGACTGGACGTCCTCGGCGTGGGCGGGGGCGGGCAGGGCGGCCGAGGCGAGCAGGACGGCGCTCGCTCCCAGGCCGAGTCTCCAGCAGGCGGTGCGTGACATGGATACTCCGCAGCGCCTGATTGTTCGAAATATCTGACATTAGTCAGCACTTCGAACGAACGGTAAGAGGAGGGGTGTGAGCACGTCAACGGGGCGGGCGCGGGCGGCCGTAAGCTCGCCTCATGGATGCGCAGCCCCGGTACTGGCCGGTCCCCGATGTGCTGGCCCATCTCGCCGGCCGCTGGCGCGTCGAACGAAGCGTGCACGACCTGGCAGACGGAGACGCGGGCCACTTCTCAGGGGTGACCGACTTCACCGCGCTCACGGCCGGGGGCCTGCTGCACGAGGAGTCCGGCGCCTTCACGTGGCACGGTGCGACCCGGCCCGCCACGCGTACGCTGCGGTTTCTGCCGGGGCCCGCGCCGGGCACGGCGGACGTGCGGTTCGCGGACGGGCGGCCCTTTCACTCGCTGGACCTGCGCTCGGGGCGGTACGTCGCCGAGCATCCGTGCGCGGCCGACCTCTACCGTGGCGAGTTCACCGTGCGGGACGCCGACCGCTGGCGCTCGGTGTGGCGGGTCGGCGGACCGGCGAAGGACCTGGTGCTGACCACGGACTACGTGCGCGAGGGCTGAGCCGAGGCGGCGTCGAGGCGGAGGTTCCAGCGGCCCGCGCGGCCGGTGACGGTGGACGTGGACAGCGGGCGCACGTCGATGTTCCAGTAGGTCGCGGGCGGCGCCTTCAGGGCGTAGACCAGGGCCGCGCGGATCACGGCTGGCTCGGCGACGGCCACGATCCGGCCGCCGTCCTCGGCCGGCCGGGTGTCCAGCCAGCCCCCGACCCGGGAGATGAAGGCCAGCAGGGACTCGCCGCCGTGCGGGGTGGCGCGCGGGTCGGCGAGCCAGGCGTCCACCGCCTCCGGCTCACGGGCCATCGCCTCGCCCAGGGTCATCCCGCGCCACCGGCCCATGTCGCAGTCCCGCAGCGCCAGCTGGACCAGCGGGGCGTATCCCAGGGCGTCGCCGGTGGCCCGGCTGCGCGGGGTCGGCGAGCAGTACCGCAGCTCGGCGGCGGCCAGCGGCAGCAGGTCCCCGGCGGCGCGCTGCACCTCGTCCCAGCCGGCCTGGTCCAGCGGCCGGTCGTCCGCGAAGCGCTCCGCGAGCAGCGGGGCGCTGCGCGCGGCGGCGACGAACGTCACCCTCAGTGGCATGCGGTGATGGTGTGCCCCGAGTGAGCGCAGGTCAAGGGGTGGCCGCTGTGAGTTACGACGGGTGTGCGGCCGGTCACTCGGACGCGGCCGCTCACCCCGGCGCGAAGCGGTGGACCATCCACTGGCCGGGGCGGTCCTGTCACGGCGTATCGACGTGACGGGAGCGGGTGGCGTGCGCCTGGCCGCGAGCGGAAGCCCCGTTTCTCGTGCACCCCGTGCGCGTCCTCCGTGGCGAGCAGGATGCGGCGCAGTCCGAACGGCCTCAGGTGGTCGCGGACGCGGCGGACGAAGGCCGTACCGACGCCCTTGCCGCGCACCGGGCATCGGTCGACAGCCGGCCGTGGACCCGGTCGACGTCGACGCGGGCGGGGTCGGCGGAGAACTCGTACCCGTCGGGGAGTCGGGGCGCGCTGTCCATGGTGTGGTCCTCGCAGGTCAACGCGATGTCGATCGAACGGCTTCCGGCGCGCCGCGCAGGCCCTGGAACACCTCGTCACAGGCCGCCCGCAGCCGGCGTACGCCCTCCGCAATCTCCCCGGTGCCGGCGACCGCCGCGAAGCTCAGGCGGAGGTGGGCCGCGGGGGGTTCGGCGCTGAAGTAGGGACGGCCGGGGGTGAGGGCGACGCCGGCACGGAGGCCGGCCGCGGTCAGGGCGCCCTCGTCCGTGCCGTCGGGGAGGCGGAGCCAGAGGTGGTAGCCGCCGGACGGGATGTGCGGCAGGGCCAGTTCGGGCAGGTGCACGGCGAGCGCGGCCGTCATGGCGTCGCGGCGGACCTTCAACTCGGCCGACAGCGCCCGCAGATGACGGGGCCAGGCCGGGGAGCCGACCAGCTCGAGGGCCGCCTCCTGCAGCGGCCGGGGGACGAAGAAGCTGTCCACGACCTGGATGGCGCGCAGACGTTCCAGCACCGGACCACGCGCGGCCAGGGCGCACACCCGGAAGCTGGGCGAGGTCGCCTTGGTCAGCGAGCCGACGTGCACGACCACGCCGTCCGGGTCGTCGGCGGCCAGCGGGCGGGGCAGCGGGCCCGCGTCGGCGTGCACCAGGCGCCGTACGAAGTCGTCCTCGATGACGAAGGCGCCGGCCTCGCGGGCGATGCGCAGCACCTCGGCGCGCCGGTCGGGGGCCAGGACGGCACCGGTGGGGTTCTGGAACAGGGGCTGGCAGACGAACACCCGGGCGCCGCTGGCCCGGAAGGCGTCGGCGAGCAGCTCGGGGCGCACTCCGTCGGGGTCGACGGGCACCGGGACCGGGCGCAGTCCGGCGGCGCGGGCGATCGCCAGCATGCCGGGGTAGGTGGGCGACTCGACCAGGACGGGAGCGCCGGGCGGGGCGAGCGCGCGCAGGGCGGTGGCCAGGGCGGACTGGCCGCCGGCCGCGATCAGCACCTCGGCCGCCGTGAAGCCTTGGCCGAGGCCGCGCGCGAACCACTCCCGCAGTTCCGGCAGCCCCTCCAGCGGCGGCCTCCCCCAGGCACCCGGCCGCCGCCCGGGCCGGGCGAGCGCCGCCGCCATGGCCCGCTCGGGCTGGAGGGAGGGATGCAGATAGCCGCCGTTGAACTCCAGCACGCCGGGGGACGGGGCGGCCAGGGAGACCGTGACCCCGGACGCGTCCACCGTGCGCGGTACGAGCTCGGCGGCGCCGTCGGCGCTCAGCGCGACCTCCTGCCAGGAGGTGTCCCCGGCCGGGGGCTGCGTCGTACCGGGCCGGGCCCGGAAGGCACCGGCCCCGGGGCGGGTGACCACCAGGCCCTCGGCGGCCAGCTGGGCGAGGGCCCGCGAGACGGTCACCGGGCTCACGCGGAACCGCTCGACCAGCGCCCGACTCGACGGGAGCTTTCCACCGACAGAGTAGCGGTTGAGGTCTTGTCGGAGCTGGTCTGCCAGATCAGTGACACTGCTACGCTGTTGCATGAGAACACAGAGTAGCGCTACTGCTCCGAGCCCGATAGCGGTCATCACTCCCCGCGAGCGCCGCGGCCTCGGCACCGGTCTCGCCGCCCTCGGCGTCGCCTCCTTCTCCCTGACCTTCCCGGCCACCGCCTGGGGTCTGCAGGGCTTCGGTCCCTGGTCGCTGGTGGCCGTGCGCAGTGTGCTCGCCGCGCTCGTCGCGGGCGGCTGCCTCCTCGCCCTGCGGGTACCGCTGCCGGAGCGGCGGCATCTGCCGGGTCTCGCCGTCGTCGCCGCCGGTGTCGTGGTCGGCTTCCCGATGCTCACGACGCTCGCCCTGCAGACCTCCACCACCGCGCACGCCGCCGTCGTGGTGGGACTGCTGCCGCTGACCACGGCCGTGTTCTCGGCGCTGCGCACCGGCAGCCGCCCCTCGCGCCGCTTCTGGCTGGCCGCGCTGGCGGGCGCCGCGGCCGTGGTCGCCTTCACGGTCGGGCAGAGCGGCGGTGCGCTCACGGCCGCGGACGGGTATCTGTTCGCGGCCCTGCTGGTGTGCGCGGCCGGCTACACCGAGGGCGGCCGGCTGGCCCGGATCATGCCGGGCTGGCAGGTGATCGGCTGGACTCTGGTGCTGTGCCTGCCGCTGAGCGTGCCGGCCGCCGCGCTGGCGCTGACGTACGAGCCCGTCCGGCTCACCGGGCACGGCGTCGCCGGCCTGCTGTGGGTGGCACTGGGCTCGCAGTTCCTCGGCCTGGTCGTCTGGTACCGGGGGATGGCGGTCATCGGCATCCCCCGGGCCAGCCAGTTGCAGTTGGCTCAGCCGCTGCTCACACTGGTGTGGTCGGCGCTGCTACTGGGCGAGCACTTCACGGCGGCCGCTCCGGTGACGGCCGTCGCCGTGCTCGTGTGCATCGCCGTCACTCAGCGGTCGTGATCATGAGGAGGGCCTGCGATATGCGTGCATCCAAGGGCGACCATCTTGTGCAGCACGGCAGGGTGGTCGGCCAACACGACCAGGAATCGGAAGTAGTCGAGGTACTGGGTGCCGAGGGCAGCCCACCGTACCGCGTACGGTTCAAGGACGGACACGAGGCGATCATGTCCCCCGGACCCGACTGCCAGGTCAAGCACCGCGACGATCAGGCGAATCAGCGGGGTGGCTTCGCCGATCGCCCGTAGTGGTCGGTGATCACGCGTGACATCGCCCCGATCCGATCGGCCGCCACGTCCTTGGCGGCGAAGAACACATGCCCGCGCACCTGCGGGTAGCCGGCGGCGAAGGTGAGGTGCCGGGACAGCTCGACCGGGTCCTGCCAGGCCGAGGGCTGCCCGGCGGCCCCGGCCTTGTACAGCGCTTCGCCGATGTAGAGGCGTGTCTTCGTGCCCTTCGCGACCGCCGCCCACCACTCGACCAGCTTCGCGTAGTCGGCCGCGGCGAAGCCGATGTTCCAGTACAGCTGCGGCACGATGTAGTCGATCCAGTGCTCGCGCACCCATCTGCGGGTGTCCGCGTGCAGGTCGTCGTAGGTCTGCACGCCCGCCCGCGTGTCCGAGCCGAGCGGATCCGCCGAGGCGTTGCGCCACACCCCGAAGGGGCTGATCCCGAACCGGGTGCCGGGCCGGACCCGCTTGATTCCGGCGGCCATCTCCCGCACCAGCCTGTTGATGTTGTCCCGCCGCCAGGCGGCCGGGCCGGAGAAGTCGCCGCCGTAGCGGTCGTAGGCGTCGTCGTCGTCGAAGGTCTGCCCCGCGACCGGATACGGGTAGAAGTAGTCGTCGAAGTGGACGGCGTCGACGGGGTACTTGGCGACCGCGTCGAGCATCGCCTGCCGGACGAACGCGCGGACCTCGGGCAGGCCGGGGTTGTAGTAGAGCTTCCCGCCGTAGGGCACCACCCAGTCGGGGTGCTTGCGGGCCGGGTGCGAGGCGGCGAGCCGGCCGGGGTCGGTGTGGTTCGCGATCCGGTACGGGTTGAACCAGGCGTGCAGTTCCAGGCCCCGGGCGTGGGCCTCCCGCACCGCGGTGCCCAGCGGGTCCCAGCCGGGGTTCTCGCCCTGGGTGCCGGTGAGGTACTCGGACCAGGGCTCGTACGGTGACGGCCACAGGCTGTCGGCGGTGGGCCGTACCTGGAAGACCACCGTGTTGAGCCGGTCGCGGGCCGCCCGGTCGAGATGGGCGGTCAGCTCCGCCCGCTGCGCGGCGGCCGTCAGCCCGGGCCGGGACGGCCAGTCCCGGTTGGACACGGTCGCGAGCCACACGCCCCGCATCTCGGCGGCCGCGCGGGGCCGATGACCCGCGGCCGCGGCCGCACCCTGCGCGGTGGCCAGCGTCGACAGCGCCGCCAGCGTGAAGGCCCGCCGTGACAGATGCCCCATGTGCACACCCCCATACGCTCCGGATCCGCTCCCTCACGGATCGTTCCGCGCCACAGAATGCACCCACCCGGCCGATCGATCATCGATACTTGACGGTAACGTGCTCGATCGGAGCAGGCGCCGAAACCCGGAGGTCCTGCCAGCGAGCCGGAGAACCAGCGAAGGGAACGATGTGACGGGCATCCCAACGGGAGACATTGCTCGCGTCGGAGTCGTGGGCTGCGGCCAGATGGGCGCCGGCATCGCCGAGGTGTGCGCCCGCGCAGGACTGGACGTGAAGGTCGCCGAGACCACCGGCGAGGCCCTGGAGATCGGCCGTACCCGGCTGTTCAACTCCCTGGCCAAGGCCGCCGAGCGCGGCAAGATCAGCGAGGAGGAGCTGGACGCCACGCAGGCGCGGCTCACCTTCACCACCGACCTCGGCGAGTTCGCGGACCGCGACCTGGTGATCGAGGCCGTCGTGGAGAGCGAGCCGGTGAAGACGGAGATCTTCCAGGTCCTCGACCAGGTGGTGACCCGCCCGGACGCGATCCTCGCCTCCAACACCTCCTCGATCCCGCTGGTGAAGCTGGCGGTCGCCACCTCCCGCCCGGACCACGTGGTCGGCATCCACTTCTTCAACCCGGCCCCGGTGCAGAAGCTGGTCGAGCTGATCCCGGCGCTCACCACCTCCGAGGGCACCCTCAGCCGCGCCCAGGTCTTCGCCGAGAAGACGCTCGGCAAGCACGCCATCCGCGCCCAGGACCGCTCCGGCTTCGTGGTCAACGCGCTGCTCGTGCCCTATCTGCTCTCCGCGATCCGGATGTTCGAGTCGGGCATCGCGAGCCGCGAGGACATCGACAACGGCATGGAGATGGGCTGCGCCCACCCGATGGGCCCGCTGAGGCTGTCCGACCTGATCGGCCTGGACACCATCGTCTCCATCGCCAACAGCATGTACGCCGAGTACAAGGAGCCGCTGTACGCCGCTCCCCCGCTGCTCCAGCGCATGGTCGAGGCGGGCCGGCTGGGCCGGAAGACCGGGTCGGGGTTCTACACCTACGGCTGATCACACAGAGCTACGCCTTACGGGCCCGGCACCGAACTCGGTGCCGGGCCCATCTGTTTCACACACCGTGTGCGCGCCGGGCACGCATATGCCCCTCGCACACGCTCCCCAGGCGCCCACCAGCAGAGTTCACTCTTCATGCCCATGCAACGGATGTGGCGGAACCACATTCGGCTACAGAGAGGAAGAAAACCGTGACCACCGATTCCGATCATTCCGTGGTCCAGGAGGAACTCGCAGAGTTACGTCGCCGTCTCGACGTCGCGTATGCCCGCGTCGAGGGAGGGCTGGCGCTGCTCAGTCACCGCACCAAGGAGACCGCCAAGGAAGTCGACGAGCTGAACTCCCGGATGATCTCCCTGGAACACGCGCGCTGGCCCTTGCCGTCACTCGCCGCGCTCACGGCCCTGGGAGCGCTCGTCGTGACGGTCTGGCAGGCGCTGGCCGCCCGTTAGGCGCCGGGCCCGGGCCCGCTAGCCCTCGGCGAGCCTGAGGTGGTGCAGCAGGAGTAACGCGGCCGCCATGTTGGCGGCCGGGACCTCCCCACGGGCGATCAGGTCGGGAACGAGTTTGAGCGGGACCCATTCCCGGCGGTCCGACTCGAAGTCGTCCACGGGATGCCCGATGTACTCGCCCCGGTCGGACCAGTAGATGTGGTGCCGGGCGTCGGTGAGGCCGTTGGACGGCTCCACGCTCATCAGGTGGTGCAGGGGCCCCGGCCGCCAGCCGGTCTCCTCCTCCAGTTCCCTGGCGGCCGCACTCGCCATGTCCTCGCCGTCCTCGACGACGCCCGCGGCCAGCTCCCAGCCCCAGCTGTCGGTGATGAAGCGGTGCCGCCACAGCAGCAGCACCTCGTTCGCCTCGTTGACCACGGTGGCCACGGCCACCGGCCGCAGCCGGATCAGGAAGTGGTCCAGGTGCCGGCCGTCCGGCAGCTCGACATCTGCGAGATTGACGCTGAACCAGCGGTTTGCGTACACAGTTTGCTCGTTCTGTTTCGTCCACTGCACGGTTCTGCCACCTTCCGCCGAGTAAGTGGCAATATCGCAGCAGGAACTGTGCACCTACAGGGGGCCTACAGCGGTACGCGCAGTGCCCCGTCGATGAGTTCGGCGGCTTCGGCCGTGCCGGCCGAGCCACAGCGCGCCAGGTGTTCGCGTACCGCGCGGAGTCTGTCGCGCAGCCGCTGGGACTCCATTCCGCGTGCCTGCTCGGCCATCTGCACGGCGGCGGCGACCGCCTTGTCGGCGTTGCCCTGGCGCAGCTCGATGGTGCTGAGCATGGCGAGCCGGTGCACCCGCCCCCGGTCGTGGGCCGGGTTGTCCACGGCCGCCGCCGCGTGCTCCCGGGCGGCGGCCAGCTCGCCGAGGCTGAGCAGTGCCTCGGCCACCTGCACATTGACCAGGCCCGGCTGCACATAGCCGGTCTCGTCGGGCTCGTAGCCGCGCCGGATCCGCTCGGCCGCCGTCTCCGCGCGCCGGATGCAGGACAGGGCCCCCGCGGAGTCGCCGAGGTGGGCGTACGCCTTGGCCTGCATCGCGTACAGGTCGGAGGCGAGCGCCGGGGTGATGTGCTTGCCGGCGGCCCGCAGCGCGGCTTCGGCGAAGGCGACGGCCTGCCGGTACTCCCGCATGAACAGCGACTGGTTGACCAGCAGCGCTATGACGTACGCGCCAAGTCCCCGGTCGCCGCTGGCCTTTGCCAGCCGCAGCGCCTGGTGGAAGTAGCGCTGGGCGAGACCGTGGGCGTCGGAGTCGTACGCGCAGATGCCCGCGATGGCCACCAACCCTCCGGTGGCGCGGTGCAGTTGGCGCCCGGTGGCGTCGGTGTAGCTGCCGCGCAGCAGCGGCGCCGCCTCGGCGTTGAGGAAGCCGACGATCCTGGTGCGGGTCGCGATGCCGCCGGCCTTGCGGTACATCTGCTCGTAGTGCGTCCGCGCGGCGCGCAGCATCTCGATGTCGGCCGCGGTGACCCGGTGCCGGCCGCCGCGGGAGACATCGACGTCCTCGGGCGGGTTCTCCCACTCCCAGACCGGCATCACGGCCGGGGTCCCGGTGACGGCGGGGGCGCCCAGGACGTGCGGCCGCTGCTGTTCGTCGGAGCGCCACAGGGCGGTCGCCCGCTCGACGAAACCGTTCAGCGAGCCGACGTGCGGGGCGCTGGGCTCGCCGGGCACGCCCAGCCCGATGTCGTCGAGGGTGACGGGACGGTGCAGGCGAGCGGCGAGCACCTCGCAGATCAGGTCGGGGACCTGCCCGCGCGGTCGCTGGCCCTTCAGCCACCGTGCCACGGCCGTGTGTTCGTACCGGAGCGCGAGGCCCCGTCTCCGGCCCGCCTGGTTGACGTGGGCGGCGAGACCGGCGTGCGAGATCCCCGCCTCGTCCAGGATCGCGTCGAGCAGAGTGTTGGGCTGCATGGGATGCCCCCCGAATGGCCTGGTGCGGTTCAGCGTAGTGCGCCCGCTTTCACACGGGGTGTGAACGGAACACGCGCATCCGCGCTGTACACGCGTTGTCGCTCAGCGTGCCGAACCGCTTGACTTAGGTGCCGGCCAAGCCGCCGGCTCCCCCTCGAAAAGCGGTGGCTTGGCCGGGCCTGCTACGGGGGTGCCGCACCCCTGGGCAGGACGGTTCGCCCCATGCTCGATCGTTCCGCAGGACCAGTAGTGCTATGTCGTCCGTGGGTTTGCCGGACGTGTGCTGCAGGAGCGCCGTGAAAACGGTGCGCAGGACCGTCTGGGGAGAGGCGGGGTGATCCCGTACGACGTCGCTCAGCGTCCCCGGCAGCGAGAAGAACCGGCCCCGGCCGTCCCGCGCGTCCTCCACTCCGTCCGTGAAGAGAACCAGGGACTCACCCGGGACCAGATGACCACAGGACTCGGCCTCCAGCTCGGCCGGGAGCGGGAACGGACCCAGTGGCGGAAGCGGGTCGACGCGCGTCAGCGGCTCGACCCTCGTGCCGCTGAGCAGATACGGCCACGGGTGACCGCAGTTGAGGGCGCGCAGCCGGCCGTCACGGTCGATCTCCAGGAGCAGGACGGTGACGAACTCCTCGGCGACCGGGTGGTCGGGGCCCTGGCCGCCGTTCGCGGGGTGTTCGGCCCGGGCGCGTTCACGCAGATGCCGGGCGAGGGCGCGGTCCAACCGGCCGAGGACGCCGCCGAGTTCGGGCTCGTCGTGGGCGGCCTCGCGGAAACTGCCGAGGACGGCGGCGACCGTGCCGAGCGCGGCCAGACCGTGCCCGCGTACGTCGCCCATCACCACCCGCACCCCGTGCTCGGTGGCGATCGCCTCGTACAGGTCGCCGCCCACGCACGCGCCCCGGTCCGCGGACAGCTGGGCGGCGGCGATGTTCAGCCCGTCGAGGCGTGGCGGCAGGGGACGCAGTACGACGCTCTGCGCGGCCCGCGCCACCCGGCGGACCTGCCGCAGCTCCCGCAGCAGCGCCCGGCGGACATGGAAGATCAGCCCGGTACCGACGGCGAAGAAGACGGCGCTGGTGACGATGCGCGCGCCGAGGCCGTTCTGCTGGGCGAGCGGGCAGCCGAACTTGTAGGCGACCGCCGCGGCTCCCCAGACCGTGGGCAGTACGGCCCTGCGCGCGGTGGGCGCCCGTGCCTTGATGCGGATCATGCCTCTGGTCCCCCATGTGGGCCCCGAAAGAGCAGACGGACCGACCCCGAAAGGCCGGTCCGATTCTGCCGAGGGCATGGCCCGGGAAGACCAGATCGCCAGAAGTTCCCACCCGAATGAGTGAGCCCGGGCCGGTCAACCCGCATTTATGCAGCTCGCCGAAGGGATGACGGGCTCCCTGGGCCCTCAGCCGACGGCCTTCCTCACGAGCTCGCCGATCCTCGCCTCGTCTGCGGCGGTCAGCTCCTTCAGGGCGTAGGAGGCCGGCCACATGGTGCCTTCGTCGAGCTTCGCACGGTCGCTGAAGCCGAAGGTGGCGTAGCGCGACTTGAACTTCTCCGCGCTCTGGAAGAAGCAGACGACCTTGCCGTCCAGGGCGTACGCGGGCATCCCGTACCAGAGCTTCGGGGCGAGCTCGGGCGCGGCCGCCTTGAGAACGGCGTGCAGCCGTTCGGCCATGACCCGGTCCGAGTCCTGCATCTCGGCGATCCTGGCGAGCACGGCGGCCTCGTCCTCCGCCCCCTTGGCGGCGCGCGATGCGCCGCGCGTGGCCGCCTTGAGCTCCTTGGCCCGCTCCTTCATCGCCGCTCGCTCCCCGTCTGTGAATCCCTCGGGCGGGGTGGCGGTGCTCCTGGCGGTCCTCTGTGCGGCTTTCACAGCGGGATTCCTTCGGTTGCGGGGGTGGGGGTCGGGGACGGTGGGCGTCAGCCCCACGCGCCGGCGATCTGGCGGGTGGTGGCGTTGAGCCGGTTGAACAGGTTGGTGACGCCGATCATCAGGGTGATCGCGGCCAGCTGCTTCTCGTCGTAGTAGGTGGCGGCCGTGTCCCAGACCTCGTCGCTCACCGCGTCGGGACGGTCGGCGAGCCGCGTCGCGGCCTCGGCCAGTGCGAGGGCCGCCCGCTCCTCGTCGGTGAAGTACGGGGCCTCCCGCCAGGCCGCGACCGTGGCCAGCCGCTCGTCGCTCACTCCGGCCTTGCGGGCCGTCTTGGCGCCGGCGTCGACACAGGCGCTGCACCCGTTGATCTGGCTGACCCGCAGATGCACCAGCTCCAGCGTCTGCTCGTCCACTCCGCCGGAGTGCACGGCCTTGAAGAGCTGCTGGATGGGCTGCATCGCGTCGGACAGGACGACGGCGGGGTTCTGCATACGGGACTGCATCTCGTTCCGCTCCTCTGCTGGTCCTTCGTGGTCGGTGCCCCTGGCGTCGGGGCGTGACTCCATGACAGCCGCAGCGGGCTGCCCGGGCCACGGCGATGGGACACCGTGGGACAGCTGAAACGGCCTTGACCAGCGGCGACTTGGGCCGGAAGACTTCCGGCGGCACGGGACACGACGACCGGGGGGTAACAGTGGACGCGCACGCACGGACGGCGAAGACCGACCCACAGGAGGAACTGGCGGCCCGGCTGCGCCTGCTGCAGGAGCTGTCCGGGCTCGGCGTACGGGCCCTCGCGCGGGACGCCGGCCTCAGCTCCTCGTCGCTCTCGCGCTACCTCAACGGGCAGACCGCGCCGCCCTGGCCCGCGGTGGTCGCCCTCTGCCGCCTCGTCAAACGCGACCCCCGCCCGCTGCGTCCGGTGTGGGAGCGGGCCTCGAACCCCCTTCCCGCGCCCCCGAAGAGCACCCGCCAGGGCCGCCCGCCGGCCCGTAACGACCTGCCGCGGGACGTGCCCGACTTCACCGGGCGCGAGGAGCGGCTCGCCGCCGTGCTGGCCGCCGTCGCGAGCCATCGGGCGGTCTCCGTCGACGGCATGGCGGGCGTCGGCAAGACCTGTCTGGCGGTGCACGCCGCGCACCGGCTCGCCGCCGACTTCCCGGACGCGCAGCTCTATGTCGACCTGCACGGGTTCGCCGAGGGCCGGCCGCCGCTGGATCCCGACGCCGCGCTGCGGATGCTGCTCGGCGCGCTCGACGTGCCGTCCGAGAAGGTCCCGCAGGACGGGCTGGAGCAACTCGCCGCCTGCTGGCGCTCGGAGCTGGCCGGCCGACGGGTCGTCGTGGTCCTCGACAACGCCGCCGACGCCGAGCAGGTGCGCCCACTGCTGCCCGGTGCCGGGCCCTCCGTCGCCCTGATCACGAGCCGTAACCGGCTCCTCGGACTGGACGAGGTGCCCCCGGTCTCGCTCGACGTGCTGAGCCCCGTGGAGAGCGCCCGGCTGCTGGCCCGGGCCAGCGGCGACCCCGACGGGCCCGGGGGCAGGCTGGCCCGCGATCCGCAGTCCGCCGCCGAGGTGCTGCGGCTGTGCGGCCACCTGCCGCTGGCCCTGCGCCTGGCCGGGGCGCGGCTGCGGCACCGGCCGGGCTGGACCGTGGGCGTCCTCGCCGAACGGATGGCGCAGGGCGCGGGCGAGTTCGACGCCGCGTTCAGCACGGCGTTCGCGATGTCGGTACGGCAGCTGAACCGGGCCCGGGCGCGGCTGTTCCGGCAGCTGGGCCTGCTGCCCGGGGAGTCGTTCGACGAGTACGTGGTGGCGGCGCTGGCGGACGTGCCGCTGCACAGCGCCCGGGCGATGCTGGAGGACCTGCTCGACGCACACCTCGTCCAGCAGCCGACGGTGGGCCGCTACCGGCTGCACGACCTGGTGCACCAGCACGCGCGGCGGGCCGCGGCGGAACAGGACTCGGCGGCCGACCGGGAGCGCGCCCTGGGCCGGGTGCTCGACTACTACGTGCACGCGGCGGCCGCCGCCGACGCCGCGATGCCGTTCCTGTCTCCCGGCCGGGCGCCCTCCGCCGGACACCGCCCGGCCGAACTGCCGCGGTTCGGGGACAAGAACGCCGCCTTCGCCTGGTTCGTGACGGAGTACGGAAACCTGATGGCGGCCTTCGAGACCGCGGCCGCCGTCGGCGCCGATGTGCACGTGTGCGAGCTGCCGCGCTTCCTGCGGGCCTACTTCGCGCGGCGCTGCGGCACGACACATCTCAATGTCCTCTTCGAGCGGTCGCTGGCCGCCGCCGAGCGCCTGGAGGATCCGGTGCAATTGGCCGAGGCCCACAGCGATCTGGGCTACGCACGCTACAACGCGGGCCGGACGGCCGAGGCCGCCGCGGCGTACGAGGCGGCCGGACTGCGGCTGTCCCGGACGGGGGACGCCCGGACGGAGGCCGAACTGGCCGTCCGCCGCGGCTACTTGAGCTGGGAGGCGGGACAGGTCGAGGAGCCGCTGGAACTCTTCCGGCTGGCCGGGAAGCTGTACGAGCAAGCCGGCTGCCCGGCGGGAGCGGCCCACGCGGCCGCGTCGGAGGCCTGGACGATGCTCCAGCTGGGACACCGCGCGGAGGCGGCTGAGCGGGCCCGGGAGGTGCTGGGCCTGCCGCACACCGATGCCGCGTGGCCGCCCGGTCTGACCGCCCGGATCACGCTCGGCCTGGCCGTCGCCCGGGAGGACCCCGAGGAGGCGGCGGAGCAACTGCGTCAGGCGCTGACGCTGGCCCGCGAGGACGGGCACCTGAACAACCAGGCGTGGTGCCTCAACTGCATGGGCGTGGCGCTGCGGCAGATGGGCCGCTACGAGGAGGCGCTGGCCAGCCACCGGGAGGCGTTCGCCCTGCTGGACGAGCTGTTCGAGGAACACTGGAAGATCCATTTCCTCAACGGCTACGCCGAGACCTGCCGGCTCGCCGGTCTCCCGGAAGAGGCGCTACGGCTGCACCGGGAGGCCCTTGAGCTGGCCCGGAGGCTCAACAACCAGCACGAGGAGGCACTGGCGCAGGAGGGCATACGGGAACTCAGCGCCCGGTGAGGGGCGCTGAGTTCCATGTGCGGCTCCGCCGCGTGTGCGCGGCCGGCCACGGAAGACCCGCAGCCGGCCGCGCACCGCACTCCAACGGCGATCAGCCCCGAAGCACAGCCCCGGTCCGCTCACCGGCAAGGGCAACCGCCGCATCCCGGGCAGCGGACGCCTCGTCCACCGTCAGCGTCCGGTCACCGGCCCTGAAGCGGAGCGCGTACGCCAGCGACTTCCTGCCCTCGCCCAGCTGCTCCGCGTTCTCGTACACGTCGAACAGCCGGATGGACTCGAGGAGTTCACCGGCGCCCTCACGCAGCGCCGCCTCGACCTCCCCGGAGGGGACGGGCCGGTCGACCACGAGGGCGACATCCTGCGTGGCGACCGGGAACGTCGAGATCCGCGGTGCCTGCGGGGCGCCGTCGCCAACCGTCTCCAGGGCGTCCAGGTTCAGCTCCATCGCGCAGGTGCGCTCGGGCAGCCCCAGGGCCTGCAGCACCCGCGGGTGCAGCTCGCCCGCGTGGCCGACGACCTGCTCCGCGCCGTCGGCGACGACCACCAGCTCGGCACAGCGGCCGGGGTGCCAGGGGCCGTACTGGCCCTTGCGGACGATCAGCTCGGCGCCGGCTTCCCGCGCCACGGCGCGTCCGGCCTCCAGCGCGTCGGCCCAGTTCGCCGGACGGCCCTTGCCCCACCAGCCGGCCTGCTCGCGGGCGCCGGTGAGGACGACGGCCACGTGCCGCGGCTGCACGGGCAGCGCGGCGTTCAGCGCGGCGATCTCCTCGTCGGTGGGACGCCGGTCGACCGGCAGGTGCGTGGCGACGCGCTGCTCCTCACGGGGGTGGAACACCAGCCCCGTCTCGAACAGCGCCAGGTCGTGCGAGCCCCGGCCGTCGTTGCGCCGCAGGGCACCGAGCAGGCCCGGCAGCAGCGTCGTACGCAGCGCGGGCTCCTCGTCGCTGATCGGGTTGACCAGCTTGACGACACGGCGGGCCGGGTCGTCGGCCTCCAGGCCGAGCTGGTCGAAGACCTGCTCGCCGACGAAGGGGTAGTTCGGCGCCTCGACATAGCCCGCGCCGGCCAGCGCGCGGCCGACCCGCCGGTGCAGCCGCTGGCGGTGGGTCAGGCCACGGCCCGAGGGGAGCTTGGGCAGCGTGGACGGCAGGTTCTCGTAGCCCTCGAGGCGGATGACCTCCTCGGCGAGGTCGTTCGGGTCGACCAGGTCGGGCCGCCAGGACGGGACGGTGACGATCAGCTCGTCCTGCCCGTAGACGTCGCAGCCGACCTCCTGGAGGCGGCGGACGACCGTCTCACGGCCGTAGACGACACCCGCGACCTTGTCCGGGTGGTCGGCCGGGATGGTGATGGTGTGCGGCGCCGAGGGCGCGACGACCTCGGTGACGCCGGCCTCCGCCGTACCGCCCGCGAGCAGCACCAGCAGGTCCACGGTGCGCTGCGCGGCGGCCGCGGCGGCCTGCGGGTCGACGCCGCGCTCGAAGCGGCGGGACGCCTCGGACAGCAGCTTCTGGCGGCGGGACGCCCGGGCGATCGCGACGGCGTCGAAGTGGGCGGCCTCGATGACCACGTCGGTGGTCCCGTTCACCCCGTTCTCGGTGATCTCGTGGTCGGCGACCTCGGTGTTGGCGCCGCCCATCACACCCGCGAGGCCGATGGGGCCGCGGTCGTCGGTGATGACCAGGTCCTCGGAGTGCAGCTTGCGCTCGACGCCGTCGAGGGTGACGAGCTTCTCGCCCTCCTGGGCCCGGCGCACGCCGATCGTGCCCTGGACCAGGGACCGGTCGTAGGCGTGCAGCGGCTGGCCCAGCTCCATCATCACGTAGTTCGTGACGTCGACGGCGAGCGAGATGGGGCGCATGCCGACCTTCTGCAGCCGGCGCTGCAGCCAGATCGGGGAGCGGGCCTCGGGGCGCAGGCCGGTGACCGTGCGGGCGATGAACCGGTCGCAGCCGAACGGGTCGGAGACCTGGACGGGGTAGCCGTAGGCGTTCGGGGCCGGTACGTCGATCAGGGCCGGGTCGCGCAGCGGCAGGCCGTAGGCGATGGCGGCCTCGCGGGCGACACCGCGGATGGACAGGCAGTCGCCGCGGTTGGCGGTGACGGCGATGTCCAGGACCTCGTCGACCAGTTCGAGGAGCTCGACGGCGTCCTTGCCGACCTCGGTCTCCGGCGGCAGCACGATGATGCCGTGGGTGCCGTCGGCGCCCATGTTCAGCTCGTCGCTGGAGCAGATCATGCCGCGGGAGACCCGGCCGTAGGTCTTGCGCTCGGCGATCCGGAAGTCGCCGGGCAGCACGGCGCCGGGCAGAGCCACGACGACCTTGTCGCCGACGGCGAAGTTGCGGGCGCCGCAGATGATCTCCTGCGGCTCGCCGGTGCCGTTGGCCTGGGCGACGTCGACGGTGCAGAAGCGGATCGGCTTCTTGAACTCCGTCAGCTCCTCGATCGTCAGCACCCGGCCGACGACGAGCGGGCCGGTGAGGTCGGCGCCGAGCTGTTCGACGGTCTCGACCTCCAGGCCGGCCGAAATGAGCTTGGCCTGGACGTCGCGGCCGGTCTCGGTGGCCGGCAGGTCGACGTACTCCCGCAGCCAAGAAAGCGGGACCCGCATCAGATCTCCATCCCGAACGGCCGGGTGAACCGGACGTCACCCTCGACCATGTCTCGCATGTCTTCGACGTTGTGGCGGAACATCAGCATCCGCTCGATGCCGAACCCGAAGGCGAAGCCGCTGTACTTCTCCGGGTCGACGCCGCAGGCGGCCAGAACCCGCGGGTTGACCATGCCGCAGCCGCCCAGCTCGATCCAGCCCTCGGACGAACAGGTGCGGCAGGGCCGGTCGGGGTTGCCGACGGACTCGCCCTTGCAGACGTAGCAGAGCATGTCCATCTCGGCGCTCGGCTCGGTGAAGGGGAAGAAGTTCGGCCGCAGCCGGGTCTTCATGCCCTCGCCGAACAGGGACTGGACCATGTGGTCCAAGGTGCCCTTGAGGTCGGCCATGGTCAGGCCCTCGTCCACGGCGAGCAGCTCGACCTGGCGGAAGACCGGGGTGTGGGTGGCGTCCAGCTCGTCGGTGCGGTAGACGACGCCGGGGCAGATCACGTAGACCGGCAGCTCACGGTCGAACAGGGAGCGGATCTGCACGGGCGAGGTGTGGGTGCGCAGCACCACTCCGGACCCGGTGCCGCCGTCCGGGCCCTGGACGAAGAAGGTGTCGGCCTCGCCGCGGGCCGGGTGGTCCGGGCCGATGTTCAGGGCGTCGAAGTTGAACCACTCCGCCTCGACCTGCGGGCCCTCGGCGACCTCGTAGCCCATGGACACGAAGATGTCCTCGATGCGCTCCGAGAGCGTGGTCAGGGGGTGGCGGGCGCCGGCCGGGACGCGGTTGTACGGCAGCGTGACGTCGACGTCCTCCTCGACCAGCACGCGGGCGTCCCGCTCGGCCTCCAGCTCGGCCTGCCGGGCGGCGAGGGCCTTGTTCACGGCTCCGCGGGCCATGCCGACGCGCTTGCCGGCCTCGGCCTTGGCGTGCGGGGGCAGGGCGCCGATCTCGCGGTTGGCGAGGGCCAGCGGGGCGGCGGGGCCGGTGTGGGCGACCTTGGCCTCGTGGAGCGCGTCGAGGGAGTCCGCGGCGGCGAAGGCGGCGAGCGCCCCGTCCCGCATGCGCTCGATCTCTTCCGGTTTCAACGCCTCGACCTCTACAGGGTCGTACGACTTATTCGGTGCCGACATCTCTTCCCGTGCTTCCGATTGGCTGGCGGATGGTCCCCGTCACCGACTCGCGAGGGCCGCGTGAAGGACACAAAGGTGCCAAAGGCCGAGTCTAACGGGGTGGAGGTTGGCGAATGCGCCCGCGGGCTGCTCCGGGTCTCGTCAGGCGAGATACGCCGGTGCGCCCACGGGCAACGTAAATCGGAACTCGGCGCCGCCGCCGGAGGCGCGGCCGACCGTGATGGTGCCGCCGTGGGCCTCGACGATGCCCTTGACGATGTACAGCCCGAGGCCGGTGCCGCCGCGCTTGCTGCCCCGCCAGAAGCGGGTGAAGACGCGGTTCATGCACTCCTCCGGGATGCCGGGCCCCTCGTCGCTCACCGTGACCGATGTGCCGGTTTCCTCGCCCTCGCGCGGGGATGCGCAGGGCGTGACGTCCATGGTGACGGTTCCCTCGCCGTGCCGCACGGCATTTTCGATGAGGTTGCTGAGCACCTGGTCGATCTTGTCGGGGTCGGCCCACAGGCCGGGCAGCGGCTGTTCGATGCGCAGCAGAAAGCGGTCGGCGGGCTGGCCGGCGGCGACGTAGGCCTGGATGTGCCGGGACACGGCGGCCCCGATGTCGACGGGCTGCCGGCGCACCTCCAGGCGTCCGCTGTCGATCCTGGAGATGTCCAGCAGTTCGGCGATGAGCCGGGTGACCCGGTCGGCGTCGGCGTCGACGGTCTCCAGCATCAGCCGCTTCTGGTCGTCGGTGAAGCGTTCCCACTTGGCGAGGAGCGTGGCGGTGAAGCCCTTCACGGAGGTGAGGGGCGAGCGCAGTTCATGGGCGACCGTCGCTATCAGCTCGGCGTGACTGCGCTCGGTACGGCGGCGTGCCTCGGTGTCCCGGAGCGACACGACGACACGCCGCACGGGCCCGAGGGGCACGGCGCGCACGTAGCGGGCGGAGACGAGCACTTCCCGCACCCCGGGCAGCAGCAGGTTGCGCTCCGGCTGGCGGGTCCGGATCGCGAGCCCTCCGTAGGGATCGCTGAGCTGCCACCAGCGGCGGCCCTCCAGGTCCTCCAGCGGCAGCGCCTTCTCCAGCGGCTGGCCGAGGGCGTCGGCGGCGCGTACGGCGGTGATCCGCGCCGCGGCGGCGTTGAAGCAGACGACGCGGCCGTGCTCGTCGGCGACGACGAGACCGTCGGGCAGCTGGTCGGGGTCGAGGCCGCAGCCGTGGTCACCCTGCCGGGGCACGGCTGTACGCCGCGCGTCCCGCCCCTGCAGCGCGGTGCTCGTGCCGGCCACGCTCATCCCCGTACCCCACCTCTCAGACCGCGCAGGGCCCCGAGCTGGTCACCCTACTAGCTCTGGGTGACGGAGCGGCACCCTCCGGAGGCGCGCTGTGCACGCGCCGACGCGTAGAGACATACGGCGGCGGCGGTGGCGAGGTTCAGGCTCTCGGCCTTCCCGTGAATGGGCACGCGTACGACGGCGTCGGCGAGCTCGCGGGTCTCCTCCGGCAGCCCCCAGGCCTCGTTGCCGAACACCCACGCGGTCGGCCCGCCCATGGTGCCCTTGTCGAGCTCGTCATCGAGGTCGCGGTCCCCCGCCCCGTCGGCCGCGAGGATGCGCACACCGGCGTCCTTCAGGCCCGCCACGGCCCGCTCGACGGGCACCCCCACGGCAACCGGCAGATGGAAGTGGGAGCCCACGGAGGCCCGTACGGCCTTGGGGTTGTACAGGTCCACGGAGGCGTCGGTGAGGATGACCGCCTCGGCGCCGGCGGCGTCGGCGCAGCGCAGTACGGTGCCGGCGTTCCCGGGATCGCGCACATGGGCGAGCACGGCGACGAGCCTCGGCCGGGCGGCGAGGATCTCCTCGAAGGGCGTGTCCAGGAACCGGCACACCCCGACGAGCCCCTGCGGGGTGACGGTGGTGGAGATGTCGGCGATGACGTCCTCGGACGCGAGATGCACCCGGGCGTCCGCGTCCCGCGCGGCCCCGATGATGTCGGCGTACCGCTCCGCGGCCTCGACGGTGGCGAACAGCTCGACGAGGGTGGGCGTGCCGTCGACCCGATGCCCGGCCGCTTCCCTGACGGCCTGCGGCCCCTCCGCGAGAAACAGGCGGTCCTTGCCCCGGAAATTCCGCTTGGCCAGCCGCCGGGCGGCGGCGACTCGGGCGGACCGCGGGGAGATCGGCTCGGGGCTGGGCATCCTGTTCTTCACCTTCAAGAAAGTCTTCACTTTGTGGCGCCGGCAGGGTGCAGCGCCCCGACGGGGCGCGGGGAACCGCGCGACCAGGCCCCACCGGCCCGCAGCCGAACGAATCGCGCCGCAGACCTCAACAACAGGACCCGCAAGCCATACAGCCTGCGGGTCCTACAGTGAACGTCGGCCTAGAGCCGGCGCAGCGTCACGCGGCCTTGGGCGCGTTGACGTCCGACGGCAGAGCCTTCTGCGCGACCTCGACGAGCGCGGCGAACGCGTTCGCGTCGTTCACGGCCAGCTCGGCCAGGATCTTGCGGTCGACCTCGACGTTCGCGGCCTTCAGACCCTGGATGAAGCGGTTGTAGGTGATGCCGTTGGCGCGGGCAGCGGCGTTGATGCGCTGGATCCACAGCTGACGGAAGTCGCCCTTGCGCTTCTTGCGGTCGTTGTAGTTGTAGACCAGCGAGTGGGTGACCTGCTCCTTGGCCTTGCGGTAGAGGCGCGAACGCTGACCGCGGTAGCCGGAGGCCTGCTCGAGGATCGCCCGGCGCTTCTTGTGGGCGTTGACTGCCCGCTTGACGCGTGCCACTTGTTAACTCCTTGTAGCGGGGCCGTGGGGGTACTCACACGACCCGGAAACGATTCGGTCCCGGTCCAGACGTACGGCGCTCAGACGGCGCCGCAGGTCACTTGCCGAGAAGCTTCTTGATCTTCGCGGCGTCGCCCGGGGCCATCTCGGCGTTGCCGGTGAGGCGACGCGTGACGCGGGACGACTTGTGCTCGAGCAGGTGGCGCTTGCCGGCGCGCTCGCGGAGCACCTTGCCGGAGCCGGTGATCTTGAAGCGCTTGCTGGCACCGCTGTGCGACTTGTTCTTCGGCATAGCGCCGTTATCTCCTCGTCGGTGGCGCTCCGGTGCCCGGTTGCGAAAACCGGGCACGGTGGAGCGTCGCTCTCTTCTGTCGGTTGCATCCTCGGGGACGTACGGAACCGCACATCCCCCGGGATCACGCCTCGGCGGGCTCCTCGGCGGACGCCTCAGCCTCGGCAGGGTTCTGCGACTTGCCGGGGTTCGCCTTCGCTTCGGCCTTGCGGGCCTCCTGCGCCTGGCGGGCCTCGGCCATGGCCTCGGTCTTCTTCTTGTGCGGACCGAGAACCATGATCATGTTGCGGCCGTCCTGCTTCGGGTTCGACTCGACGAAACCGAGGTCCTGGACGTCCTCCGCGAGGCGCTGCAGCAGTCGGTAGCCCAGCTCGGGACGGGACTGCTCGCGACCACGGAACATGATCGTGATCTTGACCTTGTCGCCCTGCTTGAGGAACCGGACGACGTGACCCTTCTTGGTGTCATAGTCGTGCGGGTCGATCTTCGGCCGGAGCTTCATCTCCTTGATGACCGTGTGCGCCTGGTTCTTGCGCGCCTCACGGGCCTTCATGGCCGACTCGTACTTGAACTTCCCGTAGTCCATGAGCTTGCACACGGGCGGACGGGCGTTCGCCGCGACCTCGACCAGGTCCAGGTCGTACTCCTGCGCAAGCTCCAGTGCCTTCGCAAGCGGCACGATGCCGACCTGCTCGCCACTGGGACCGACAAGTCGCACCTCGGGAACGCGAATCCGGTCGTTGATGCGGGGCTCGGCGCTGATGGATCCTCCTCGGTAGCACCACACGGTTGTCTGGCGGACAGCCGCGTATGTCTTTTCGTTAGACCTAACCGCGCCGAAGCAGAAAAAATGCCCCGGACGATCACAGGCGGGGCTCCAATGAATACCGGAGCACCGCCGCGGTGACCGCGGGGCGCAGTTCGGGCGGCTCCATCGTCCGTACGGAACGATGGCGGCCGCCTGACCGGGTGACCCGCCGTCCCGGAGGACGGTCAGGTGGGAGTTCGGAGCCTCCACTTGTGGGCTGGGCAGGATGCTGTCCAGCCGGTCGTTACACAAGGTTAGCAGCACGGGCCGGGAAGGGCGAATCGGAACCCGTCATCGCGAAGGCGCGACGCGGCCACCTATCGTGTGGGGCATGAGTGAGACCCCTCCTGAGAACCCCGACTTCGACGCGATGACCCGGGACATCGCCGAGGTCCCCGCCGTCGAGGTGATCGTGACGGTCGCCGTCAACCTGATGAGCGCCGCCGCCGTGAAGCTCGGGCTGAGCGAGGAGGGCGAGAAGTACAAGGACCTGGACGAGGCCCGCAAGCTCATCACCGCGCTCGCCGGCCTGCTGGATGCGAGCACGACCGAGGTCAGCTCCTTCCACGCGGCGCCGCTGCGCGACGGCCTGAAGTCGCTGCAGCTGGCCTTCCGCGAGGCCTCGATCGTCCCGGACGAGCCGGGCCAGGGGCCGGGCGAGAAGTACACCGGCCCGGTCTACGGCTAGCTATTCCTTCACATAGAGGGGCTCGCCCGGAGGCGTGGTCCCGGCCGGCAGCAGTGCCAGGTCGAGGCCGTGCACCAGGCGGGCCCTCAGTGTTTCGTCGGCGGCGAGCCGTTCGGCCACCGCACGGGCGGCCTCGGCGGGCGGAGCTGCCGGGTCGAGGACCAGGGCGAGGGTGCCGTCGGACCGGCCGGGGCCGAGATGGGCGCGCAGTACGGCGGGCTCCGCCGCCACGGCCGTACGGACGGCCCCGAGCACGGCCGGGTCGGCGAGCGGGTCGGTGCTGGTGCGGCCCTCGGCGAGGGCGAGCAGCGCCGGGCCGGTCAGCTCGAAGGGCACGGGTCCGGCGAGGTCCAGCACGACCGTGTCGGCCTTCTCGTGGGCGGCCGCCTGCAACGCCTGGTGCAGGGGCACGGCGACCGGGCGGGCCGCCGGGTCCCAGCGGGCGAGCGATTCGGTGGAGGTGAAGGCGGGCAGGGCGGTGCGCTGTCCGGCCTTCAGGGTGGGTACGGCCATGTCGCTGGTCTTCTCGCGGCGCAGCCCGTTCTCGTCCTCCTCGACCTCGCCGAGCACGGCGACGACCGGGACCAGCAGGCGGGCGCCCTGCAGCGCCTCGAGGACGGCCCCGAGGGCGCCGCGGTCCTCGGCCCAGGCGGCGAGCGCGGCGCTCAGCCGGGGGTCGGCGGAGCCGTCGTCGTCGGAGAAGCCGGGGTCGGGAATGTTCTTGTTCGCCACGGTCACCGACCCTATAGGCACCTCGCCAGCCCGCTGCACGGGAGCCTTCACAGGAATCTCAGCGTTCCCTGAACCCCGTCTCATGTGCGTCCGACGCGGCGCACAGTCCCCGCCCCGAGCATCGCGGCCATGGAGTCCCCCAGAGCCCGCCGCGGCCGTCGTGCGCGCCCGTCCCGGTGCCGTCCCGTGCTGTACACCGCTCTCGCCGTGGTCGCCGTGAGCGGGGTGACGGCCGGCGGCACGGCCTATGTGAAGGCGCGGGCGCACCCGGGCACGGCGGCCGTATCGTCGGCGGCGACGTCCTCGGTCTCCTCCTCGGCCGGGGCGGGCGAGGAGGCCTCGGTGGAACCGGTGACGAAGCCGGCGGTGGACCGGACAGCGCTGCTGGGCAAGGCGATGACCGCGGTGAGCGTGCCGTCGGGTGCGCAGGTGTCCACGGCGGTGCTGGTGGTGGGCTCCGGGGAGAGCGCGGTGTACGGGGACGCGGCCTTCGACACGGCGAGCATCGTGAAGGTCGACATCCTGGCCACGCTGCTGCTCCAGGCACAGGACGCGGGCCGGCCGCTGACGGCGGCGGAGAAGGCGTACGCCACGAAGATGATCGAGAACAGCGACAACGCGTCGGCGACGGCGCTGTGGCACACGATCGGGCGGGCGGACGGTCTGGACGCGGCGAACAAGCGCTTCGGGCTCACCGCGACCTCCGGTGGCGAGGGTGAGCTGTGGGGGCTGACACAGACCACGGCCTGGGACCAACTCCTCCTGCTCCGGCAGGTGTTCGTGGAGGACTCCCGGCTGAGCGCGGCCTCCCGGACGTATGTGCAGGGGTTGATGAAATCGGTCGAGGCGGACCAGCGGTGGGGGGTGTCGGCCGCCGCGGAGGGCAACTCCTGGGCGCTGAAGAACGGTTGGCTGGCGCGCAGTACGACCGGGCTGTGGGACGTGAACAGCATCGGGCGGATCACGGTGGACGGCACCGGCTGTCTGGTGGCGGTGCTGTCGAAGGGCACGCGGACACAGGCGGAGGGCATCGCGCTGGTGGAGGCGGCGGCGAAGGCGGCGGTGTCGGCGTTCGCCGGTGAATGACGTGGCGCCCGGTGCCGGGCGATCCGGGCTTCGCCCGTGAATGACGCGGTGCCAGGCGCCAAGTGATCCAGGGTCCAGGGTCCAGGGCTCTCCGGTCGGCGGGACCGTATCCCGGACGCTCTCAGCCCCTCTGCCTGCGGCCCCGCCACAGCACCACGCCCGCCACCAGCAGGACCCCGCCGGTACCGCCGGCGAGGGGGCCCGCCCAGTCGGCGGTCGAGGACGTGGCCCTGGGGGCGTCCGGACCTTTGCCGAAGTACTTCTTGCCGTACGACGCCGCGCGCAGGCTCTGCGGCCTGAGCCGTTCGGCCGCCCGCAGCGCCGCCGCGGGATCGATCATGCCGAAGCCACGGGAATCGTCCCGGCCGCCGACCGGCGCGTCCCGGGCGGTGTCCTCCAGGAGCTTCTTGATCTGGGCCGGGCCGAGCTCGGGGTGGGCGGCCTTGACCAGGGCCGCGGCGCCGGACACGAAGGCGGAGGCGGCCGAGGTGCCCCAGCCCTCGTAGTACTTGTGGTCGGGGTCGGCGATGACCACGTCGACGCCGGGCGCGCTGACCGCGGCGTACCAGCGGCGGGTCGAGAAGGAGGCGCGGGTGCCGTAGCGGTCGACTGCGGTCGCGGCGATGACACCGGGGTAGGCGGCCGGGTAGGAGACGTGGTCGCCCTTGTCCCCGCCGTTGCCCGCGGAGGCGACGACCACCACGCCCTTCTTCAGGGCGTACTGCACGGCCTCGTCCTCGCTGGGCTCGGGGTGCGCGGAGTTCGAGTCGTCGCCGAGGGAGAGGTTGATGACGTCGGCGCCGTGGTCTGCGGCCCAGCGGATGCCGTCGGCGAGGGCGTTGCCGCGGCTGGTACGGGCCTTGGCGCGGGCGGGGTCGCCGTCCTCCAGGATCACGCGCACGGGGAGGATCCTGGCCTCGGGGGCGACACCCATGACACCGGCGCTGTCGCCGGGGCCGTGGCCGTGTCCGGCGATGATGCCGGCCATGGCGGTGCCGTGCCGGGCCCAGTCGCGGTCGCCCTGCCCGGCGCCGAAGCCGATCATGTCCTTGGCGGGCAGGACGTTGCCGACGAGGTCCGGATGGTCGGCCTCGACGCCGGTGTCCAGGACGGCGACGGTGACGCCCCGGCCCTTGGTGGTCCGCCAGGCCTCGTCCAGGTGCAGGGCGTCGAGACCCCACTGCTGGGCGCGTATGCCGTCGGCGTGGGCCGTGGTGGCCGGCGCCAGGGCGAGGCTGCCGGCGAGCAGCAGGCTCAGCGCCGCGCCGACGGGTTCCACACGGTGGCGGCCGCGTATTGACTGCCTCGATCGCCTCGTGCTCGATCGCCTCGTACTCGATCGCCTCATGAAGGTTTCTCCGTGGCCGTGCCGATGCTCCGGCGCAGGCGCCGTTCGATGCGGTCGGCCAGGCCCTGGGCCTCGTTGCCGAGCCCGGCCTGGGCCGGTGCGGTGGTGGCGCCGGCGCTGACGGCGTCGGCGGCGGGCTGGGGCACATCGACGCCGCGGCCGTCGGCCCAGCCGGAGACGGCGTAGGCGACGACGGGGGCGTCGGTGAGGACGGAGACGGCCCAGGAGGCCCGCTGCCTGTCACCGAAGCCGGCCGCGACGGTGCCCTTGGCCGCGTACGGCCGGGGCATCAGATCGGCGCGCCGGTCCAGGCGTTCGGTGCGGAAGCGGTGGGCGAGCGCGGCCATGGCGGCCGGGTCGGCCCTGGTGAACAGCAGGCCGACGGTGGTGACGTAGCTCTGGGTGGCGTCGGTGTAGGTGGCGCGCAGCAGCCGCTGGCAGCCGACCGGGGCGAGCACCTTGGACAGCAGCGGGTCGAAGGCGTGCGCGCAGCCGGTGTCCGGGGCCACGGCGATCCTGGTCCAGGTGCGGTCGGCGCCGCCGGGTCCGGCGCCCGTGCCCTGGACGGTGGGCGGGAACAGCTGGTCGACGGGCACGTTGTGCCAGAGCGACCCGGCGGTGGTGAAGTGGTCGCCGACGGCGTCGTCCCCGCCGTCGTCGGTGAGCCAACTGCCGGTCACGGCACCGCCGACGAGACCGAGCCCGAGCACGAGACAGGCGGCAGCGGCGGCGGTGCGGGGGCCCACCCGGTACCGGGTCCGCCCACCGAGTGCCTCGGGCTCCCCGGCCCCCGTCACGAGCCGCGCGGCGGCCGCGGCGCTCCAGGACAGGGCGGGGTCCGGCGCGGCGGTGCCGGCCGGCGGCGGGCCGACGGGATGCGCCGGCGCCATGGGACTCCAGGCGGACACCGTCGAAGGGGACGCGGACGCGGTACGGCGCTCTCCGCCCGCCCCGACGGCCGGCCGGCCGGGCGCGGCAGCGGGGCGCGGTGCCTTCGGGACGTCGGTGACCGGACGAAGCCGTGCCGTGGTCTCGGACGCGGTGACCGGCCGGGAGGGGGTTGTCGTACCGGGCGCGGTGACCGGCCGGCGCGGGACCGTCGAATCGGGCGCGGTGATCGGGCGGAGCCGGGCCGTCGTCTCCGAGGGGGTCTCCACCGGGGCTCCGGGCTTCCGGTACTCCCGTCCGGGACGGTGCTCCTCGCGACCCGTGGGCGGCGGCGCGTCGGGGAACCGGGCCGAGGCCGGCGGCGGAGGCGGGCTCACGGGTGCACCGGCGGCGGGTACGACAGTGTGCGGCGCGCCGGGCCGAGCACCCTGCTCGGTCCGAGCACCGGCGCCCCCACGGGATGTCCGGCCCTCACGCCCGGCGTCCTCGGCAGAGGGCGAGCCGCTGCCGGCGGACCGACCGGCCGAGGGCGAGCCGCTGACCGCAGACCGACCGGCCGACGGCGCGCCGTTCCCCGCGGACCCCGGGGAAGAAGGCGAGCCGTCGCGTACGGGACGCCAGGCCGAGGACGAGCCGCCGGCCATGGACCGCCCGATCGAGGGCGAGGAGTCACCTCCGGACGCCGCGGCGGAAGACGAGCTCTTCCCCGCGAAGCCTCCGGCGGATGCCCGCCCCTCACTCACGGCCGCCGCGTCCGATGCCGCGCCCCTACCGGCGACGCCCCCGCCCCACGCGCGACCGTCGACCGCAGCGGATGCGCCCGAAGGCCCGCCACGACCGGCGAAGCCCCCAGCCGACCGGTGACCCTCGACCGCAGCCGACCCACCCGAAGGGCCCCCGCCACCGGCGAAACCCGCGGGTGACGGGCGGCCCTCGTTCGCTGCTGTCTCCGGAGAAGTCCCCTCCACGCCCGCCGTACCCCCGTTGGACACGCGTCCGGCGCGCGGGGTGAAGACCGACGGCTCGTCGTCGGGGTCGTCGGGTGGGGTGGACGGGCGGGGTGGGGTCGAGGGGCGCGGCGGGATGGGAGCGTGGCGCGCTTCCGTGCTCATGCACCCCCCGTTTCCTCGTGCCCGGGCCGTCCTCACGTACGCGGGCCGCTGCGCTGCTCGGCTGCGCCCGGTGCGGAAGATCCGTCCGGGCACGCATACCCGTACGGCCGGACGGGCATCCCGGTTCAGCGATGCGGCCGGGGACGTTCCGCCGTACGTGCGCGTCACTCTACGGGTTGTCCGGGCCGGAATCAGAACCAGTCCGGAACGCCGGGGCATCTGCCCGGAACGTCCCCCTACCCTGCGGTAATCCTGTCTGGCAGGCTTCCGTCATGACTGCGCGCGCCGCCGACCGGGCCCGTTACGACCGGGCCACCGCCCATCTCGACGCCCCTCTCGCGATCGTGGACCTGGACGCCTTCGACGCCAACGCGGCCGATCTCGTCCGCCGGGCCGCCGGCAAGCCCGTCCGGGTCGCCAGCAAGTCGGTTCGCTGCCGGGCCCTGCTGGAGCGCGTCCTGGCGATGGACGGCTTCCAGGGCGTCATGTCGTTCACGCTGGCCGAGTCGCTGTGGCTCGCGCGTTCCGGATTCGACGACGTCCTGCTGGCCTATCCGTCCGCCGACCGGGCCGGTTTCGCCGAACTGGCCGCCGACCCCAAGCTCGCCGGTGCGGTGACCGTGATGGTGGACGACCCGGCGCACCTCGACCTCATCGACGCCGCACGGGACGGCGGACGCGAAGTGGTGCGGGTCTGCCTGGAGTTGGACACCTCGCTGAAGCTGCTCGGCGGCCGGGTCCGGGTCGGCGCGAGGCGTTCCCCGCTGCGCTCCCCCGCCCAACTCGCCGAGCTGGCCCGGTCGGTGGCCCGGCGGCCGGGCTTCCGGCTGGTGGGGATCATGGCGTACGAAGGGCACATCGCGGGTGTCGGGGACGCGGTGGCCGGGCGGCCGCTGAGGTCCCGGGCCATCCGGCTGATGCAGGCGGCCGCGCGCCGGGAACTGGCCGAGCGGCGGGCCGCGGTCGTACGCGCGGTACGGGCCGTCGTCCCCGGCCTGGAGTTCGTCAACGGCGGTGGCACGGGCAGTGTGCAGCACACCGCCGCCGAGGACGCGGTGACCGAGATAGCGGCCGGTTCGGGCCTGTACGTGCCGCGCCTCTTCGACAACTACACGTCGTTCACCGGCAGTCCGGCGGCCCTGTTCGCCCAGCCCGTCGTACGGCGCCCGGGGGTCGGCGTCGTCACCGTGCTCGGCGGCGGCTACCCGGCCTCGGGTGCAGCCGGACCCGACCGGCTGCCGGTGCCGTACCTTCCCGAGGGCCTGAAGTACGACCCCCAGGAGGGCCCCGGCGAGGTGCAGACCCCGCTGCTCGGCTCGCCCGCCGACGACCTGCTCATCGGCGACAAGGTGTGGTTCCGGCACGCCAAGGCGGGCGAGCTGTGCGAGCGGTTCGAGGCCCTGCACCTGATCGAGGGGGACACGGTCGCGGCGACCGTGCCCACCTACCGGGGTGAGGGGCAGACCTTCCTCTGACCGGCCGGCCTACAGGGGCGTGACGTACGCGCCCGCGATTCCGCCGTCCACCAGGAAGTCGGTGGCGTTGACGAAGGAGGAGTCGTCGCTGGCCAGGAAGGCGACGGCAGCGGCGATCTCCTCCGCCTCGGCGAACCGGCCGACCGGGATGTGGACGAGACGCCGCGCGGCCCGCTCGGGGTCCTTGGCGAACAGCTCCTGCAACAACGGGGTGTTGACGGGGCCCGGGCACAGGGCGTTCACGCGGATGCCCTCCCGGGCGAACTGCACGCCCAGCTCACGGGACATGGCGAGCACGCCGCCCTTGGAGGCCGTGTACGAGATCTGCGACGTCGCCGCGCCCATCCGCGCGACGAAGGACGCGGTGTTGATGATGGAACCCTTGCCCTGGCGCCGCATGTAGGGGATGGCGGCCTTGCAGCACAGGTAGACGGAGGTGAGGTTGACCTCCTGGACCCGCTTCCAGGCCTCCAGGCCGGTCTCCAGGATGGAGTCGTCGTCGGGCGGGGAGATGCCGGCGTTGTTGAAGGCGACGTCGACGCTGCCGTAGGTGTCGTACGCCGTCTTGAACAGCGCCTCGACCTGTTCGGGGTCGGTGACGTCGACCTTGACGAAGAGCCCGCCCACCTCGTCGGCGACGGCCTTGCCGCGGGCCTCGTCCACGTCCGCGCAGACCACGTGGGCGCCTTCGGAGGCGAGCCGGCGGGCGGTGGCGAGGCCGATGCCGCTGCCGGCTCCGGTCACGACGGCGGTACGGCCGACCAGGCGGCGGCAAACAGATTCTGCGGTCACTGTGCGGGGCCCTCCGTGCTGGGGGAGACGTTGCTGATGAAGACGTTCTTGGTTTCGGTGAAGGCGGTCAGGGCGTCGGGGCCGAGTTCGCGGCCGAGGCCGGACTGCTTGTAGCCGCCGAACGGGGTCCAGTAGCGGACGCTGGAGTGGGAGTTGACGGACAGGTTGCCCGCGCGGACGGCCTGGGAGACGCGCAGGGCGCGGCCGAGGTCCCGGGTCCACAGGGAGCCGGAGAGGCCGTAGGGGGTGTCGTTGGCGAGGCGGATCGCGTCCTGTTCGTCGGTGAAGGGGAGGAGAACGGCGACGGGGCCGAAGATCTCCTCGCGGGCCGTCCGGCTGTCCGGCCGCTCCCCCGTCAGGACCGTCGGCGGGAACCAGAAACCGGGGCCGTCGGGGGCGCTGCCGCGCAGCGCGGGGGCGTCCTCGGGGGCGTACGACCGTACGCGGTCCAGCTGCTGACGCGAGATCAGCGGGCCCATCTGGGTCTTCTCGTCGGCCGGGTCGCCCACGACGACGGAGGCGAGGGCGTCGGCGAGGAACTCGCGGGCCTCCTCCAGCACCCGCTCCTGCACGAGGATGCGGGTGCGGGCGCAGCAGTCCTGGCCGGAGTTGTCCAGGAAGGAGAAGGGGTCCAGGGCCGCCTTCAGGTCGGCGTCGGCGAAGACGATGTTGGGGCTCTTGCCGCCGAGTTCGAGGGTGACCGGCTTGACGAGCCTCGCGCAGCGCTCCATGACCTCGCGGCCGGTGCGGGTGGAGCCGGTGAACACGATCTTGGCGACGTCCGGGTGGTCCACCAGGGCGCGTCCGGCGGTGTGGCCGTAACCGGGCAACACCTGGAAGACGTGCTCGGGCAGGCCCGCCTCCAGGGCGAGTTCGGCGAGGCGGAGCGCGGTGAGCGGGGTGGTCTCGGCGGGCTTGAGGACGACCGCGTTGCCGGCCGCGAGCGCCGGGAAGGCGCCCCAGGCGGCGATCGGCATGGGGAAGTTCCAGGGCGCGATCACGCCCACCACGCCCAGGGGTTCCTGGAAGGTGACGTTCCATCCGCCGGGCACCGGGATCTGCCTGCCGAGGAGGCGTTCGGCGCCGCCGGCCGCGTACAGCAGCAGGTCGCGGGCGTTGCCGGCCTCCCAGCGGGCGTTGCCGACGGTGTGACCGGCCTCGCGGACCTCCAGCTGGGCGAGTTCCTCGATGTGCGCGTCGACGGTGTCGGCGAAGCGGCGCAGCAGCCGGGCCCGGTCGGCGGGGGCGAGGGCGGCCCACCCGGTCTGGGCGCGCGCGGCCCGTACGACGGCGGCGGTCACGTCCTCCGCGCTCGCGGCGGGGACGGTGGCGACGACCTCTTCGGTGGCGGGGTTGAGGACGACGAGCTCGTGCGGGTCGGACACGTGGTGACCTTTCACAGGCGTTCGAAGGAGCGGCGCAGCTCCCAGTCGGTGACCGCGGCGTCGAAGGCCTCCAGCTCGACGCGCGCCATGTTGCGGTAGTGCGCGACGACCTCGTCGCCGAAGGCGGCCTTGGCGATGGGGCTGTTCTCCCACAGCTCGGCGGCCTCGCGGAGAGTCGTCGGCACGTGCTCGAAGCCGGCGGTGTAGGCGTTGCCCGGGCACGGCTCGGGCAGTTCCAGCTTCTGCTCGATGCCGTACAGGCCGGCCGCGACGAGTCCGGCGACGGCGAGGTAGGGGTTCACGTCCCCGCCGGGGAGGCGGTTCTCGAAGCGCAGGGAGCGGCCGTGGCCGACCACGCGGAGGGCGCAGGTGCGGTTGTCGTGACCCCAGGCGACGGCGGTGGGGGCGAAGGAGCCGGGCTGGAACCGCTTGTAGGAGTTGATGTTCGGGGCGTAGAGGAGCGAGAAGTCGCGCAGGGCGGCAAGCTGTCCGGCGAGGAAGTGCCGCATGACGTCGGACATTCCGTCGCCGTCGGCCATGGCGTTGCCGCCGTCGGCGTCGGCGAGGGAGAGATGGATGTGGCAGGAGTTGCCCTCGCGCTCGTTGTACTTGGCCATGAAGGTGATCGAGACGCCCTCCTGGGCGGCGATCTCCTTCGCGCCGGTCTTGTACAGCGCGTGCTGGTCGCAGGTGACGAGGGCCTCGTCGTAGCGGAAGGCGATCTCGTGCTGGCCGGGGTTGCACTCGCCCTTGGCGGACTCGACGGTGAGGCCGGCGCCGGCCATGTCGTTGCGCAGCCGGCGCAGCAGGGGCTCGATGCGGCCGGTGCCGAGGATGGAGTAGTCGATGTTGTACTGGTTGGCCGGGGTCAGGCCCCGGTAGCCCGCGTCCCAGGCCTGTTCGTAGGAGTCCTTGAAGACGATGAACTCCAGCTCGGTGCCGACCTGGGCGGTGTGGCCGAGCTCGGCGAGCCGCTCCAGTTGGCGGCGCAGGATCTGGCGGGGCGCCGCGACGACCGGGGAGCCGTCGTTCCAGGCGAGGTCGGCGACGAGCAGGGCGGTGCCGGGGTGCCAGGGGATGCGGCGCAGGGTGGTGAGGTCCGGGTGCATGGCGAAGTCGCCGTAGCCGCGGTCCCAGGAGGACATCGCGTAGCCGTCGACCGTGTTCATCTCGGTGTCGACGGCGAGGAGGTAGTTGCAGCCCTCGGTGCCGTGCCGCAGGACCTCGTCCAGGAAGAAACGGGCGGCGAACCGCTTGCCCTGCAGCCGCCCTTGCATGTCGGGGAAGGCCAGGACGACAGTGTCGATCTCACCGCTCGCGACGAGGGCGTGCAGTTCCTCGACGCTGAGCGGGGGTGTGCGGTCTGCCACGGGAGAGCCTCCTTCGGCGCCTTCGCGCTTTTTCGGCCGGGCCGGGAGCCATAAGGTATTGCTCAGAACCATTGCTTGGGAAGGGGGTACGGCGGATGTCGCAGGACATCGGCCCCTATGGGCTGGGTGACCGGCTCGCTCCGGTGCTGCGGCCGGTGCGGGCGGGCAACGGCTTCGAGGAGGCGCTGGAGCAGATCCTCCAGGTGGTGCGGCTCGGCCTGGTGCCGGGCGGGGAACGGCTGCCGGCCGAGCGGGAACTGGCGGAGCGGCTCGGGATCAGCCGGGTGACGCTGCGCGAGGTGCTGAAGGTGCTCCAGGACCAGGGGCTGGTGGAGGCGCGGCGCGGGCGCTACGGCGGAACGTTCGTGCTGCCGCGCGCGGACGCGGGCGGCGAGGACGAGCTGCGGCGGCGGATCGCCGAGGTGGACATCGAGGACGTGCTGCGGTTCCGTGAGGTGCTGGAGGTGGGCGCGGCCGGGCTGTGCGCGGCGCACGGGCTGAGCGGCGAGCAGGCGGACCGGCTGCGCGAGGCGCTGGCCCGCACGCACGACGCCCCGCTGGCGGACTACCGCCGGCTGGACACCCTGCTCCACCTGACCCTCGCCGAGCTGTGCGGTTCACCCTCCCTGACCGCGCAGTACGCGGCGGTCCGGGCCACGGTGAACGATCTGCTGGACTGCATCCCGCTGCTGGTGCGCAACCTGGAGCACTCGCAGCGCCAGCACACCGCGCTGGTGGAGGCGGTGCTGGACGGGGACGCGGACGGCGCGCGGGAGATGATGCGGGAGCACTGCGCGGGCACGGCGGCGCTGCTGCGGGGCTTCCTGGCGTGAGGCCGGTCTGGAAAGGTATAGGCGTGAACCTTTGGCTTCCGTGGAGGGTGGCATGACCGTACGACCGCTGATCGGCATCAGCACCTATCTGGAGTCCGGCGCGCGCTGGGGCGTGTGGGAGCTGGACGCGGCGCTGCTGCCGGCCGGCTATCCACGGCTGGTGCAGCGGGCCGGCGGGCTGACCGCGATGCTGCCGCCGGACACGCCCGAGCGCGCGGCGGAGACGGTGGCCCGGCTGGACGCCCTGGTGATCGCCGGCGGCCCGGACGTGGACCCGGTCCGGTACGGCGCCGAGCGCGAGCCCCGTACGGGTCCGCCCGCCCTGGCCCGCGACGCCTGGGAACTGGCCCTGATCGAGGCCGCGCTGGACGCCGGAACGCCGGTGCTGGGCATCTGCCGGGGCATGCAGCTGCTGAACGTGGCGCTCGGCGGCACGCTGGTCCAGCACCTGGAGGGGCACGCGGAGGTGGTCGGCGTGTTCGGCGGCCACCCGGTGAAGCCGGTGCCGGGGACCCTGTACGCCGGGATCGTCCCGGAGGAGACGACCGTGCCCACCTACCACCACCAGGCCGTGGACCGGCTCGGCGCGGGACTGGTGCCGTCGGCCTACGCGGCGGACGGCACGGTGGAGGCGGTCGAGCTGCCCGCGGACCGGGGCTGGGTGCTGGGCGTGCAGTGGCACCCCGAGATGGGCGAGGACCTGCGGGTGCTGTCGGCCCTGGTCACGGCCGCCACGCCGGGCACGGCCGGACGGCCGTAGTCCGGGCCCCGGACGGCCCCGGCCTCCGACTGGGTCACAGCCGCTTTCGGAGCCACTCCAGGGCCGCATCGCCCTGGGCTCGCTGGAAGGGGCGCAGGGTGGGCAGGCCCGGCGGTGCCGGGTTCAGGGAGCTGCGCAGGAAGTAGCCGCTGAGGCCGGCCAGTGCGGCGGTCACGGCGTCCGGGTCGGCGTCGCGGCCCAGCGGGTGCGCGGTGAACACCTCCTCGGGATCGGGCCCGCCCTGCGCCCGCACGCACGGCAGCATGACGAGCAGGTCGAACCAGGGCGCGGCGCGCATGGCGTGCGGCCAGTCCACGAGGGCCACGTCCCCGTCGGCCGTGAGCAGCACGTTGTCCGCGCGCAGGTCCGCGTGGGCCAGGGTGTCCCCCGAGGCGCCCTCGGCCCAGCCGGCCTCCAGCGCGGCGAGGTCGCGCAGATGGCCGGCGGTCCAGGCACCGAGCCGGTCGCGCACCTCACCGGCCCCGCCGGCCTCGCCGTCGAGCAGCCGGCGCCAGCCGTTGAAGGCGTCCGCCAGATCCTCGGCGACGGGCGGGACGTCGATGGGGCAGGGCGTGCCGGTACGGCCGAGCACGGTCACGGCGTCGAGCACCCGGCGCAACTCGTCCGGCCGCCAGGGCACGTGCGGCTGGCGCCCGGCCACCTCCTCGAAGACCAGTGCCACCCAGGTGCCGTCGTCGTACGTCCCGAGCAGCCGGGGCGCGGGTACGACGGCCGGGAGCGCGGCGGCGATCCGGGCCTCCCGGCGGTGCAGGCCGGGGCTGTGCGGATTGGCTTCGCCGCTCACCGCCTTGACGAAACCGGTGCCGCCCGCGGCGGTCCGCACCCGCGCGGCCACGCCGGGCGAGAAACCGCCGTGCTGGGTCTCCGACCGCACGACCGGCGACCCGAGCATCTCGCCGACGGCCTCACGGACGGCGGTCGGGAGGTCTTCCCAGGGGGCGCGGACGCCTCTGGCGGGCGGGGCGGTGACGGTCATGCGGATCATGGTGCCGGGGCGCTGCGCGGCTTGGCGAAGGGTTTTGCGGTCCGCCGCCGTGGGAGTTCGCCGTCGACAGCCGGGTGCGGGTGCGCGGTGGGCTGGTCGCGCTGTTCCCCGCGCCCCTTGGGGAGCTGCAGTACCGGTGGCTTCGAGGCAAGCGACCCCACCCCGCCGGCCCCGGCCGGGCCGCGCCCGTCACCCCCGCGTCAGCGACAGCAGTTCCCGTGCCGGGCCGGTGGGCCGGTGCCCCGTCGGCCAGACCGCGCGCAGGTCGCGCCGCAGGGAGACACCCTCCACCGGGATGCTGACCAGGCGTCGCATCGCCAGCTCCTCCCTCACCGCCAGCTCGCTGAGGACCGAGGGGCCCGCGCCGCTGACGGCCGATGCCTTGACCGCCGTGGTCGAGGACAGCTCGATCAGGGGCCGGGCGAGGCCGCCGAGCGCCGCGTCCAGGACCTGCCGGGTGCCGGAGCCGCGCTCGCGGAGGATCAGCGGAGTGCCCGCCAGTTCCTCCGCCGTCACCGGGCGCCGGCGGCGGGCCCAGGGATGGCCGGGCGCGGTGACGACGATCAGGCGATCGCGGGCGATGACGGCGGAGTCCAGTCCCGTCGGGACCGACAGGCCCTCCACGAACCCGAGGTCCGCCTCCCCGGCCAGCAGGAGTTCCGCGACCTTCGCCGAATTGCCCGCGAGCAGCGACACGGCCGTGTCGGGCCGCTCGGCGTGCAGCGCGAGGAGCCAGCCCGGGAGCAGGTACTCGGCGATGGTCATGCTCGCCGCGACCCTGAGGCGCGAGTCCCGCCGGTCCCGCAGCGCCCGCGCTCCCGCGTCGAAGGCCGCCGCCGCCTCGACCACGCGACGGGCCCAGTCCGTCACCAGGGCGCCCGCGTCCGTCAGCCGGGAGCCACGGGGCGAGCGGTCGACGAGGGCCACACCCAGTTGCCGTTCCATGGAGCGGATCCGGCTGCTGGCGGCGGGCTGGGTGATGCCGACCTCGCGCGCCGCCGCACCGAGGCTGCCCAGCCGCGCCACCGCCAGCAGCAGTTCCAGCGCGGCCAGGTCGGGCACCCGGTGCGCCAGTGACGCCGTGCGCTCCGGTTCCCGGCGCTCTCGGTCCGTGGGCTCTCGCCGCCCCTCCGCCTCGCTCATAAGACCAGCTTATGCCCTGATAGGAAGGAACCCCCTGGTCAGGGGCGAGCGGCGGCGGCACGGTGATCCCATGGTCACCGCAGCCCAGCCCTTGCCCGCCCCTTCCGTCCCCCGTACCGCCCGGGTCCGCCACCTCGGCCCCAACTGGTACGCCACCGTCATGGGCACCGCCATCCTCGGTTCGGCCGGCGTCGCCCTGCCCGCGCACGCGGCAACTCTGCGCCACGTCTTCGCCGGAACCTGGGTCCTGTCCCTGATCATGCTGGTGACCCTGCTCGGGGCCCGGGCCCTGCACTGGACCCACCATCGCGACCGGGCCCGCGCGGATCTCCTGGACCCGGCCATGGCCCCCTTCTACGGCTGCCTGTCGATGGCCCTGCTGGCGGTCGGCGGCGGTGCCACGACGGCCGGGCGGGACCTGATCGGCACCGGCACGGCCGTCGCCCTGGACACCGTACTGTTCACCGCGGGTACGGCGGTCGGGCTCGCCGCCGCCGTGGCCGTGCCGTACCTGATGGCCGTACGGCACCGCGTCGAGCCCGCGCAGGCGAGCCCGGCCTGGCTGCTGCCGCTGGTCGCGCCCATGGTGTCGGCCGCGCTCGGCCCACTGCTGGTGCCGTACCTGCCGGCGGGCCCGCCCCGCGAGACCCTGCTGCTGACCTGTCTCGCGCTGTTCGGGCTGAGCCTGCTCGCGACGCTGCTGATGCTGTCGCTGGTCTTCGCGCGGCTCGTCTCGGGCCCGCTGCCGCTCGCCCTCACCCCGACCCTGTTCCTGGTCCTCGGCCCGCTCGGGCAGTCCACCACCGCGGTCGGCAAGATCGCGGACGCGGCTCCGGGGGTCGTCCCGGCCGCGGACGCCCGTGGCCTGCCCGTCTTCGCCGTCCTGTACGGGGTGCCGGTCATGGGGTTCGCGCTGCTGTGGCTGGCGCTGGCGACCGCGCACGTGGCGCGGGCCCGCCGGAGGGGCATGAGGTTCACGATGAGCTGGTGGGCGTTCACCTTCCCGCTGGGTACGTGTGTCACCGGCGCCATGGCGCTCGCCCGGCACACCGGTCTGGCGGTCTTCGACGCGCTGGCCGTCGGGCTGTACGCCCTGCTCGCCGCGGCCTGGGCGGCGGCCGCCGCCGGCACCGTACGCGGCCTGCTCAGCGGCGAGTTGCTCGCAGCGCCTCGGCCAGCACCCGTGGCGCCTCGGTCAGAGACGGGCCGTACCAGGTCAGGTGCCGCCCGCTGACCAGGGCGCAGGGCAGGCCGGGGAAGGCCTCCGGGCCGTCGTCGGCGGTGAACCGGTAGGGCTCGTCGGGCAGCACCACCACGTCCGGGGCCGCCGCCTGCAGTTCGTCCAACGGGACGCGGGGGTAGCGGTCGGGGTGACCGCAGTACAGGTGGTCGACACCGAGCCGGGTCAGGACGTCGCCGGCGAAGGTGTCCCGGCCCAGGACCATCCAGGGGCGGCGCCAGACCGGCACCACGGCCGTCGTACGGCCCTCGGGCCGCGGCAGCGCCGTCCAGGCCGCCTCCGCCTCGGCCAGCCAGCGCGGGCGCCCCGGCGCGCCGCACGCGGTGAGGACGCGCTCCAGTTCGGTGAAGGCCTGCGGCACGCTGCGCACTTCGGTGACCAGCACATCGAGGCCTGCGGCGCGCAGGGCGTCCAGGTCGGGGGCGCGGTTCTCCTCCTCGTTGGCGATCACCAGGTCGGGAGCGAGGGCGAGGATGCGGTCGAGTTCGGGGTTCTTCGTGCCGCCGATCCGGGTGACGTCCAGGTCCGGCGGGTGGGTGCACCAGCCGGTGGCGCCGGCCAGCACCCCGGGCAGCGTCACAGCCACCGCCTCGGTGAGGGACGGGACCAGGGAGACGACCCGCACTACCGCGACCGGTCCTGAACGGCCTCGATGTGCTCGGCGACCGCCACCACGACGACCCGGGTGTCCGGCACCGTCGCCCGCCACCGGTGGCGGACCCCACCGGTCAGATACAGGGTGTCGCCGCGACCGAGGCGATACGCGCGCCCCTCGGCCTCTATCTCCACCGCGCCGTCGGCGACGTACATCAGCTCGTCGTTGCGGTGCTGGAACTCGCGGCCGGCGTCGTGGTCACCGGTGAACTCGGAGGCGTGCAGCTGGTGGTGGCCGCGCACCAGGGAGCGGGTCCGGGGCTCGAAGCCGCCCTCGGCCGCCGGGTCGGCGCGTACGACGTCCACACTGGCCGCCGGGTCGGCGGCGGCGAGGAGTTCGACGGCCGTGGTGCGCAGGGCGTCGGCGAGCTTCTCCAGCGAGGTGCGGCTGGGACGGGCCCGGTCGTTCTCGACCTGGCTGAGGAAGGGCACCGACAGACCGCTGCGCTCGGCCACGGCGGCGAGGGTCAGGTCCAGGGCACGGCGGCGTCGCCGGACGGCCGCGCCCACCCGCACGGGCTGCTCTTTGTGGTCGCCCATCGCTCCGGCTCCCTCCCTCGCTCGTCGTGCCACTGTCCGGGTGCCCGGCTCGGGGCACACCTCTTCTGATGACTTCTCTGCACCCTACGCATGTTCGGCAAACCGTTTCACGTCGCTGTCACATACCCGACATGCTGCCGAGCCGCCACCCTCACGGTTCGCGCCAGCGTGGCGGGGCCCCGGGCCGGTCCCGGGCGGGGTCCGGGCCCGGGGCGAACATGCCGACCAGCAGGGCCGGGGGCCCGGGCAGGGGCCAAGGGTCGTCACGGACCGTGGTTGGCCGGATCCTTGCCGTGCCAGGAAAGGCGCCGCGCCCGTGCGGGACCACGGGGTGACGGCGACCGGCTGCTTCCTGGCACAGGCGCGCTCGAGCCCGGCGCGCACGGCACTGTCGGTGCGGTGCGGCATGATGCGAACGTGACCGGACGACTCATGCTGCTCGACACCGCATCGCTGTACTTCCGCGCCTATTTCGGCGTCCCGGACTCCGTGAAGGCACCGGACGGCACGCCGGTGAACGCCGTACGCGGACTGCTGGACTTCATCGACCGGCTGGTCAGGGACCACCGGCCGCAGCACCTGGTGGCCTGTATGGACGCCGACTGGCGGCCGCAGTGGCGGGTGGACCTCATCCCCACCTACAAGGCGCACCGGGTAGCCGAGGAGCACGAGGACGCGCCGGACGAGGAGGTCGTGCCGGACACCCTCTCCCCGCAGGTGCCGGTCATCGAGGAGGTGCTGGACGCGCTCGGCATCGCCCGGGTCGGCGTCGCGGAGTACGAGGCGGACGACGTGATCGGCACGTTCACCGCGCGCGCCGGGGGCCCGGTGGACATCGTCACCGGCGACCGCGACCTGTACCAGCTGGTGGACGACGCGCGCGGGATCCGGGTGCTGTATCCGCTGAAGGGCGTCGGCACCCTGCAGCTGACCGACGAGGCGGTGCTGCGCGAGAAGTATGGCGTCGACGGGCGGGGGTACGCGGATCTGGCGCTGCTGCGCGGCGACCCGAGCGACGGCCTGCCGGGCGTGCCCGGGATCGGCGAGAAGACGGCTGCCAAGCTGCTCGCCGAGTTCGGCGACCTGGCCGGGATCATGACGGCGGTCGACGACCCGCGGGCCAGGCTCACGCCGTCGCAGCGCAAGCGGCTCACCGAGGCCGGCCCGTACGTCGCGGTCGCGCCGAAGGTGGTGCGGGTCGCGGACGACGTACCGCTGCCGGACGTCGACACGGCCCTGCCGCACGCTCCTCGGGACCCGGCGGGCCTGGAGCAGCTGGCCGAGCGCTGGGGGCTCGGCGGCTCCCTGCAGCGGCTGTTGACCACACTCGCCGTGGAGCCCGGGTGACGGTACCTGAATATGCACGGTGACCGGAATATTCCGGCAAAGGGCTCTCCGCCGGGGCCGGGAGCGAGGTGTGACCGCAGAGCGAGGTGCTAACTTAGGCAAACCTAACCATCTTGCTGGAGGTCGTGATGGCAGAGCGTCCGGTACGAAAGCCGCGCAAGACCCGCACCGCCCATGTGGTCCGCACCGAGCGGCTGACCCCGCACATGCAGCGGGTGGTGCTCGGCGGCGAGGGCCTGGCCGACTTCGCGGCGGACACCTGCACCGACCACTATGTGAAGCTGCTCTTCGGCCCCGAGGGCGTGACCTACCCGGAGCCCTTCGACGTGGAGCGGATCCGGGCGGAGTTCCCGCGGGAGCAGTGGCCGGTGACCCGGACCTACACCGTGCGCGCCTGGAATCCCGAACTCCGTGAGCTGACCCTGGACTTCGTCGTCCACGGCGACGAGGGCCTGGCCGGCCCGTGGGCCGCCCGGGTGCGGCCCGGCGAGGCGGTGCGCTTCACGGGCCCCGGCGGCGCCTACGCCCCCGACCCCACGGCCGACTGGCATCTGCTCGCCGGTGACGAGAGCGCGCTGCCCGCGATCGCGCGGTCCCTGGAGGCGCTGCCCGCCGGCGCCCGCGCCCATGCCTTCGTGGAGGTGTCCGGCCCGGAGGAGGAGCAGAAGATCGACTCCGATGTGGCGGTCGTCTGGCTGCACCGCGGCGACCGGCCGGTCGGCGAGGCGCTGCTGGAGGCCGTACGCGCCCTTGAGTTCCCCGAGGGCCGGGTGCACGCGTTCGTGCACGGCGAGGCGGGCTTCGTGAAGGAGCTGCGCCGGCTGCTGCGGGTCGACCTGAACATCCCGCGCGAGGACCTGTCGATCTCCGGCTACTGGCGCCTGGGCCACAACGAGGACGGCTGGCAGGCCTCCAAGCGCGAGTGGAACGCCCGTATCGAGGCCGAGCAGGAGAGCGGCGCGGCGGCGGCCTGAGACCGGCCCGCGCTCAGGTCTCGTTGAGCTTGCCGAACGGGACGTGCACGCTCGGTGTGGTCCGGGACGTGCTCTGCAGGTGTGTGACCTGGTCGTCGAAGAAGATGTGCGGTCTGAGTACCTTCATCACCGCGCCTTTCTCGATGCCTCCGAGGAAGAAGGCGCCGTTGACCGTCACGCCCCACTGCTTCAGGCTCCGCACGGCCCTCTCGTGGGCCGGCGCGGCACGCGCGGTCACGATGGAGACGTGGACCCGGCTCGGGTAGTCCGGGTCGGTCCTGCGCCGTTCCTCCTCCCGGCGCTGTATCCGGTTCACACCGGCGAGGAAGTCCCGCAGCGGTCCCGGGTCGTGCGGGGTCGCCGCGTTGCGGGTCTCGTGTGCGCGGAACTCCTCCAGACCGCCGGACTGGTAGATCTGCTCGGCGGCATCACCGGCGAGCACACCGTCGAAGTCGAACGCGATCCGCAGCTCCGGGTCGGCCGGGTCGTCCGCGTACGACGATCCGAGCACATGCCCGGCGGGCAGGCCGGCCGCGACCGCCTCGCGTACGTCGTCGCCGTTCGCGGACAGGAACAGGGACATGTTCAGCGCGGTCATGAACGCGTACGGCGCCCTGCCCTGCATGAACACGGCCCGGCTGACCGGCAGTTCATGGGCCGCGATCGACCGCATGACCCGCAGGCCGGTGTCGGGGTCGTTGCGGGAGAGGATGATGACCTCGACAAGCGGATCGCCCGGCTCGCCGAGGTCGTTCAGCGACAGCAGCCTGCGGATGAACGCGAACGCGACGCCGGGGCGGAGCGTGGTGTCGACGTTCTGCTCCTGGTAGGCCCGGTAGGCCTCCTCGCCCTGCTCGCGGAAGACCGCGTCCGACTCCCGCAGGTCGAACAGGGCGCTGGAGGCGACACCGACGACGAGCCGGTTCGCGAGGTCGTAGGGCGGCATGTCCTACATCATCACACCGACCGCTGGTAGGAACGGAAGGTGCGGATCGACAGCCACACCGCCGCGACGGCGAGCGCGAGCAGCGCGCCGCCACGGCTGAGGACCACGCCCCAGTCGGAGTGCCCGGACATCGCGGCACGGCCCGCCACCATCGCCCAGTTGAGCGGGTTGAAGTCGGCGATGTGCCGCATCCAGCCGGGCATCTGCGAGGGTGCCATGAAAGCGCTGGAGAGGAAGGTCAGCGGCAGCAGCAGGAAGGTGTTGATGCCGATGATCGACTCGCGTTCGCGCACGAGCATGCCGAGCGCGTTGGACAGGGCGCCGAAGACCGTGCCGAGCAGGACGGCGACCGCCACGAGGATCGCGACCCCGGCGACGCCGCCGGGGTAGTCCGCGCCGCCGAGCAGGCCGAGCAGCACGATGACCACCGACTGGAACGCCGTGACCAGGCCGTTGTTGACGACGTTGCCGTTCATCAGCGCGGCCCGGCTGACAGGGGTGGTCAGGAAGCGGTCGAGGGTGCCGCGCTGGATCTCCTCCAACGTGCCCATCCCCGCCCACATGTTGGAGCTGAGGGCGCTCATCACCACCACACCCGGCACCAGGTAGTCCAGGTAGGAGGTGGTGCCGAAACCGCCCAGTTCGACGACCTTCTTGAACAGGTTGCCGAACAGGAACAGCCAGATCACGGGCTGGATCAGGGTGATGACGGCGTAGGCGGGCTGCCGGGCGAACACCCGCAGCTGGCGCTGCGTCATGTACCAGGTCTGGGTGAGGGCGACGCTCATCGCACACCTCCGGCGAGCACGGCCGCGGTCTCGGCCTCCGCCTCCGCGTACCGGCGGCCCGCGTGGCGCAGATAGACGTCGTCCAGTGAGGGCCGGGCGACGGTGGCCGAGGAGACGGTGACCCCGGCCCGGTCCAGAGCGGCGAGCAGGGCGGGCACCGTGGCCGCTCCGTCGTCGGCGCGGACGCTGATCCGGCGCCCCTCGCACAGCGCCTCGTGCACCCCGGGCAGGGCGGTCAGGGCGCCGGTGAGCAGGGTGCGGCCGGCCTCGCCGACCGGCTCGCCCAGCTCCAGGTGGACGGCGTCGCCGCGCAGTTCGCCCTTGAGGGCGTCCGGGGTGCCCTCGACCACGATCCGGCCGCGGTCGACGATCGCGATGCGCTCGGCGAGCCGGTCGGCCTCCTCCAGGTAGTGGGTGGTGAGCAGGATGGTCAGCCCCTCCTCGCCGGCCAGCCGGCCGATCTCCTCCCACATCGCGGTGCGCGCCTCCGGGTCGAGGCCGGTGGTCGGCTCGTCCAGGAAGAGCACCTCGGGGCGGTGCACCAGACCGAGGGCGACGTCCAGGCGGCGCCGCATGCCGCCCGAGTAGCCCTTCACCGGCCGGCGGGCGGCGTCGGTGAGGCCGAACCGCTCCAGCAGCTCGTCCACCCGGCGGTTCAGTGCCGCACCGCTCAATCCGTGGAGGCGGCCCTGCAGTTGGAGGTTCTCCCGGCCGGTCGCGACGGGGTCGGCGCCGGACTGCTGGGCGACCACGCCGATCGCGCGGCGCACCCGGTCGGGGTGGCGCAGCACGTCGTGTCCGGCGACGGTCGCGGTGCCGGAGTCGGGGCGGGCCAGGGTGGTGAGGATCTTGACGGTGGTGGACTTGCCGGCGCCGTTGGGGCCGAGGAGTCCGAAGACGGTGCCCGGTGTCACGGTGACGTCCATGCCGTTCAGGGCGGTGACGTCACCGGGATAGGTCTTGACGAGCCGGCGCGCCTCCACTGCGGGCGCACGGGTGTTCATGACGACAGCTCTCCTGCGTGTGTGTAGGAAGGAAGATCCACGTGAAGAGCGCCGGGCTATCCTGGGTGTGCCGCACCTCGATCGCCCGGAGCCGCCGCACGGCGGATCCGTTTCGGGGTTCGAGACCCCGGCGGAGCTGCTGCAACAGCCCCGCCGGGGTCGTGTTCTCTCTCAGGTGGTCACGGTGAAGTCCGGTGGCAGCTCCCCGGTTTCGTGGAAGTACCGCCAGCCGTCGACGTCCGGCAGCGTGCCGTCCTCCATCTCCGCCAGGAAACCGCGGACCCACTCGGCCTGCGCCGCGGTCATGTGCAGCTGGTACTCGATCTCGACGAGGAAGAGCCGCGGCAGCGTCTCGGACAGCTTCTCCAGCGCTCCCCGCCCGCTCGCCACCTGGACCTCCAGAGCACTGAGCCGCTCCCGAAGCAGCCGCACCACCTCGTCCGGGTGCAGCGCACCCATGAGCGAGAGGGCGGATTCGAAGATCGGGTACTCCTTCACCGGGACGGCGATGAGGTCCGACAGCCACTCGGTCATCTCCTCGCGCCCGGCGTCGGTCAGCCCGTACACCGTGCGCTCGGGTCGGTTGCCCTGCCGCTCCACGTCGGTCACCTCGACGAAACCGTGCTTCTCGAGGTTCTGCACGACCGTGTAGAGCGAGCCGTACTTGATCTTCGTGCTGGTGTCCTTGCCCTGGCGACGCAGGGTCTGGGCGATCTCGTACGGGTGCATGGGCTTCTGCCAGAGGGTCGCCATCACCGCGAGCGCCAGCGGGTTGCCGAGCTTGCGACGCTTCATGGTCACGACGATCACCTCGTTTCCGAATATCCGTTCACGAACATATCGCGTCCGTTCGCGAGGGGTCAAGACTTACGATGTATCGCGTGTCCGGTGATCGCGCACCGGTCAGTCGCCCCGCACGCGCGCGTGGAAATGCATGTCGTGCCATCCGTCGGCATGGAGCAGGGCGCTGCGCTTGGTGCCCTCGGCGGCGAAACCGGCCTTCAGGGCCACGCGGCAGGAGGCCTCGTTGGCGGTGGCGTGCGACAGTTCGAGACGGTGCAGACCGATCTCCTCGAACGCCCAGCGGGACAGCGTGGTAGTGGCCCGCACCGCGACACCCCGGCCACGCGCGCGTGCCACCGTCCAGTACGCGACCTCGGCGCAGCCGTCGTCGAGCAGGATCTGGCGCAGCGCGACACGGCCCAGCAGTTCGTCGGTGTCCGCGTCCACGACGGCCCACTGGGCCTGGCATTCGTCCGTCCAGCAGCTCTGCCACTGCGTGATCCAGCCGGCGACCTCCTGCTCGGAGTCGGCGGACCTGATGTGCCACTGGTGCATCAGCGGATCCTGGAAGGCGGCGTACACCGCGGGCGCGTCCTTCGCCTGCCAAGGGCGCAGCAGCAAGCCGTCACCGCTGGGAAGGCTGGGCTGGGGGACTCGGGCGAGGGTGCCGGCCGGCACGACCGGGCTGTTGAGATACGGCATGATCCACATCCTGCCCACCGCACGGCCGCCCGCCCACCGGTTTCCGCCTCGTACCCTTGACCCCGATGAGACGCCGTACACCACCCCCGCCCGCCCCGCTCCCCCAACGCAACGGGGTCGACCCCGTGCGGGTGCGGCTGCCGTACGGCGGGACGTGGGCCACCGTGCGGGAGCATCTGGTGGAGCGGCTGACGGGGGCCCCGCCCGGCATGGTCGAGTCGATGTTCGACTCCGGACTGATCGTCGGCGCCGACGGGCGCGGGGTGGCGCCGGACGCGCCGTACGAGCCGGGGATGTACGTGTGGTTCCATCGCGAGCTGCCCGCCGAGGTGCCGGTGCCGTTCCCGGTGGAGGTCGTCCACCAGGACGCGCACATCGTCGTCGCCGACAAGCCGCACTTCCTCGCCACGACCCCGCGCGGCAGCCATGTGACCGAGACCGCGCTGGCCCGGCTGCGGCGCGAGCTGGGCATCCCGACGCTGAGCGCCGCGCACCGCCTGGACCGGCTGACGGCGGGGCTGGTGCTGTTCACCGTGCGGCCCGAGGAGCGCGGGGCGTACCAGACGCTGTTCCGGGACCGGCGGGTGCGCAAGGAGTACGAGGCGATCGCGCCGTACGACCGCTCGCTCGCCCTGCCCCGGACCGTGCGCAGCCGGATCGTGAAGGAGCGCGGAGTGCAGGCGGCCCGGGAGGTCGAGGGCGAGCCGAACGCCGAGACGTACATCGAGTCGGCCGGGCAGCGCGGCGGGCTGGCCCGGTACCGGCTCGTCCCGGCGACCGGGCAGACCCATCAGCTGCGGGTGCATCTCAGCGCGCTCGGCGTCCCCGTCCTCGGCGACCCGCTGTATCCGGAGGTGACCGCCCCGGTGCCGGCCGGCGACTTCCGGCGCCCGCTTCAACTGCTCGCCCGCAGGCTGGAGTTCACCGATCCGGTCACCGGCGCGGAGCACACGTTCGCCAGCGGACGCGTGCTCCAGGCCTGGGAGTCGTACGACGGCTGGGCGGGCCGGGGCTGAGCGCTCCGCCGGGTGAGCCGCGACGGGCCGTCCTCCGGGTGCGGTTACTCCCCACGCCACCAGTTGAGCAACCGCCGCCAGACGCCCCGGCGGCGCACCGCCGGCTGCGGAGCCGTGGAATGGGGCTCGGGCGTGACGGGACGGGGGGTGGCGGGGCGGGGCTCGACGACCGCGGGCCGGTCGGGGCCCGGGGTGCCGGGCTGCCAGGTGCGCTGCGGCGGGAGGGGCACGGGCCTCGGCAGGACGTTGACGTCCTGCTGCGGCTTCGGCTCGAAGCGCACGGGCAGTGACACCAGGTGCCGGGAGGCGATGGACGCACGCCAGCGCAACTCCTCCTCGGCACAGTCGAGTTGGATGTCGGACAGCCGGATCAGCAGCGCGTCCACGCCGACGTCGGCGATGGCACGGCCGATGTCCTGGCCGGGGCACTCGTGCGGGCCGCCGCCGAAGGCGAGGTGGGAGCGGTTGCCCTGCATGCTCGCAGACAGGTCGGGGCGGATGCGCGGGTCGAGGTTGCCCGGCGCGGGCGCGAAGAGCAGGCCGTCGCCCTTGCGGATGCGCTGCCCGCCCAGCTCGGTGTCCTGCTTGGCGTAGTAGCCGAGGACGGTGCTGAACGGCGGCTCGTCCCACAGGGACTGCTCGATCGCCTCCGGCACGGTCATCTGGCCGCCGCTGAGCTGGGCGCGGAAACCCGGCTCGGTGAGGACCATGCGCAGCGCGTTGGCGAGGAGGTTCGCGGTGGCCTCGTAGGCCGCGAAGAGGACGAGCCGCAGGTGTTCGCGGACCTCGTCGTCGCTGAGCCCGGCCGGGTGGGTGATGAGGTGACTGGTGAAGTCCTCCTCGGGCCGGGCGCGGCGCCGGGTGGTGAGCCGGTTCAGCGCGTCCATGACGTAGGCGTGGCTCTGGATGGCGGTCTCGGTGCCCTTCAGGGCGTCCCGGGCGGCCTGCACCATCCGGTCGTTGTACTCCTCGGGCATGCCGAGGATCTCGCACATGACGGCCATCGGCAGATGCTCGGCGAACTGGGGGACCAGGTCGGCCCGCCCGCGTTCGCAGAAGCTGTTGACCAGGCCCTGGGTGTGGCGGCCGATGTGGCGGCGCACGGTGCGGTGGTCGATGGTCCCCATGGCGGCGGTGACCGCCGCGCGCAGCCGCTGGTGCTCGTCGCCCTCGGCGTGCGAGCAGATCGGCTGCCAGGCGATGTGCGGCATCAGCGGGTGGTCGGGCTTGACCGTGCCCTCCACCAGCGGGGTCCAGACCCGGCTGTCGCGGGTGTACACGGAGGGGCTGCGCACCAGTTGCTGGTTCTCGGCGTGCCCGAGGACCACCCACATCGGTACGTCGTCGTGCAGCAGCACGGGTGCCACGGGGCCGTGCTGGTCCCGCAGCCGCTCGTAGAGGCCGCCCAGGTCCTCCGCGTCGGGGCCGTAGAGCCGGTGCAGTCCGCCGGGGCCCGGTCGGTGCGCGGGGCAGCCCCGCGGCGGTCCGGCGTTGGGGTCTGTGTCGGTCAGGGAGGAGGGTTCAGACGTCACGGTGTCGCTCCGGAACGAAAGGGAGAGGGGATCGGTCGGCGGGGGATCAGGCGAGGGCGCGGGACAGGGCGATCGAGTGCAGGAAGCGCATCAGGGTCATCAGCACGTCCTTGCTGGAGGCCCGGCGGCGTACGTCGCAATCCATGATCGGGATCTCCGGGGTCAGGTCGAGCGCGGTGCGCAGTTCCTCGACGGGGTAACGAGGCGCGTCCGGGAAGGAGTTGATGGCGACGACGAAGGGCACGCCGCGCTCCTCCAGCCGGCCCATGACGTCGAAGCTGACCTCCAGGCGCCGGGTGTCGACGAGGACGACCGCGCCGAGCGCGCCCTCGAACAGCCCGTTCCACAGGAACCAGAAGCGTTCCTGGCCGGGGGTGCCGAAGAGGTAGAGCACCAGCTTCTCGGTGATGCTGATGCGGCCGAAGTCCATGGCCACGGTGGTGGCCGTCTTGGATTCGGAACCGTAGTTGTCGTCCACGCCGATGCCGGCCTGGGTCATGGTCTCCTCGGTGGTCAGCGGCCTGATGTCGCTGACGGAACCGACCATGGTGGTCTTGCCGACGCCGAAGCCGCCCACGATCACGATCTTCACCGCGGTCTCGGCCGTGCGCGGCAGATGATCCTCGGTGCGTGGTCCGGGGATGGTGTCAGAGCCGTTGAAGTCCATGCATCACCGCTTCGAGGAGTGAACGGTCCGGGAGCGCCCGGCGGACGACCGGGGCACGCACCTGCACCAGTTCGGCCGTGATCAGCTCGGTGATCAGGACGGTCATCGCGCTGAACGGCAGGTTCAGATAGGCCGAGAGCTCGGCCACGGACAGGGGGTTGGCACAGAGCCGCAGGACCGCGGCCTGCTCCGGTGAGGCGGCCATCTGGGGCGCGTCGCGCGCCACGATTAACGTCACGAGGTCGAGTTCGGCGCGTGCGCCGTCCTCGGATCCGGCGACGGCGTAGAGCCGTTCGGGGTTCTTGGGCTCGGCCTCGCCGTCCGCCGGCTTGGGCGCCGGTGGCTGCGGCTGCGGAGGCGGCGGGAGCTTCGGCTCGCGCCGTTTGCGTCGTGGAGGAGTCATACGCTCTGCCCGTTCCGCCGGGGCGGACTGGTGAGATGGGCGCCGATCCGGACGACGAGGTCGCGCATCATGCCGCTCATCCGGCCCGGTTCGCAGGTGACGTCGGCGAGTACGGCGAGGAAGGCGTTGTCGCCGGCGTTCATCAGGTAGAAGTAGCCGCCGTCGATCTCGAAGACGACGACCTGCATGTCGCCGGCTCCGGGGAGTTCCTTGATGATGGCGCCGGCCAGGCTCTGCACGCCCGCGCAGGCTGCGGCCACGCGGTCGGCGGCGTCGGGATCGCCACCGTAGCGGGCGATGCGCAGTCCGTCCGCGGAGAGGACCACGATCATCTCGATGCCCGGCACGCCGTCGTTGAGCTGCTTGAGCATCCAGTCGATGTTGCCTCGCTGCTGGATCACTTGAGGTCCCCCTCGTCGTCGGCCTCGGTGGTGCCCTCGACGGGCTCGTCCGCGTAGTCGTTGAGCAGGTGCACGTACTTTTCCGGGTGCCTCGTGAAGTCGGTCAGTTCGGGGCCGGTGGCGCCCTCGGGCATGCCCTTGCGCAGGCCGTTCCAGAAGTCCTCGATCCCCTGGCCGATCGGCCGCTCCATGAGCTTCTTGCGCACGGGGTCCATCTCGGGCTGCCGTTCGGGCTTGGGCTGCGACCAGACGGTGGGCCTGCCCTCACGCTCGGCCTGCTCGACCTCGGCCTGCTCGGCGAAGCGCTGGCTGATCGGGGTCTTCATCCGGCTGCGGCGCTGCGGCAGACCGCCCGCCGTCCACTCGGTGACCACCGGGACGTCGTCCTCCATGGAGATCCCGGCCGGGATCTTGGGGCTGGTGGGGCGGCGCCGCTTCGGCGGGCGCTTGGGGCCCTCGACCGCGCCGAGCGCGGGGATCGGCGTGCCGGTGGCGCCGATGCCGTGGGCGGCCCCGACACCGGGCTCGGTGGTCGTCATCACGCGCGGGACGATGAGGATCGCGCGGCAACCGCCGTAGGCGGAGGCCCGCAGCGAGACCTCCATGTCGAACATCTTGCACAGGCGGCCGACGACGGCGAGGCCGAGGCGCGGGTTCTCGCCCAGGTTGTGGGCGTCGTCGAGGTTCTTGGCGTCCTCGATCATCTTCTCGATGCGGGCGCGGGACTCCTCGCTGAGGCTGACGCCGGCGTCCTCGATCTCGATGGCGATGCCGGTCTGCACCTCGGTGGCGGTGACGTGCACCTTGGCCGTGGGCGGCGAGTAGCGGGTGGCGTTGTCGAAGAGCTCGGCGGCGGCGTAGATGACCGGCTCGACGGAGGTGCCCTTGATGTTGATGTTGACGATGGAGTTCAGCTGGATGCGGCGGTACTCCAGGATGCGCGACATGGCACCGCGCAGCGTGCTGTAGAGGGAGACCGGCAGCGGCCACTGGCGGCCGGGGCGGCCGCCGCCGAGGACGGAGATGGTGTCGGCGAGCCGGCCGATCAGCGAGGTGCCGTGGTCGATGCGCAGCAGGTCGTCGAAGACCTCGGGGTTGCGGCCGTGGTCCTCCTCCATCTCCCGCAGTTCGTTGGACTGCTGGTGGACGATGGCCTGGACGCGACGGGCGATGCTCACGAAGGAGCGCTCGGTGGCGTCGCGCATGTTGATCTCGCGGTCCGCGCCGCGCATCGCGGCGCGGAACATCTCCCGGTAGGAGTCGGGCAGGCTGCGCAGTTCGGGGTCGACGTCGTAGCCGTTGACCATCACGTCGCGCAGCGGTTCTCCGGCGCGCAGCCGCAGATGGCCGTGGGGGATGACGTCGCTCGCGAAGCGCCCGATCAGATCGTCGTGGGCGGCGAGACGGTGTTCCAGATACGCGGTGTGACGGGCGTGCTCGGCCTGTTCCTCGCGGAGCCTGCGGCCGCGGCGGGCGGCCTCCCCGCCGATGGCGAGGATCAGCAGCAGGGCCACGGCCCCGACCGCGCCGACGGCGATCCGGGCCGACGCCGGCCCCAGGGCAACGGCCGCGCCGGTCGCGGCGGCCATCAATATGGCCGGCGGCAACAGGACGCGTGTGTAAGGACGTTCACGGCCACCGGGAGGCTTCTGAACACTCACCATGGATGCCTTCTGAGACGAGTCGGCTGGGTGTCGGGGGAGCTTTTGGGGGGAAGGTTCATGGAACTGTCGGGATTTATCGCATGTTTGGGAACAGACGCACGAATTCAGCTCAACTCGGTGCGCCGCGGGCGAGCTTAGTCCGACCGGATCATCGCCGTGTCATATTCGGCAAGCACCTGAAATGGCCCGTACACCAGGAGTACGCTCGACTCCATTTGCACGCTCAGCGCATATTCGAACACTTTCGGTCACGGTGTACGGGCATGCGAAGTGACTCACCGTGATAAGCGAAATGGGGGCCCGAAAGGGCCCCCATGGTCATCCGCTCCGGCGAACCGGAGATCACCCGACCGACGAGTAGGCGACAACCCCCCGCAGCAGCTGTTCCACAGCCTTGCGCGCGGCCTTGGCCACGGTCGAGCCCTCCGCTGGGGCCGCCGCGGAGATCTGGCCGAGAACGTCGATGACCTGCTTGCACCACCGCACGAAGTCCCCCGCGGGCATCTCCGCCTCGCGCAGCACCTCGTCGAGCCCCTTGCCCGAGGCCCACATGTACGCGGCCCAGGCGAATCCGAGATCCGGTTCCCGCTGGCCCACGCCCTCGGTCTGGTTGATCCGGAACTCCTCCTCCAGACTGTCCAGCCGGCCCCAGATCCGGACCATCTCGCCGAGCGCGGCCTTCGCCTTGCCCGAGGGCAGCTTGGGCGCCATCGCGTCGTCGCCGACCCGTGCCTCGTACACCAGCGCCGAGACACAGGCGGCGAGTTCGGCGGGGCCGAGCCCCTCCCAGACCCGCTCGCGCAGGCATTCACTGGCCAGCAGGTCCAGTTCGCCGTACAGCCGGGCCAGGCGCTTGCCGTGCTCGGTGACCTCGTTGCCGCGCAGGTAGTCCAGCTCGGTCAGCAGGGCCACGATCCGGTCGAAGGTCCGCGCGATGGTGTTCGTACGGCCCTCGATGCGGCGCTCCAGCTGTGAGGTGTCACGCAGCAGCCGGTGGTAGCGCTCGGCCCAACGGGCGTGGTCCTCACGGTCGTTGCAGCCATGGCAGGGGTGGGCGCGGATCGCGGTCCGCAGGCGGGCGATCTCGCGGTCGTCGGCTGCCTGCGAGCGCTTCTTGCGGGCCCGCTCCGGCGGGATGTGCCCGGCCTTGGTGCGCAGCGCGGAGGCGAGGTCCCGGCGGGACTGCGGCGAGCGCGGATTGAAGGACTTCGGGATCCGCATCCGGTCCAGCGGCTCGACCGGCACCGGGAAGTCCATCGCCGCCAGCCGCTTGACCTGACGCTCGGCGGTCAGCACCAGCGGGCGCGGACCGTCGAGGTGGTCGAAGCCGCGGTGGCCGTTGGAACGCCCGGCGGGCAGACCGGGGTCCAGCACCAGGGCCAGACCGGCGTACTTGCCCGTGGGGACGTGGATGACGTCGCCCGGCTTGAGCCTCTCCAGCGCCACGGCCGCCTCGGCCCGCCGCTGGTTCGCCCCCTGCCGGGCCAGCTCGGTCTCGCGGTCCTTCAGCTCGCGGCGCAGGCGCGCGTACTCCTCGAAGTCGCCGAGGTGGCAGGTCATGGACGCCTTGTAGCCGGCCAGGCCCTCCTCATTGCGCTGCACCTGGCGGGAGATCCCGACGACCGACTTGTCGGCCTGGAACTGCGCGAAGGAGGTCTCCAGCAGCTCGCGGCTGCGGTGCCGGCCGAACTGCTCGACCAGGTTGACCGCCATGTTGTACGACGGCTTGAAGCTGGAGCGCAGCGGATAGGTGCGGGTGCCCGCGAGGCCGGCGAGGTGCTCGGGGCTCATGCCGCGCTGCCACAGCACGACCGCGTGGCCCTCGATGTCGATGCCCCGGCGGCCGGCGCGGCCGGTGAGCTGGGTGTACTCGCCCGGCGTGATGTCGGCGTGCTGCTCGCCGTTCCACTTGACGAGCTTCTCCAGCACCACCGAGCGGGCGGGCATGTTGATGCCGAGCGCGAGGGTCTCGGTGGCGAACACCGCCTTGACCAGGCCGCGTACGAACAACTCCTCCACGACCTCCTTGAAGGTCGGCAGCATGCCCGCGTGGTGGGCGGCGATGCCGCGCTCCAGGCCCTCGAGCCACTCGTAGTACCCGAGGACGTGCAGATCCTCCGTCGCGATGTGCGCGGTGCGCTCCTCGACCAGGGCGCGGACCTGTTCCCGGGCCTCCTCGTCGTTCAGCCGCAGGCCCGCGTACAGGCACTGCTGGACGGCGGCCTCGCAGGCGGCGCGGCTGAAGATGAACGTGATGGCCGGCAGAAGGCCCTCGGAGTCCAGGCGCTCGATGACCTCGGGACGGCCCGGTGTCCACACCCGCGAGCGCTGTCTGCGCTCCCGCTCCCGGTCGGCCTCGCGCATCGCGCGGCCGCGTCTGCGGTCCTGGTACGACGGCCGGCTCGCCTCCATCCGGGCGAGGCGGACCAGGTCGGGGTTGACGGCCTTCTTGTGGCCCTCGCCCTCCTCGAACAGGTCGTACATCCTCCGCCCGGCGAGGACGTGCTGGAACAGCGGCACGGGCCGGTGCTCCGCGACGATCACCTCGGTGTCGCCACGGACGGTGTCCAGCCAGTCCCCGAACTCCTCGGCGTTGGACACGGTCGCGGACAGTGACACCAGGGTCACCGACTCGGGAAGGTGGATGATCACTTCCTCCCAGACGGCGCCGCGGAAGCGGTCCGAGAGGTAGTGCACCTCGTCCATGACCACATGGCCGAGGCCGAGGAGGGTCTGGGAGCCGGCGTACAGCATGTTCCGCAGGACCTCGGTGGTCATCACGACCACCGGGGCGTCGGAGTTCACGCTGTTGTCGCCGGTGAGCAGGCCGACCTTGCCGGTGCCGTAGCGTCGGCACAGGTCGGCGTACTTCTGGTTCGACAGCGCCTTGATGGGCGTCGTGTAGAAGCACTTCTTGCCCTGCATGAGGGCCAGGTGGACGGCGAACTCGCCCACGATCGTCTTGCCCGAGCCGGTGGGGGCGGCCACCAGTACGCCCTTGCCCGCCTCGAGTGCCTGGCAGGCCTCGATCTGGAAGGGGTCGAGGCCGAAGTCGTACATCTCGCGGAAGGACGCGAGCGCGGTGGCCTGCTCGGCTGCCCGCCTGCGGGCTGCCGCGTACCGCTCGGCCGGAGAGAGGTCCTCTGTCATCGTGCTTTCGAGCGTACCGGGCCGCACTGACAACAGGACGATCATTATCCGGAACGTGGGCCGGCCGGCGAAGACGGATGCCCCCGCCCATCAGGGCGGGGGCATCCGGTGCGGTCAGGCGCGAAGCTCAGGTCACGTCGTCGTAGCCGTTGACCCGGTCCGGGCCGCTCTGCTCGGGCAGGGCCCGGCTGGCCGCGACGGGCTCGATCTCGCCGATCGCCTCGGGGGTGAGGTCCAGGTCGGAGGCCTCGTCGTCGGCGGGTCCGTCCGCCTCGCGTCGGGCCCGGCGGCGGTCGTTGAGCAGCGAGACGGCCACGGCGATGAAGAACAGCGCCCAGATCGGCGCCGCCAGCGCCAGCATCGTGCCCGGGTCGGGGCTGGGCGTGGCCACGGCCGCGAAGGCGGCAATGCCGACGATCATGCCACGCCACCAACCGAGCATCCGCCGGCCGGACAGGATGCCGGTGAGGTTGAGCATCACCAGCAGCAACGGCATCTCGAAGGCGAGGCCGAACACGACTACCATCCGCGTGACCAGGTCGAGCAGCTCGTCCAGCGGAAGCAGGTTCTCCGTACCACTCGGCGTGAGGTCGACCAGGAACTTCGCCGTCACGGGCAGCACGTGGTAGGCGAGGTAGCCGCCGACCAGGAAGAGCGGGAAACCGAGACCGACGAACGCGTAGGCGTACTTCTTCTCGTGCCGGTGCAGGCCCGGTGCGACGAACGCCCACAGCTGGTAGAGCCAGACCGGCGCCGCCAGCACGACGCCGGCCGTCAGCGCGGTCTTCAGGGCCAGAGTGAAGGGACCCAACAAACCACTGACCGTGATGTGCGCACAGTGGGCGTTCTTGGTCTTGACCAGCTGCCCGAAGGTCTGCCCGCAACCGACCGAGTCGAGCACCGGCCGGGTGATGAAGTTGATGATGTCCTTGTAGAAGAAGGCCGAGATCACCGCGACAACGACGATCGCCAGGACGCCCTTCGCGAGCCGGTTGCGCAGCTCACGCAAGTGATCCGCGAGCGGCATCCGCCCCTCGGGATCCTTCTCCTTATTGCGGGCAGGCTTGGGCAACCCACATCCTCATCTCGTGCAGCGGACCGGATGCCCCGGTCCTCGCGTCAGCGCTGGGTCGTGTCCGTCGGCTCGTTGACCGGCCGGGAGCTGGTCACGTCGCCGGGCGCCGCCTGGATCGTGCGCTGAGCCGGGGTCTGCTCCTCGGCGGGCTGGGCGGGGGTGGAAGACGGCTTGCCTTCGTCCTTCATCGCCTTGGCCTCGCTCTTGAGGATGCGCGCGGACTTGCCGAGCGAGCGCGCCATGTCCGGAAGCTTCTTGGAGCCGAACACGAGGACGATCACCAGAACCAGGAGCACCAGGTGCCACGGCTCAAGTGCGTTGCGGAACATAGTCTTCACCTTCTCACTGAGGCGGGGCGGCGGGGCTGTGTCCGGCCGGTCGGACATGTGTCCGAGCATCGTGCTGGCAGCGATCGTAACGCCCAGGGGTGAACGTAGGACAATCCCCGTGCGTACTCCGGCTCCCTCTGCGGACCGCGCCTCGTTGTCCGGGCCGCGATCGCCAGCGTACCTGGACGGGCCGGTCGCCTGACAGGGCGAAGTGACCCAAAGCGCACGGTCTTGGGGGTATCACAGCGCATCCACGGCACGGGCCGCACTGGCCGCCGACCGCTCCAGGTCCTCCGCCGCCCTGTTGATACGGCGCGCCGAGTCCGCGACCTGCTGTCCGAGACGCCGCGCCTCCAGGAAGACCCGGACGGCGAGCACCCCCAGCACCGCGAGACCCAGGAAACCCAACGCTACCGCGCACATCGGCCAGAACATGACGTCGAGACTAGACGGTGGTGTGCAGCCGCAGCGTGCGCACCCCGCCGCCGGTGAGCAGCTCGACGATGCGCTCCCCGGCGGGCTTGCGCACGGCGGCCCCGCACTCGGGGCAGGTGAAGGAGTAGAACGTCGTCCGGCTGGTGGCGCCGATGGCGAGGCGCAGCGCGCTCGCGGCGAGCTCGAAGCGACCCCGGCAGTCCGGGCAGCCCGCCCTGAACATCACGGGGACCGCTCTCCTCATCCCTGCGAAGGCGGCCGCCACCGTCATCTCACCCGCACGCTCGCTCACAGCCCTCGCTCCTTCTTCTCGTCGTTCGCCAAGGCGCCGCTGGAAGGGCCACCGTCCGCCGTCGCGCGTCTGCGGTTCCGCCGTGGCTGGTCGCTCCCCCGAGTTCTCGGCTCCGCTCGAACCCCGGGGGACGCGCATCGCGGCGGAGTCGCATGTCGAACCCGGCCCTGCGCCCCCTCGGGGCGCTGCCTCACCGCGACGCCGTGTCGTACGCCGCCAGCGCCTCCGCCGCCGCTCTCCGGGCGCTGTCGGCCAGCTCCGGCGGGGACACGATCCGGCCGTCGGCGCCGAGCCGCAGTGCCAGCCGGCGCAGGGAGGCCGGATCCGGGGTGCGCAGAGTGATACGCAGCCCGCCGTCGGGAAGCTCATCGGCGCTGTCGTGCGGGTAGTACTCGGCCACCCAGCGGCCGCCCGGGCCGACCTCGACCACGACCTCCGGGTCCTCGGCCGCGGGCTGCACCAGGGCCTCGGAGAGGTCGCGCAGCTCTATCTCGGGCGGCGCGGACGGCTCGTCCAGTATCCGGATCTCCGCGACCCGGTCGAGCCGGAAGGTGCGCCGGGCCTCGGACCGCCGGCACCATGCCTCGACATAGGTGTGCCCGACGCTGACCAGGCGGATCGGGTCGATCTCGCGCTCGGTGACCTCGTCGCGGGCCGGGGAGTAGTAGCGGATCCACAGCCGGCGGCGCTCGGAGATCGCCCGGTCGACGTCGGCGAAGACCCCGCCCTCGGACTCGAAGGTCACCGACAGCCGCGCGCTGGCCCCGGCGGCCTCACCGGCGGCGGCCTCCACCTTCGCGGTGGCCCGCAGCAGGGCCTGCCGGTCGCCCTCGCGCAGGCCCGGCAGGGTCGAGACGGCCCGGGCGGCCACCAGCAGCGCGGTGGCCTCGTCGGCGGCCAGTCTCAGCGGCTCCGCCGCCTCCTCGCCCAGCGCGGCCGGGTTGTGCCACCAGATCCGCTCGCCGTCGGTGTCGATGTCCAGCAGATCGCCACCACGGAAGCTCGTGCCGCACATCGGCAGCAGATCGAGGTCGGCGACCAGCTCGTCCTCGGTGATGCCGAAGGCACGCGCGACGTCCGCGATCCGGGCGCCGGGACGCTCCCTGAGGTAGGTCACCAGGGACAGCATCCGCCGGGTCTGGTCGATGGCGTTCACGGGCCTGACCGGTTTGCCTGCCACAGTCCTGCTCCCCCCTCAGCCCTTGGCCACGGCACGCAGCCGGTCCACCACGTCCGCGCGCAGCTCGGCCGGCTCCAGGACCACCACGTCCGGCCCGAACTCCACCAGCCAGGCGTCCAGGCCGTGCCCGTACGGAATCTCCAACTCGTCCCAGCCGTCGCCGAGTTCCCGCACCCTGGCGGCCTTCGCCCGAAGGGGGTAACCGGCCCCGGAACGCAGCCGGATCAGCGCCGTACCGTCGGCGATCTCGCCCGCCCAGCTCGCCACGGTCTCGCGCACGGTGACGACGTCGGGCACGGCGGCGGTGAAGCCCGTACCGCGCGAGCGGACCCGGCCGGTGATCCGGGAGAGCCGGAAGACGCGCTCGGCACCCCGGTCCCGGTCGAAACCGGCCAGGTACCAGTGCCCGCGCCAGCACTCCAGCGCCCACGGCTCCACATGCCGGGGCTCGGGGCGGGCCGCGGAGGCCTTGCGGTAGTCGAAGACGACCGGGCGGCGGTCCCGGCAGGCCAGCATCAGCGGCTCGAACGCGGCCTCGTGCACCGGGATTCGGGGCTCCAGGGCGCCGTGCGCCTCGTAGGGGTCGACGTCCTCGGGCAGCCCCGCGGCGCGCAGCTTCTGCAGAGCACCGCTGGCCGCGCCGGCGAGACGGGCCTGCTGCCACACCTTCGCGGCCAGACCGAGCGCCGCGGCCTCCTCGGCGTCCAGGGTGATGGGCGGCAGCCGGTTGCTGTCGCGGCGGGCGAGATAGCCGACCTCGCCGTCCAGGTTCTCCACCGTCTCGATGACCAGGCCCAGCTCGCGCAGGTCGTCCTTGTCGCGCTCGAACATCCGGTTGAAGGAGTCGTCGGAGCCCGCCTCCAGGTAGGCCTCGATGCTCTCCCGCAGCTCGCGCTTGCTGAGCGGCCGCCGTGTGCCGAGCAGACACAGCGCCAGGTTCATCAGCCGCTCGGCCTTGGCAATGGCCATCGACGCCCTTCGCCTTTCCTATGGTGCTTCCGACCGATGACCGTACCGCTCCTCACGGCGGTGACAAAAGCCGAGGGCCCATGCCCGAGCAGGCATGGGCCCCAGGTGATCGGAACCGGTCGGACACGACCGGTCGATCAGGTGTGGATCACGTGTGGATCACAACGGGACCGGCGGGGATCAGACGCCCAGCAGGTCCACCACGAAGATCAGCGTCTCGCCCGGCTTGATCGCCGGGGTCGGGCTCTGGTTGCCGTAGGCGAGGTGGGCGGGGATGGTCAGCTGGCGACGGCCACCGACCTTCATGCCCTGCACGCCCCGGTCCCAGCCCGCGATGACCCGGCCCGCACCCAGCGGGAAGCGGAACGGAGTGCCACGGTTCCAGCTGGCGTCGAACTCCTCGCCGGTGCTGAAGGCGACACCCACATAGTGGACGGTGACGGTCTGACCCGCCTGCGCCACCGGCCCGTCGCCCTCCCAGATGTCCTTGATCTCGAGGTCCGCCGGGGGCTCGCCACCAGGGAAGTCGATCTCGGGCTTCTCGATGCTCACGTCAAAAGCTCCTGCTTGTGTACGACACGAAACGTGGACAGTCTTTCATCTCTGCAGCCCCAAAGCCCGTCACGGACACCAGCTTCCCCGCCAGCCACGCACACCACACGGCTACATCGCCGCGAGGATGTCCACCGTGTAGACGAGCGTGGAGTCCTTCTTGACGACCCCGCCGGGCGGAGGGGTGGCGTAGCCCAGCTCCGGCGGTACGACGACCAGCACGCGGCTGCCCACCTTCTTGCCGGTCAGCCCCTGCGCCAGGCCTGGGACCACCTGCTGGATCTGCGCCAGCGGGAACTGGCTCAGCCGCCCCGAGCCGTACGTCCGCTCGAAGGTCTTGTCGCCCTCCCAGACCAGCCCCTGGAACTGGCACAGGACCGTCTGGTCCGCCTTGAGCTCGGGGCCGTCACCCTCCAGGACGTAGGTGGACACGAGCTTCTTCGGCGGGTGCGGCTGCCTGATGGTGACCTTGGGAACCTCGCCGTCGGTGTTCGTGGCGACCTCCGGCAGCGCCGTGTCGCTCTGCGGGACCGGCTTGCCGTGGGAGGAGCTCTTGGAGTTGAAGACATCGATCAGGTCGACGACGAAGACCATCGTGTCGGTGCCCTTGATGCCCGCCTGTGGTTCGCCCGACTTGCCGTAGCCCCAGGTGGGCGGCACCGCCATCAGGACACGGCTGCCGGTCTTCCTGCCCGCCAGCCCGTACCTCCAGCCGTCGATGCTGCTGCCCTGGGCGAGTTGGATGACCAGCGGGATCTTGCGGTCGTAGGAGTTGTCGAAGACCTTGCCCGTGTCCCAGATCTGGCCCAGATAGTTCGCCTGGACGAAGTCGTTCTCCGCGACCGTGCGACCACCGCCCGCGATCACCGTCTTCACCGCCAGGTTCTTCGACGGCTCGCCCGGCCCCTTGGCCACGGTCGGCTTCTCACCGAACTTCGTGCCCGCCGTGATCGCCGGCAGCGGAGCGTCCACGATCTTCGGCGGAGGCATCGTGGACGCCGACGGCGAGACACCGGCCTTGCTGGAGCCGGACTTGCCGTCACCGCACGCGGCCAGTGTGACCAGCCCTGCGGGAACGGCGGCGAGGAGAAGTGAACGTCGGCGCACGGGAGAGCCTCGTAATCGATCGATCTTGCGGATGGCGTGCGCGCAACTCTACGACGCGAGAAGGGCGCCGTACGGTAAACGTACGACGCCCGTGTGGCGTTCCGGCATTTCACACCCGAAACGCTTGGCTCACCCGCTTTCGCCTACATTCCGGCGATCAGCTTCTCCACCCGGTCGTCCACCGAACGGAACGGGTCCTTGCACAACACAGTGCGCTGCGCCTGGTCGTTGAGCTTCAGATGCACCCAGTCGACCGTGAAGTCCCTGCGCTGTTCCTGTGCCCGCCGGATGAAGTCACCGCGCAGCCGCGCCCGAGTGGTCTGCGGCGGAACCGACTTGCCCTCGAAGATCTTCAAGTCGTTGCAGACCCGGGCCGCCTGGCCCTTCTTCTCCAGCAGGTAGTACAGGCCACGACGACGATGAATGTCGTGGTAGGCGAGGTCTATCTGCGCGACCCGCGGATGCGACATCGTCATGTTGTTCTTGGCCCGATAGCGCTCGATGAGCTTGTACTTCATCACCCAGTCGATCTCGGTGGCGATCCGGTCCAGTTCCTCGCTCTCGATCGCGTCCAGGGTGCGGCCCCACAGCTCCAGGACCTGCGCGACCGTGCCGGTACGGATCCCCCGGCGGTCACAGAAGTCCACGGCCTTGTCGAAGTACTCCCGCTGCACCTCCAGCGCCGAGGCCTCGCGGCCGCTGGCCAGCCGCACCTTGCGGCGGCCCGTGATGTCATGGCTGACCTCACGGATCGCCCGGATCGGGTTCTCCAGCGTCAGGTCACGCATCACCGTGCCCGCCTCGATCATGCGCAGCACCAGGTCCGTCGCGCCGACCTTCAGCAGCATCGTCGTCTCGGACATGTTCGAGTCACCGACGATGACATGCAGCCGGCGGTAGCGCTCGGCGTCCGCGTGCGGCTCGTCACGCGTGTTGATGATGGGCCTCGAACGGGTCGTCGCCGAGGACACACCCTCCCAGATGTGCTCCGCACGCTGACTCACGCAGTACACGGCACCACGCGGCGTCTGCAGCACCTTCCCCGCACCGCACAGAAGCTGTCGGGTCACCAGGAACGGGATGAGGATGTCCGCGAGCCGCGAGAACTCCCCGTGCCGTGCCACCAGATAGTTCTCATGGCAGCCGTACGAGTTGCCCGCGGAGTCCGTGTTGTTCTTGAACAGGTAGACGTCGCCCGCGATTCCCTCCTCGTGCAGGCGTCGCTCCGCGTCCACCAGGAGTCCTTCGAGAATGCGCTCGCCGGCCTTGTCGTGGGTGACCAGTTCGATCACGTTGTCACATTCGGGGGTCGCGTATTCCGGATGTGAGCCCACGTCGAGATAGAGCCGGGCGCCGTTTCGCAGAAAGACATTGCTGCTGCGGCCCCATGACACGACACGGCGGAAGAGGTACCGCGCCACCTCGTCAGGAGACAGGCGGCGCTGTCCCCTGAACGTGCACGTGACGCCGTACTCGTTCTCCAGCCCGAAAATGCGGCGGTCCATGACTGAACATTACGCCCGATCCCCCGAGCTGAAACGGGGTTCGGCAGCACGATTTGGATCATTTTCCGATGAAGACGCAACGACCCCGCCCCGCGCGGGAGCTGCGAGGACCCGCCCCATGGCGAGCAGCACCAGCAACGACACGGCCCCCGCCGCCCCCGGAACCGCGAACCCCCACACCGTGCCACCGGCCTGGACCACGGGCCCCGCCACACCCGTTCCCACCGAGGCACCCACGGTGAACGTCGTCACAAGCCAGGAGAAAGCCTCGGTGACCGTCCCGCTCGGCGCATGCCGGTCCACGATGATGAACGCACAGGCGATACACGGCGCGAGGAACACCCCGGAGAGCACCGACAGCAGCACCATGGCCGGCGCACCCGGCGTCAGCATCAAAGGCAGGTAACACACCGCCAGAAGGGCCACGAGCCCACTCAGTCGCCGCTCCGGCGAACCGTCCCACCGACGGGCCCCGTACACCGTGCCACCCACCAGTGCGCCCAGGCCCAGCCCCGCCATCATCCAGCCGTACACCGCGTCACCGCCATGACCGTCGGCGTACGACACCGACGCGACCGTGATCGAGCCCAGCGCGATCCCCACGAACAGGAAAGCACCGAGCAGCACGAGCAGACCCGGCGAGCGCAGCGCGCCGAGCCAGTGCGCCTCACGCGGCGCCGACCGCCACGCGCGCGAGGGCGGCGACACGACCACGGAGAGCGCACCCAGCACCCCCAGCAGGTTCAGCACCAGCAGGGCGGCACGCTCGTCCCACAGCGACACGCACAACGTCACCAGCAGCGGCCCCACCGTGAACATGATCTCCTGCGCGATCGCGTCCATCGCGTACGCCGTGTGCACCTGCTCCTCGCGCCCCAGCACCGACGGCCACAGCGCGCGCAGGCCGCCCTCCAGCGGCGGCGTGAACAGACCGGCCGCCGCCACGGCCGCATACGCCAGCGGCAGCGGATCGGTGCCGGAGAACGCGAAGACCGCCATGGACAGGGCCGCCAGCACCGCCGCCGGCAGCTGCACACGCGGCTGGCCGTGCAGATCCACGAGCCGGCCCAGCACCGGCTGGCCCACGGCGTTGGCGACGCCGTAGACCGCGGCGAGGGCACCCGCGAGGCTGTACGTGCCGCCCTCGGCACGGACGAACAGCACCAGGGCGATCGCGGCCGTCGCGTTCGGCAGCCGCCCCACCAGCGTGCCGGTGAGCAGCCGCAGCGCATGCCGCGCCCGGAGTATCTCCAGATAACCCGTGGCCATGTGCCGCCCTCCAGCCCCAAGTTTTACGTATAACTTCCGTCGTCATACGTACCATGTGCGCTGTTCACACGTCCAGGCGAACGACCAGAAGAACAGGGGCAGCCCACCGTGGCACGCAGCAGCACGCGCCCGACCAGCCGGGACGTCGCCCAGGCAGCCGGGGTCTCCCAGGCCGCCGTCTCCCTCGTACTCGGCGACAAGTGGCGCGGCCGGGTCTCCGCAGCCACCGCCGAACGAGTCCGCGACGCCGCACGCGAACTCGGCTACCGCCCCAACCTCGCCGCCCGAAACCTCCGCCTCGGCCACACCCGCACCGTCCTGCTGGTCGTACCGGCCCTGACCACAGAGTTCTTCGCCGGCGTCTACACCGGTGCCGCACGCGTCGCCGCCGAAAACGGCTTCGGCCTCGTCCTCTACCCCTCCCCCGAAGGCATCGGCCCCGCCCGCGACCCCTTCGCCTCCGCCCAAGCCGCCCTCGACGGCGTCATCGCCTCCTCCATGGCCGCCGACGCCCTCACCGCCATCCGCGGCGACCAACTGCCCCTGGTCATGCTCGACAGCGACCCCGAAGGCAGCCTCGGCGCCGCCACTGTCAACCTGGACATCACCGACGGCGTCCGCCAGGTCACCGACCACCTGCTCGCCCTCGGCCACCGCCGCATCCTCCACCTGGCCGCCGACGTACCCTCCTGGACCTTCGAGGTACGCGCGCGTGAACTCGCGACACGCATGGCCGCCGTACCGGGGACGCACGTGCGCACGACCCGGGCCCCGATCTCCATCGAAGGCGCCCTGACCGCAACCGAGACCGCGCTCACCGCCCCCGGACCCCGGCCCACCGCCGTCGTCTGCGACGACGACAAACTCGCAGCCGGCGCCTACAAAGCCCTGCGCCGCCTCGGCCTGCGCGTACCCGACGACGTCTCCGTCACCGGCGTCGACGACCTCGGCCTCGCCACCGCCATCGACCCCGAACTGACCACCGTACGACTGAACGCCGAGCTCTTCGGTGAACGCGGCATGCAAGCCCTCCTCGCCGTCCTGGAAGGCCGGCAACCCGAAAGCGGGGACATCCCGGTCCGCCTCGTCGTACGCGGCTCCACGGCCCCACCACGCGCCGCCCAGGCCCCACGCTGACATACCCGAACGCCGTGTGCCCCGGCCAGGAGAACGGCCGGGGCACACGGGAGCAGGCAAACAGGGCGGCGGATCACTCCTCCTCGGAGCCGTCCTCCTCCTCCGAGCTCTCCGCCTCGGTGGCCGCGCCGTCCGCCGCCAGCAGACGCGACAGCTGACGACCGACGATGCGCTTGAACTTGCGCTTCTGCGGACGCGTACGATCCAGCACCGCCACCTCCAGCCGCTCCGCGGGAATCTCCCGCTCGCTGCCGTTGGTGTCACGGGACAAGGCCTGCACCGCCAGCTTCAAAGCCTCCGCCAGCGACATGCCGTCACGGTGACGCTGGTCCAGGAAACTGCTGATCTGCTCGGCGTTGCCGCCCACCGCGACCGAACCGTGCTCGTCCACGATCGACCCGTCATGCGGCAGCCGATAGATCTGGTCACCCTCCGGGGTCTCCCCCACCTCGGCCACGACCAGCTCCACCTCGTACGGCTTCTCCGCGGCCGACGAGAAGATCGTGCCGAGCGTCTGGGCATAGACGTTCGCCAGACCACGGGCGGTCACATCATCACGGTCATAGGTGTAACCCCGCAGGTCGGCGTAACGGACACCACCGATGCGCAGGTTCTCGTACTCGTTGTACTTACCGGCGGCCGCGAAACCGATCCGGTCATAGATCTCGCTGAACTTGTGCAGCGCACGGGACGGGTTCTCACCGACGAACACAATGCCGTCGGCATACTGCAGCACGACCAGGCTACGGCCACGGGCGATGCCCTTCCGGGCATACTCCGCCCGGTCGGCCATGGCCTGCTGGGGGGAGACATAGAACGGCGTCGACACCGGTTATCCGTCCCTTTCTGTCATGGTCACTGGATCACCTCGATAAGAACCGGGGCCCGCACTCAGAGCAGGGCGGCCTTCGGGCCGTCCGGCTCCTCCAGGCGCTTCTGCAACACCGCACGAGCGATCTCGGAGGACTCCTCCTCCGTCACCCGGCGGAAACCGTCCTCGGTGATCACGGTGATGATCGGGTAGATCCGGCGGGCGACATCGGGACCACCGGTCGCCGAGTCGTCGTCAGCCGCGTCATAGAGAGCCTGCACCACCAAAGTGGTCGCCTGCTCCTCGGACAGGTCATCACGGAACAACTTCTTCATCGCACCACGAGCGAAGATCGAGCCGGAACCCGTCGCCGCGAAGTTGTGCTCCTCGCTGCGGCCACCCGTGACGTCGTAGGAGAAGATCCGCCCCTTCTCGCGGTCCAGGTCGTATCCGGCGAAGAGGGGGACCACGGCCAGGCCCTGCATGGCCATACCGAGGTTTGACCGGATCATCGTCGACAACCGGTTCGCCTTGCCCTCCAGCGACAGCTGCGCACCCTCGACCTTCTCGAAGTGCTCCAGCTCCAGCTGGAAGAGCTTGACCATCTCCACGGCGAGACCGGCGGTGCCGGCGATACCCACGGCCGAGTACTCGTCCGCCGGGAACACCTTCTCGATGTCCCGCTGAGCGATGATGTTGCCCATGGTGGCCCGACGGTCACCGGCCAGCACCACGCCCCCCGGGAAGGTCACGGCCACGATCGTGGTGCCGTGGGGCGCCTCGATCACACCCTGTGTGGGCGGCAGCTGCCGGTTGCCCGGCAGCATCTCGGGCTGGTGCTCGGACAGGAAGTCCATGAAGGAGGAGGACCCCGGCGTCAGGAAGGCAGCTGGTAGACGCCCGGTGCCACGAGAGTTGGCTTCCACAAGTTTCCTTCCAGATAGGCAGCGGCTCGGCGAGCGGTGCCTGGGTCGTCGCACAACTTGCCGATGGCCGAATTGCAGTTGAAGCACAGTACGCCACGGACCCTACCCGTCTCGTGGCAGTGATCCACATGCGCGGGCGGGGCAACCAGACAGATCGCGCAGAGGCCGTACTGAGAGGCGATCATCGCGTCACGCTCGGCTTCGGTGAGGCCGTAGTTGCGCTTCAGGTGGTTGGCTCGCCCCTCGGCAGCCCGGCACGCTTTGCAGCGTGTCGACAACCCGTCCGAAGCCGTGGCGTTGCGATGCCACTCGCTCCAGGGCTTGACCTCCCCGCACTTCAGACAGTGTTTGTATCCATCGGGCACTTCCACCTTGGGCCTGACCATCTTGCCGAGGCTCTCCTGATGCGTCCGGTGGTAGTCCGATGCGCACTCCCGGCAATGTCGCTGCAGACCGTCGAGGTTCGATCGCCGATTAGCGAAGGCTGCGTGCGGCTTCGATTCGCCGCACCGCACGCAGCGCTTCACACCTTCTTCGCTTGCCAAATTTGCCCCCCGTAGTCTTCGATTCGAAGGCTACTGGCCGCCTTTCTGAACGAATGACCGAACGAAATCCTCTGCGTTCTCCTCCAGGACATCGTCAATCTCGTCCAGGACGGAGTCCACGTCATCGCTCAGCTTCTCGTGCCGCTCCTTGAGGTCCTCCGAAGCCTGCGCGTCCTGCGCCTGCTCCTCGACCTCTTCGGTCGCGCGCGTGGCCTTCTGCTGGCCGCCGCCGGTGTCCTTGGTTGCCATAACCCTCACCCCGCTCAGTTCGCCTGCCGATCGGTGATGATCAGACCCTACAAGCCGGGTCCGACATCGGCCCCGCAGTTTCTCCAACGTACGGGGGCCATCTCGATGATTCCCGGGCGGCAGGATTTCCACCCTGCCGCCCGGGCCGCACCGAGTACCCCTCTGGCCCGCTCAGCCGCCTGACAGGACCCTGACCAGGTCTTCTGCGGTGCGGCAGCGGTCCAGCAGCTCCTTGACGTGATTTCGCGTTCCGCGTAGCGGTTCCAGGGTTGGAACGCGCTGCAACGAGTCCCGGCCGGGGAGGTCGAAGATGACCGAGTCCCAGGAGGCGGCGGCGACGTCGTCGGCGTACTGCTCCAGGCAGCGGCCGCGGAAGTATGCGCGGGTGTCCTCCGGCGGCTTGGTGCGGGCCTTGTCGACCTCGGCCTCGTCCAGGAGTCGCTTCATGCGGCCGCGGGCGACGAGGCGGTTGTAGAGGCCTTTCTCGGCGCGTACGTCGGCGTACTGGAGGTCGACGAGGTGGAGGCGGGCGGCGTCCCAGTCGAGGCCGTCGCGGCGGCGGTAGCCCTCCATCAGTTCGCGTTTGGCGACCCAGTCGAGTTCGCCGGCGAGGCTCATGGGGTCGTTCTCGAGGCGCGTGAGGGTGTCTTCCCAGCGGGTCAGGACGTCCTTGGTCTGGTCGTCGGCGTCGGCGCCGTAGCGCTCCTCCACGTACTTGCGGGACAGCTCGTAGTACTCCATCTGGAGCTGGACGGCGGTCAGGGTGCGTCCGCTGCGGAGCGTGATCAGGCGCTTCAGGGCGGGGTCGTGGGAGACCTGGTGGAGCGTCCTTACCGGCTGGTCGACGGCGAGGTCCACCGCGATGAAGCTGTCCTCGATCATGGACAGGACCAGGGAGGTCGTGCCCAGTTTGAGGTAGGTGGAGATCTCGGAGAGGTTGGCGTCGCCGATGATCACGTGGAGGCGGCGGTACTTCTCCGCGTCGGCGTGGGGTTCGTCGCGCGTGTTGATGATGGGGCGCTTGAGGGTGGTTTCGAGGCCGACCTCGACTTCGAAGTAGTCGGCGCGCTGGCTGATCTGGAAGCCGTGTTCGTGGCCGTCCTGGCCGATGCCGACGCGGCCGGCGCCGGAGAAGACCTGGCGGGAGACGAAGAAGGGGGTGAGGTGGCGCACGATGTCCGAGAAGGGGGTTTCCCGCTTCATCAGGTAGTTCTCGTGTGTGCCGTAGCTGGCGCCCTTGTTGTCGGTGTTGTTCTTGTAGAGGTGGATGGGCTGGGCGCCGGGGAGCTGGGCGGCTCGTTCGGCGGCTTCGGCCATGATGCGCTCGCCGGCCTTGTCCCAGAGGACGGCGTCGCGGGGGTTGGTGACCTCGGGGGCGCTGTATTCGGGGTGGGCGTGGTCGACGTAGAGTCGCGCACCGTTGGTGAGGATGACGTTGGCGAGGCCGATGTCCTCGTCGGTGAGCTGGCTGGCGTCGGCGGCCTCCCGGGCGAGGTCGAAGCCTCGCGCGTCCCGTAGCGGGTTTTCTTCCTCGAAGTCCCAGCGGGCCCGGCGGGCCCGGTGCATCGCCGCCGCGTAGGCGTTGACGATCTGGGACGAGGTGAGCATGGCATTGGCGTTGGGGTGGCCGGGGACGGAGATTCCGTACTCCGTCTCGATGCCCATTACTCGCCGTACGGTCATGCGGCCCTCCTTGCCCGGCGGCACCCTCGGTCGTGGGCGCCGCTCACGTACCGCTGGCGCTCCGGTGCGTGTGCGGTGCCCGTCCCCGCACTGCGCGACTCGGCGGTAGGAACGAGCCTAGAACGCCTTTGCGCTGGTGGGGAGATCATTTGCGTCATTGGCTGCTCCGGTCGTGGCCTGAAAAAACGCAAGGGCTGCGGGTACCCCGGTGAGGGCACCCGCAGCCGCCCTGCTGTTACAGGTACTGACCGGTGTTCGCCACCGTGTCGATGGAGCGTCCGGTGTCTGCGCCCTGCTTTCCGGTGATGAGGGTACGGATGTAGACGATCCGTTCGCCCTTCTTTCCGGAGATGCGGGCCCAGTCGTCGGGGTTGGTGGTGTTGGGGAGGTCTTCGTTCTCCTTGAACTCGTCCACGCAGGCCTGGAGGAGGTGGGAGACGCGGAGGCCCTTCTGGCTCTTTTCGAGGAAGTCCTTGATCGCCATTTTCTTGGCGCGTCCGACGATGTTTTCGATCATGGCGCCGGAGTTGAAGTCCTTGAAGTAGAGGACTTCCTTGTCGCCGTTGGCGTAGGTGACTTCCAGGAAGCGGTTCTCCTCGGATTCGGCGTACATCTGCTCGACCGCCGTCTGGATCATGCTCTGGACGGTGGTGGCCTTGTCGCCGCCGTGTTCGCCGAGGTCGTCGGCGTGCAGCGGGAGGCGTTCGGTGAGGTACTTGCCGAAGATGTCCTTGGCGGCTTCAGCGTCGGGGCGCTCGATCTTGATCTTCACGTCGAGGCGGCCGGGGCGCAGGATGGCGGGGTCGATCATGTCCTCGCGGTTGGAGGCGCCGATGACGACCACGTTCTGCAGGCCTTCCACGCCGTCGATCTCGGCGAGCAGCTGCGGGACGATGGTGTTCTCCACGTCGGAGCTGACGCCGGAGCCGCGGGTGCGGAAGAGGGACTCCATCTCGTCGAAGAAGACGATGACGGGGGTGCCCTCGCTGGCCTTCTCTCGAGCACGCTGGAAGACGAGGCGGATCTGCCGCTCGGTCTCGCCGACGTACTTGTTGAGCAGCTCGGGGCCCTTGATGTTGAGGAAGAAGCTCTTGCCGGCGGCTTGGCCGGTGACCTCGGCGACCTTCTTGGCGAGCGAGTTCGCCACGGCCTTGGCGATGAGTGTCTTGCCGCAGCCGGGGGGGCCGTAGAGCAGGACGCCCTTGGGCGGGCGCAGCTCGTGCTCCTTGAACAGGTCGGGGTAGAGGTACGGCAGCTCGACCGCGTCGCGGATGGCTTCGATCTGGTTGCCGAGTCCGCCGATCTGCTCGTAGCCGATGTCGGGGACCTCTTCGAGGACGAGTTCCTCGACCTCGCTCTTGGGGACGACTTCGTAGACGTAGCCGGAGCGGGGTTCGAGCAGGAGGGCGTCGCCGGCGCGGATGGTGACGTCCAGCAGTGGCTCGGCGAGCCGTACCACCCGTTCCTCGTCGGTGTGCCCCAGTACGAGGGCGCGCTCGCCGTCCTCGAGGATTTCCTTGAGGGTGACGATGTCGCCGACGCGCTCGTATTCCATGGCTTCGACCACGTTGAGCGCTTCGTTGAGCATGACTTCCTGGCCGCGCCGCAGGTCGTCGAGGTCGACGCTGGGGCTGACGTTCACGCGGAGTTTGCGGCCTCCGGTGAAGATGTCGGCGGTGCCGTCCTCGTTGGCCTGCAGAAAGACGCCGAAGCCGGCGGGCGGCTGGGCGAGCCGGTCGACCTCCTCCTTGAGGGCCACGATCTGGTCGCGGGCCTCGCGGAGGGTGTTGGCCAGCCGTTCGTTCTGGGCGGACACGCCGGCCAGGTTGGTCTGCAGCTCGACGATCCGCTCTTCGAGAATCCTCGTGTGTCGCGGAGAGTCGGCGAGCTTGCGTCGCAGGACGGCGATCTCCTGCTCAAGGTAGGCGATCTGCCCGGCCGGGTCGTCGGACCCTCGTCCCGGGCGGATGCCGCGGTTCATGTCGTCGTCGTGGGCTGCCACGGTCCTCACCTCCTCCAAGGGGAGCTGGACGCTTCCAGACCCTACCTGGGTGGGTGTCGATTGAAACCCCTAGATCACCAAGACTGTCAAGGTGTGTCGTCGGTCACCCGTTGCGCTCCCCCTCGCACGGAGGGGATACCCACTCAACGTGATGCGGAAGCGGCTTGTTCCGGGCATCGCATGGTCAAAACCCTTCGGGAGTGGCCGGAGTTGTCCGGTCCGGGCTGGTGGGCCCGGGAGGTGGGCAGCCCGCGGTACGCTCTCGCGGTCATCACGCTGAGCGACGGTCCGGGTGACGGGCGTGACGGCGGGTCCGGCTTGAAGTGGTGGGTGCCGTGGCCGATGTCATGTCCGTCCTGGTCGGGCGCTGCTACCCGAGGGGGCGGGAGTGGAAACCCGGTGCCGGTGGAACGTGGCTGGAATGCGGGCGGAGGTAGGGTCGGGGGTGTTCAACAGCCGCTGGTGCGGACCCGGCTGGCCCTTGGGGTGCCGGTTCCGCCCGGCGTATCGACGGCAGGAGAGGTGACCGTGCAGCAGGAGGCCCTGGGCGGGGAGGCGCTGGAGGTCTGGATCGACCAGGATCTGTGTACCGGTGACGGGATCTGCGCCCAGTACGCGCCTGAGGTGTTCGAGCTGGACATCGACGGGCTGGCTTATGTGAAGGGTGCGGACGCGGAGCTGTTGCAGGCGGTGGGTGCGGTGGCGCCGGTGCCGTTGCCGCTGCTGACGGATGTGGTGGACTCGGCTCGGGAGTGTCCCGGTGAGTGCATTCATGTGCGCCGGGTTTCGGACAGGGTCGAGGTGTACGGGCCCGACGCGGAGTGAGTCCGGGCCGGGCCGTGCGTCAGACGCCGTGGGCGTCTGTGGGGGTGGAGCGGATGAACGCGGTGCCGTTCCAGTGCCACTTGGTGGGGGTCTTGAGGTCGGGGCAGCAGTTGGGGACGGCGTCGGAGGAGTAGCCGAGCAGGGTGGCGGCGACGGTGCCCGCGCGTATGGAGAAGTCGGTGACGGTGAGCCGGTCCTTGGGGTCGACGAGGGTGGCCACGACGCGTGGTTGGTCGCTGTCCGGGGAGCGGGTGAGGACGTAGGCCCCGTCGGGCGGTGTGCCCATGGCGGAGTCGCAGTGGACCACTGCGACCGTTTCGGGTCTGCCGTCGCCGTCGAGGTCTCCGGTCGCTTTTTTGGCGACCACGGCTTTCACGGGTCCGCATTGCAGGGGGAAGTCGACGCCGGTGGTGCTGGGCGCTGCGATGGCAGCGGGGGCGGACTTGCCGCGGGTGTCGGTGTGGGTTTGGGCGGCCGTGGCCGATCCGGGTTGTACGACGGAGGAGAAGGCTACGACGCCGGCGACGGCCGTGGCGGTGGCGACCCAGTGGATGGGCCGGGTCTGGCTGTGAGCGAGCTCCGGAACGGCGGATTGCTGCACTAGGAGTGTCTCCTGTGAGGGCTGTGCCGGTGGGGTGGCCAGCATGGTGCCACACGTCACAGTGCGGGGGAACGGCGGGGTCGGGGATTCCCGCAGGCGGCGGCCCGCGCGTGTGGTGGGCGTGCGGGTGGGGCCCCTGGTGGCCTGTCAACGAGCGGGCGCCGTGCCGCAGTTCCCGTCGGTGTGCGGGAACTGCGGCACGGCGCCCTTGCGTTGTGCTGTGTGCGGGGTGGGTCAGCGGCCGGGGCCGCCGTCGGCGTTGGGTCCGGCGTAGTCCTCGCCGTAGGCGCCCTTGGCGGGGCGGCGGCGGCGCATGGGCGGCTCGACGCCGTCGGCGAGGCGGCGGGCGGTGAGCAGGAAGCCGGTGTGGCCGATCATGCGGTGGTCGGGGCGGACGGCGAGGCCTTCGATGTGCCAGTTGCGGATCATGGTTTCCCAGGCGGTCGGCTCGTTGAAGCAGCCGATCTCCCGGATGGACTCCACGGTCCGGGCGAGCTGGGTGGTGGTGGCCACGTAGCAGCAGAGGATGCCGCCGGGGACGAGTGCCTTGGAGACGGCCTCGAGGCATTCCCAGGGGGCGAGCATGTCGAGGATGACGCGGTCGACGTCGGTGTCGGAGAGATTGTCCTGGAGGTCGCCGACGGTGAGCTGCCAGGCGGGGTGGGGGCCGCCGAAGTAGCGTTCCACGTTCTGCTTGGCGATCTCGGCGAAGTCCTCGCGGCGCTCGTAGGAGTGCAGCATGCCCTGGTCGCCGATGGCGCGCAGCAGGAAGCTGCTGAGCGAGCCGGAGCCCACGCCGGCCTCGACGACGCGTGCGCCGGGGAAGATGTCGGCGAAGGCGAGGATCTGCCCCGCGTCCTTGGGGTAGACGACGGCTGCCCCGCGGGGCATGGACAGGACGTAGTCGGGGAGCAGGGGGCGCAGCGCGAGGTAGGCGACGTTGCCGGTGGTGCGGACAACGCTGCCCTCGGGAGCGCCGATCAGTTCGTCGTGCGGGAAGGAACCCTTGTGGGTGTGGAAGTTCTTCCCGGCTTCGAGCGTGAACGTGTAGTGGCGGCCCTTGGGGTCGGTCAGCTGTACCTGGTCCCCGACCTTGAAGGGCCCGCGCCTGCGGGCAGCACCGGTCGGTTCGGACATGTGACCAGCGTACCGGTTCCCGTCCTGGGGTTTGGCCGCCGGAGGGGGCGGGGCAAGGGCGGGTTCGCACGGTGCGGGCCGTCGGTGGCCGGGCGGGCCGACGTGCGGCGGCAGCCGCACGTCGATGCGGCCCCGCGCCCCCTTTCGGGGCGCGGGGGCGCAGGGCGTTACGAGGCGGGGCGTGCCATCGCCTTGACGAAGGCTCGTTCCACGTCGGCGGCGGACAGGACGCCGTAGATCTCGCCGGTCTCCTCGACCACCAGGTACTCCGTGGCCGGGGTGGCGCGCAGGACGTCCAGGAGCGCTTCTCCGGCGAGCTCGGCGGAGACGCGCATGCCGTCGGTGAGATCCTGGGCGAGGCCGCTGACGGCGACCCAGGGGCGGCGGTGTTCGGGTACGCCGACGATGGCGGACTCGCGGACCAGGGAGATGGGGTTGCCGTGGGCGTCGACGACGACCAGGGCGCGGGCGCCGGCGGCGTTGGCGCGGCGCAGCGCTTCCGACAGCGGGGTGTTGGTCTCGACGGGTACGGCGCGGCGGGTGAGGGTGCGGGCGCGCAGTTCGGGGAGGTGTTCGCGCAGGCGGGCCATGCGCAGGCTGTTGCCGGCGCCGGTCCAGATGATGGCGGCGAGGATCGCGGCGAGCAGGGCGTCGGTGACGGTGTCCATGCCGCCGGTGTCCTCGCCGTTGCCGCCGAGGGCGCCGGAGTGGTTGAGCAGCGGCAGGCCGATCAGGACGGCGACGGCGAGGGCGCGGCCGACCCAGGCTGCGGCGACGGTGCCGCTCATGGGTTTGCCGGTGATGGCCCAGACGACGGCGCGGAGCATGCGGCCGCCGTCGAGGGGCAGGCCGGGGAGGAGGTTGAAGATCGCCACGATGAGGTTGGAGATCATCAGGCCGGCCAGCAGGACGCCGGGTACGGTGCCGGGTTCGACGGGCTTCATGGCGAGGTAGAACAGGCCGGCCAGGACGAGCGAGAGCAGTGGTCCGACGAAGGCCAGGACGAACTCGCGGCCGGGGGTCTCGGCCTCCTTCTCGATCTCGGAGACGCCGCCGAAGAACTGCAGCTGGATGCGGCGGACCGGGAGCTTGAAGCGGATCGCGGCGACGGTGTGGGCGAGTTCGTGGACCAGCACGGAGGCGTAGAAGGCGACGGCGAAGAACAGGGAGACCAGGTAGCGGGCGGCGCCCAGCTCGGGCAGTACGCGGTCGAGCTGGCCACCGAACACCCAGGTGATGAGCGCGGCGACGAGGAACCAGCTCGGTGCGACGTACACCGGCACGCCGAAGGGGCGGCCCATGAGGATGCCGCCACCGGGCTCTTTGGGCCGTGGCTGGGGCGGTTCGCCCTTGGCGATTCCGGAGTGGGCGAGGGTCCGGTGCTGCTCGGGGTGCGTGTCCGGCGGGGTGCCGGTGCCGGGGGCGTTTCCGGGTCCGGCGGAGGGGTCGGGGGTGTGGGGCGGGACGGTCGCTTCGCGGGAAGGGGTCTTCGATCCGCCGGTGTCGCCGGTCGTGACGCCGGTGCCGGTGGCCTGCGAGTCACGGGTGCGCCCGTCGGCGCCCGCGCCCTGACCGGTGCCGGCCGTAGGGGGGCTGCCCTCGGCGCCGGCCGCGTTCGCACTGCCGGTGCCGCTGGTGCCGGTCTCGCCGATGTCAGCCCTCGCGTTGCCGGTGTCGGCCGGGCCGCCGTCGGTCCTGTCGGTGTCCGAGCCGTGGTCGGTGCCGGCCGTACCCGCCGGAGGCACGGTGGCCCCCGAGCCGTGGGCGGCGCCGGTGTTGTCCGTGCGCGCAGGCGCGGTGGCGTCCGAGCCGTGGTCGACGCTGTCCGTGCTCTGCGGGGGCGCGGAGCTGCCCGTGCCCTCAGGAGGGGCGGCGGCGTCCGGGCCTGCGGCGGTGCGGTCCGTGCCCTCCGGGTTCGCGGTGGTGTCCGCATCGGGCTGGGCGGGGCGTGCGACGGCCGGGCAAGCGGAGGCGTCCCCCTTGTCGTCGGACTCGGCCCGGATGTGGTCCGCGGTGGGCGTCGCGGGTTCGGGCTCCGGACCCGCATGGTCGGTGCGGTCGGTCGTCGGGGCCGTTGGACCTGCGGGCTGCTCGGCCGGCTTGTCTTTGCCGGACCGCGGCTGCCCGCTCCCGCCGCTCACGTCCACGGTGTCCCCTCGTTCGAAGCGTCTTCCGCACCTGCCGGACGGAAGGGTCTGTGGTCGATGGTATGCGGCCTTGGTGACGCGTTTCGCCCCGGCACCCCTTGTGTTTGCCGCGCGGTCGCGGGGCCGGAGGCGGGCGGCGGCTGGGTCACTGTCAGTGGTGGGCCGTAAGGTCTGTGGACATGGACAGCAGCATCGAGGACGCCGGAGCCCTGTCGGGCGGCGCCGAGCAGACGGATCCGGCCGAGGCGCCGCAACCGACGCCCGTGGCGGCGTCGGTGCCGGGGCCCTCGACCGCGGTGGAGGCCTCCGCGCCGGACTCCGCCGTGCCGGCTCCGCCGGAGACCGGTGCCGAGCGCGTGGCCATACCGCCCACCTCGCTGTCCCCGTCCCGGGCGGGCGACTTCATGCAGTGCCCGCTGCTGTACCGGTTCCGGGTGATCGACCGGCTGCCGGAGAAGCCGAGCGCGGCGGCGACCCGGGGCACGCTGGTGCACGCGGTGCTGGAGCGGCTCTTCGACGCGCCCGCGGCGGAGCGGACCGCGCCCAGGGCCAAGGCGTTGGTCCCGGGCCAGTGGGACCGGCTGCGGGAGAGCAGGCCGGAGCTGACGGAGCTGTTCGCGGACGACCCGGACGGGGAGCGGCTGGCCGGGTGGCTTCAGGAGGCGGAGCGGCTGGTCGAGCGCTGGTTCACGCTGGAGGATCCGACGCGGTTGGAGCCGGCCGAGCGGGAGCTGTTCGTGGAGGCCGAGCTGGAGTCGGGGCTGCGGCTGCGCGGGATCATCGACCGGGTGGATGTGGCGCCGACCGGTGAGGTGCGGATCGTCGACTACAAGACGGGGAAGGCGCCGCGGCCGGAGTACTCCGAGGGCGCGCTGTTCCAGATGAAGTTCTACGCCCTGGTGGTGTGGCGGCTGAAGGGGGTCGTGCCGCGGCGGCTGCAACTGGTGTATCTGGGCAGCGGGGACGTGCTGACGTACGACCCGGTCCTGGCCGATCTGGAGCGGGTGGAGCGCAAGCTGCACGCGCTGTGGGACGCCATCAGGCAGGCCACGGAGACCGGGGAGTGGCGGCCGCGCCCGACCAAGCTGTGCGGTTGGTGCGACCACCAGGCGCACTGCCCGGAGTTCGGCGGCACTCCCCCGCCGTATCCGTTGCCGGTGAGGGCGCGCGAGTCCGGGAGCGTGTCGCAGGGCAGAATGGGCCCGGACTAGCGAAGGAGTGTCAGGTGGCCATCCGTGTCCTACTGGTCGACGACCAGCCCCTGCTGCGTACGGGTTTCCGGATGATCCTGGAGGCCGAGCAGGACATCGCGGTCGTGGGCGAGGCCGGTGACGGTCTGCAGGCCCTCGATCAGGTGCGGGCCCTGCAGCCGGACGTGGTGCTGATGGACATCCGTATGCCGCGGATGGACGGGGTGGAGGCGACCCGGCAGATCACCGGGCCCGACCGGTCCGGTCCCGCGAAGGTGCTGGTGCTGACCACGTTCGATCTGGACGAGTACGTGGTGGAGGCGCTGCGCGCCGGCGCGAGCGGTTTTCTGCTGAAGGACGCGCCCGCGAACGAACTGGTGCAGGCGATCCGTGTGGTGGCGGCGGGTGAGGCGATGCTGGCGCCGAGCATCACGCGGCGGCTGCTGGACAAGTACGCCACGCATCTGCCCTCCGGCGAGGAGCCCGTGCCGGACACGCTGAACACCCTCACCGACCGTGAGGTGGAGGTGCTGAAGCTGGTGGCGCGAGGTCTGTCGAACGCGGAGATCGCCGCCGACCTGTTCGTCAGCGAGACCACCGTGAAGACGCATGTGGGGCATGTGCTGACCAAGCTGGGTCTGAGGGACCGGGTGCAGGCGGCGGTGTACGCGTATGAGAGCGGTCTGGTGCGCCCCGGCGCGCAGTGAGCGCGCGCACGTCCGGTACGACGGCGAAGGGCGCCCCTCCCGTGTGGAGATGGGCGCCCTCGGTGTCAACGGGCGTCAGCTCTTGCTGAGTTCCCAGAACCGGAACACCGTGGAGGCGTCCAGGCAGTACTCCAGGCCGTAGACGCCGTCGCGGGCGACCGCGTACTGCTTGGCCTGCCAGACGGGCAGGACGGGCAGTTCGGTGGCGACGATGTTCTGCAGCCGGCCGAAGTCCTTGTCGGTGGCGGCCCGGTCGCTCTGCGCGGCGGTGTCGGGGATGAGGGTGCCGGTGATGGTGCGGTTGCTGTAGTTGTTGTCCAGCACGTTGCCCTTGCCGAAGAAGGGTGCGGTGAAGTTGTCGGCGTCGGGGTAGTCCGGGATCCAGCCCTTGACGTAGACGCCGTACTTGCCGGCCTCGATGTTCTTCTCGTACTGGTCGAAGGCGACCGACTTGACGTCGGCCCGGAACATTCCGCTGGCGTTGAGCTGCCCGGCGATGGCCTTCAGCTCCTCGTCGGTGGCGGGGCCGTAGCGCGACGGCGTGGACCACAGGGTGAGCTTGACCTTGCCGTTGATTCCGGCGGCGCGCAGTGCGGCGGCGGCCTTGGCCTGGGAGGGGCGGGCGCCGTAGGTGTCGAAGAAGGCCGTGTTGTGGCCGACGATGCCCGCCGGGATGATCGAGTACAGCGGGGTGGCGGTGCCCTGGTAGACGTTCTTGATGAGGGCGTCGCGGTCGACGAGGTAGGCCATGGCCTTGCGGACCCCGAGGTTTCCGGCGACCGGGTCCTTCATGTTGAAGACGAGGTGCTGGACTTCGGCGCTGCTGCCTTCGATGACGTCGACGCCCTTGCCCTCCTGCTGGTCGAGGCCGGCGACGTCGGAGGCGGACAGGCCTCGGTAGGCGATGTCGACGTTGCCGTCGAGGAGGGCCTTCTTCAGGGCTGCGCGGTCGCCGTGGAAGAACTTCATGGTGACGCCGGAGTTCTTGACCTTGGCGGTGCCCTGGTAGTTGCCGTTGACGGAGAAGACCGCCTGGTCCTTGTCGAAGGAGTCCAGCTTGTAGGGGCCGGAGCCGATGGCTCCGTGGTCGGTACGCAGGCCGTTCGCGTCGTACTGGCGGTGGTCGACGATGGAGCCGGCACCGGAGGCGATCTTGCTGGGGAAGGTGGCGTCGGACGTCTTCAGGTGGAAGACGACCGTCCTGGCGTCCGGGGTGTCGACGCTGCCGAGCATCGGGAACATGACCGCGGGCCCCGCGGGGTCGTTGATCTTCAGCATGCGGTCGAAGGAGAACTTGACGTCCTTCGAGGTGAGGGCGTCACCGTTGCTGAACTTCAGGTCGTCCTTGAGGGTGCACTGGTAGACCGAGGCGCGGGAGTCGGTGAAGGAGCATTCCTTCGCCAGTTCCGGCTGGGGTTCGGTCTGGCCCTTGGGGAAGCTGAGCAGCGACTGGAAGACGTTGTCGAACAACAGCCAGGAGCCGGGGTCGTAACCGGAGGCGGGGTCCGTGGCGAGGACGTCGTCGGACATCCCCATCACCACGGAGGAGCCGGTGCCCCCGGAATCACCGCTCTCCGAGCCGCAGCCGGTCAACAGGCCGGAGGCCAGCCCCGCCACGATGGGCAGGACTGGCCACTGGTTGCGCATGTTCACTTGAAATGTGCCTTGTCGTCGGTTCGTCACCCGGGTCCGCCGTCCTGGTCCCGGGCTGTCCGGGGCAGCCGTCCCTGGCCCCCGGACGAGAGAGCCGTCAGCCGCTCACACCGCGGCCGAGCTCCCACAGCTGGAGCGTAGACGAGGAGTTGAGGGCGTAGGCAACGCCCGTGATGTCGTCCCGTGCGGCGACGTACTGCTTGCCCTGCCACAGCGGCAGGACCGGGACGTCCTCGGCGACGATGTCCTGGATCGCCGTCAGGCTCTTGGCGGCGTTGAGCCGGTCGGCCTCGCGGCGGGACTCCGGGATCAGGGTGCGCTGGATGGCGCTGTTGGAGTACGGCGAGCCGAGGAAGTTGTCCTTGTCGAGGAAGGGTGCGAGGAAGTTGTCGGCGTCCGGGAAGTCGGGGAACCAGCCCATGCCGTAGACGTCGTACTGGCCCTTCTGCTCGGCGGGCCGGAAGACGTCCCAGGGGTGGCCCTGGATGGATGCGTCGAACAGGCCGCTGTCGTTGAGCTGCTTCTGCAGGACCTCGAACTCCTTCTTCGTGGCGGAGCCGTAGTGGTCGGTGGTGTAGTGCAGGGTCAGCTTGACCGGGGTGGTGATGCCGGCCTTGGTCAGCAGGTCCTTGGCCTTGGCGACGCTGGGGTTGCCGTACTTGTTGAAGAACGAGTTGGAGTGGCCGGTGACGGTGGCGGGGACGAGCGAGTACAGCGGCTCGGCCTGGGTGCCGTAGACCTTGGAGACGACTTCCGCGCGGTCGATGAGCTGTGCCATGGCCTGGCGTACGGCCTTGGACTTCACGCTGGGCGCGTTGGTGTCGAAGGCGAGGTAGCGGATCTCCAGACCCGGCATGTCGACGAGGTCGACCTTGTCGTCGCCGCCGGCGTCCAGCTTCTGGATCTGCGCGGGCGACATGGTGCGGCTCATGACGTCGATGTCACCCTTGTCGATGGCGGCGCTCATGGCGTCGGCGTCGGCGAAGGAGCGCAGCTCGACCTTGTCGTTGTTCACCTTGAAGTAGCCCTTGTAGTTGGGGTTCTTGGTGAAGGTGGCGGCGGACATCGCGTTGCCGCTGACGTCGGCCTGCAAGGTGTAGGGGCCCGAGCCGTCGACCTCGAAGCCGTCGCGCAGCTTGTCCTTCTGGTAGTCCTTCGGGTTGATGATGCCCGCGACCGGGGTGGACAGCTTGTACGGGAAGGTGGCGTCGGCGGTCTTCAGGTGGAAGACGACCTCGCGGTCGCCCTGCGTCTCGATGGTGTCGATGGTGTTCAGCAGGGAGGCGACACCGCTGCTGGACTTGATGCGCAGGGCGCGCTCGATGGAGTACTTGACGTCCTGGGCGGTCACCGGGTCGCCGCTGGCGAACTTCAGGCCGTCGCGGAGCTTGCAGGCGTAGCGCTCGCTGCCGCTGTCGGTGAAGGAGCAGCTGTCGGCGGCGTCCGGGACGGGTTCACCCTCGCCCTTGGGCTGGGCCATCAGGGTCTGCACGGTCTGGCGCAGGATGTTCCAGGTGCCGACGTCGTAGGCGTAGGCGGGGTCGAGGGGCGCCGGGGCGTCGCTGGTGGTGGTGAACCGGTCCGTGGTGCCGACGACGATGGCGTCACCGCTCTTGCTCCCGCTGCCGGATCCGCCACACGCGGCGAGAACCGGGGTGAGCAGGCCGGCCACCGCCGGCAGCACCAAAGTCTTGCGGTTCATGCGGGAGTTTCTCCAGAGCTGTTCGGGTCCGTGTATCCGACATGCATGGGTGGTGCGGCGGATCACGGGGGGTTGCGGCGATGTTCTCGCGATGAGATTAGTCCGCGCCCGCAGGAGGGTTCACGGCCCCGCGAGTTGACCCCCCATCACGCAGTGAAACCAGGTGCGGACACACCGAAAACCCGACAGCGGCAGGATTAGTGCAGCATCCCATCAATCGGGACACAAAGACCCGTCATCCCGGGCCGAACGGGGCCGTTCTGCACACTTGACCCTGATTGTCGAGGGCCCTTGGGGTGGCGAACGTCACACTCCCAACTGTACGGGGAGTCAGTGGAATTCGGCCCGTCGGCTGGTCATGAATTCCACTTGGGTGTACTTCCCCGGAAATTTGTCCAGCCCGGCCAATGGACTTTTCACGCTGGGTGAACGGCTAGAGCATTTCCGTCATCAGGCCGCGCAGAAATGCCAGGTCGACCTGCTCCAGAGAGGTCACCACGGTGCGTCCGGCGGCAGGGCTGATGGGGGCGACGGAGGGTACGGCGACGACGCGGCAACCGGCGGCCTCGGCGGCGGCGACACCGGTCGCGGTGTCCTCCACCACCGCGCATCTGTCCGGCCGGGCCCCGAGCCCCGCCGCGGCGAGCAGGTAGGGGTCGGGGAAGGGCTTGGTGCGCGAGACCTCGTCGCCGGCGATGGACAGGTCGAAGTGGTGGGCGCCCAGGACACTCAGCACGCGGTCGATGATGCGCCGGTGGGAGGCCGAGACCAGGGCAGTCGGGATGCCGTCCTCGTGGAGTTCGGCGAGCAGGCCGGCGGCGCCCGGCATCAGCGGCAGGGCACGGTCGATGCGGTCCTCGAAGCCCTCGTTGAGCAGCACGGTGAGTTCGGCGAGGGTGATGTCGGCGCCGGTGGCCTCGATGAGGAAGCCGGCGCTGCGGGTCATGGGTCCGCCGACCACGACGTGCCGCCAGGACTCGTCCAGGGTGTGGCCGAGGGCGGCGAAGACCTCGACCTCGACGTCCCACCAGAATCCCTCGGTGTCCACCAGAGTGCCGTCCATGTCGAGGAGCACCGCCTGCAGGGCGGAGCCTTCGGCCGTAAGGGTTCCGAGCGCGGGGACCGTGCTGGTCATCCGGGCGCACCTCCTCGAGGGACGATCAAGCCGGTTCCCGGACAGGGAACCGGCCTGGTGGACCGACCAGTGTACGTCTCCGGCGACGGAAACGCCTCGTTTATCACTCGTGGCCGGGGGTACCCCTTGGATCACCCCCGGCGCAGGCCAGAGGGCCGTCGGTGTGCGGCGAAGCCGAGAAGGGCGAAACCGCGGGAGGGCTCAGCGGGCGTTGAAGTACTTCGCCTCCGGATGATGGATCACGATCGCGTCCGTGGACTGCTCGGGGTGCAGCTGGAACTCCTCGGACAGGTGGACGCCGATCCGCTCCGGCCGGAGCAGGTCCGCGATCTTGGCGCGGTCCTCCAGGTCGGGGCAGGCGCCGTAGCCGAGGGAGAAGCGGGCGCCCCGGTACTTCAGGGCGAACATGTCCTCGATGTCGGCCGGGTCCTCACCGGCGAAGCCGAGTTCCGCGCGGACGCGTGCGTGCCAGTACTCGGCGAGCGCCTCCGCCAACTGGACGGACAGGCCGTGCAGTTCGAGGTAGTCCCGGTAGGAGTTGGCCTCGAAGAGCTTCGCGGTCTCCTCGCCGATGCGCGAGCCGACGGTGACGACCTGCAGGCCGACGACGTCGGTCTCGCCGGACTCCTCCGGGCGGAAGAAGTCGGCCAGGCACAGCCGGCGGCCGCGGCGCTGGCGCGGGAAGGTGAACCGGGTGCGCTCGTTGCCCCGCTCGTCCAGGATGATCAGGTCGTCGTCCTTGGACACGCAGGGGAAGTAGCCGTAGACGACGGCCGCTTCCAGCAGGTTCTCCGTCTGCAGCCGGTCCAGCAGGCCGCGCAGCCGCGGGCGGCCCTCGCTCTCCACCAGTTCCTCGTACGACGGCCCCTCGCCGGTGCGGGCCTGCTTCAGGCCCCACTGGCCCTTGAACAGCGCGCCCTCGTCGAGCCAGCTCGCGTACTCCTTGAGCTGGATGCCCTTGACGATCCGGGTGTCCCAGAACGGCGGGGTCGGCACCGGGTTGTCGGTGGCGACGTCGGAGCGGACGTGCCCCTCCTCGGGGCGTTCCTCGACCTCGACGGCGGTGGCCCGCACCCGGCGCTGGCGCAGCTCGGGCAGCTTGGCGCCCGGCACGCCGCGCTTGACGCCGATGAGGGCGTCCATCAGGCGCAGGCCCTCGAAGGCGTCGCGGGCGTAGCGGACCTCGCCGTCATAGATCTCGTACAGGTCCTGTTCGACATAGGCACGGGTGAGGGCGGCGCCGCCGAGGATGACCGGGAAGCGGGCGGCCAGGCCGCGCTGGTTCAGCTCCTCCAGGTTCTCCTTCATGATCACCGTGGACTTCACCAGCAGCCCCGACATACCGATCACATCGGCCCGGTGCTCCTCGGCCGCCTCCAGGATCGCGGAGACCGGCTGCTTGATGCCCAGGTTGACGACGTTGTAGCCGTTGTTCGACAGGATGATGTCGACCAGGTTCTTGCCGATGTCGTGCACGTCCCCGCGCACGGTCGCCAGCACGATCGTGCCCTTGCCCTCGGCGTCCGACTTCTCCATGTGCGGCTCGAGATGGGCGACGGCCGCCTTCATCACCTCGGCGGACTGCAGCACGAACGGCAGCTGCATCTGGCCGGAGCCGAACAGTTCGCCGACGACCTTCATGCCGTCCAGCAGGGTCTCGTTGACGATGTCCAGCGCCGGGCGGTCCTTCAGGGCCTCGTCGAGGTCGGCCTCCAGGCCGTTGCGCTCGCCGTCGATGATCCGCCGCTTGAGGCGCTCCTCCAGGGGCAGCGCCGCCAGCTCCTCGGCCTTGCCCGCCTTCAGCGACTTCGCAGTGGCACCCTCGAAGAGCTGCATCAGCTTCTGCAGGGGGTCGTAGCCATCGGACCGCCGGTCGTGGATCAGGTCCAGGGCCGTGCTGACCTCTTCCTCGTTGAACCGGGCGATCGGCAGGATCTTGGAGGCGTGCACGATCGCCGAGTCCAGGCCCGCCTTCACGCACTCGTCCAAGAACACACTGTTGAGCAGGATGCGGGCGGCCGGGTTCAGGCCGAAGGAGATGTTGGACAGACCGAGGGTGGTCTGCACATCCGGATGGCGGCGCTTCAGCTCGCGGATCGCCTCGATGGTGGCGATGCCGTCCTTCCGGGACTCCTCCTGACCGGTGCAGATCGTGAAGGTCAGGGTGTCGATGAGGATGTCCTCCTCGCGGATGCCCCAGTTCCCGGTCAGATCGGCGATCAGCCGTTCGGCAATCTCGACCTTCTTCTCGGGGGTGCGGGCCTGGCCCTCCTCATCGATGGTGAGGGCGATCAGAGCGGCGCCGTGCTCCTGGGCCAGCCGGGTGACCCTGGCGAAGCGGGAGTCGGGACCGTCACCGTCCTCGTAGTTCACCGAGTTGATCACCGCACGGCCGCCGAGCTTCTCCAGACCCGCCTGGATGACGTCGACCTCGGTGGAGTCCAGCACGATCGGCAGCGTGGAGGCCGTCGCGAACCGGCCCGCCAGCTCCTCCATGTCCGCCACCCCGTCGCGGCCGACGTAGTCCACGCACAGGTCGAGCATGTGCGCGCCCTCGCGGATCTGCTCCCGGGCCATCTCCACACAGTCGTCCCAGCGACCCTCCAGCATGGCCTCACGGAACTTCTTCGAGCCGTTGGCGTTGGTCCGCTCGCCGATGGCCAGGTAGGAGATGTCCTGGCGGAACGGCACCGTCTGGTACAGGGAGGCCGCCCCGGGCTCGGGGCGCGGACTGCGCTCGGTCGGGGTCAGGTCCCGGACGCGCTCGACGACCTGGCGCAGGTGCTCCGGCGTCGTACCGCAGCAGCCGCCGACGAGGGAGAGGCCGTACTCGCGGACGAAGGTCTCCTGGGCGTCGGCGAGCTCGGGCGCGGTCAGCGGGTAGTGGGCGCCGTCCTTGCCGAGGACGGGCAGGCCCGCGTTGGGCATGCAGGACAGCGGGACGCGGGCGTTGCGGGCGAGGTAGCGCAGGTGCTCGCTCATCTCGGCCGGGCCGGTGGCGCAGTTCAGGCCGATCATGTCGATGCCGAGCGGCTCCAGCGCGGTGAGCGCGGCGCCGATCTCGGAGCCCAGCAGCATGGTGCCGGTGGTCTCGACGGTCACCGACACGATGACCGGCAGGTCCAGGCCGAGGGCCTGAAGGCCCCGGCGGGCGCCGAGGACGGCGGCCTTGGTCTGCAGCAGGTCCTGGGTGGTCTCCACGAGCAGCGCGTCGGCGCCGCCGGTGACCAGGCCTTCCGCGTTGCGCTGGTAGGCGTCGCGCAGGGTGGTGTAGGGGGCGTGGCCCAGGGTGGGCAGCTTGGTGCCGGGGCCGATGGAGCCCAGCACCCAGCGGGGGCGGCCGTCCCGGGCGGTGAACTCGTCGGCGGCCTCGCGGGCCACTCGGGCACCGGCCTCGGACAGCTCGTACACGCGCTCGGAGATGTCGTACTCGCCGAGGGCGGAGTGGTTGGCCCCGAAGGTGTTGGTCTCGACGCAGTCGACGCCCACGGCGAAGTACGCCTCGTGGACGGAGCGGACGATGTCGGGGCGGGTGAGGTTGAGGATCTCGTTGCAGCCCTCGAGCTGCTGGAAGTCCTCGAGTGTGGGTTCCTGGGCCTGGAGCATGGTGCCCATGGCTCCGTCGGCGACCACCACGCGTGTGGCGAGCGCCTCTCGGAGCGCGGACGCACGGGTCCGGCTGTCGGCGGAAGGGGACGGTGGCAACGAGGCCATGAAGGGGCTCCCTAGGTGCGACGGCTGTCGGCTATGCGGTATCCCCGGCAGGCGGGGAGGCCGCACGGCGCCAGACTAACCGGGAGTCGGCTTGGATGGGCACCGGCGTCCACGAGGCGGACGCCTGGTGGCGGGTACCCCACAGCCAGGCCACGTGTGATGTAACAAGTGCCGTCGGACCATTGGCGGGAGATCGGCATGGACCGGTAGTGTTCGACATTGCCGAACGGTGTTGTCGAGCACCCCGGCGGCAGTCGAGGAAGACGGAGGCAGGACGGCGATGGCACGGAACATCCAGTCGCTCGAACGGGCGGCCGCGATGCTGCGGTTGCTCGCGGGCGGCGAGCGGCGGCTCGGCCTGTCGGACATCGCCTCGTCACTCGGCCTCGCCAAGGGCACGGCCCACGGCATTCTGCGCACCCTCCAGCAGGAGGGCTTCGTGGAGCAGGACGACGCCTCCGGGCGCTACCAGCTGGGCGCGGAGCTGCTGCGCCTGGGCACCACCTACCTGGACGTGCACGAGTTGCGGGCCAGGGCCCTGGTATGGACCGACGACCTGGCCCGTTCCAGCGGGGAGAGCGTGTATCTGGGGGTCCTGCACCAGCAGGGCGTGCTGATCGTGCACCACGTCTTCCGGCCGGACGACAGCCGGCAGGTGCTGGAGATCGGCGCCATGCAGCCGCTGCACTCCACGGCGCTCGGCAAGGTGCTGTCGGCCTACGACCCGGTGGCGCACAGCGAGGCGCTGGAGGCCGACCGGAAACCCTTCACGGACCGCACGGTGTGCGACATGGAGGACTTCGAGCACCTTCTCGACATGACACGCGCGCGTGGATACGCGGCGGACGTCGAGGAGACCTGGGATGGCGTGGCGTCGGTCGCCGCGCCCATCCACGACCGGCGCCGTATGCCCGTGGGCGCGGTCGGCATCACCGGGGCCGTGGAACGGCTGTGCCAGGACGGGCAGCTGCGTCCCGAGCTGATCGCGGCGGTGCGCGACTGCGCCCGCGCGGTGTCCAGGGACCTGGGCGCGGGACGGTTCTGAGCGCCCGGCGCTCCCTCGACGGCACGCCTGGGGACCCCCGGGGGATGACCGGAACGCCGGGCGGCGTTCCGGTTCTCGCCCTACCCTGAAACCGACATATGGGGCTAATGCCCACGTCAGCGCGCGAAGAGTGATATCCGGCAGCGATCAATAACGATCCTGTTTTCGATAACAGAACCCTTGACGCATGCGTAACGCCGAAGCAAGACTCCCGTCCATCGGTCGGCATTGTCGAACACCTACCGGCAATACGCGCTAGAGTGTGACAACGCCAAGGACCGGCAATCGCTCTCACCCCCGAGGGCGCCAGAACCACCGGAGGGACCCGGGGTTCGGCTATCCCTGGACGAAGGACAAAGGAGTCGCGGGTGTCCAGCTCCGACATCTTCATCGGCGAGACCATCGGTACCGCCATACTCATCCTGCTCGGCGGCGGCGTCTGCGCGGCCGTCACGCTGAAGGCCTCCAAGGCCCGTAACGCCGGTTGGCTCGCCATCGCCTTCGGGTGGGGCTTCGCCGTCATGACGGCCGTGTACATCTCCGGACCGCTGTCCGGTGCTCACCTCAACCCCGCCGTCACGGTGGCTCTCGCCATCAAGAACAGCGACTGGAGCAACGTCCCGGTCTACTTCGCCGGCCAGCTGCTCGGCGCGATGATCGGCGCGACCCTGGTGTGGGTCGCCTACTACGGCCAGTTCCACGCCCACCTGACCGACAAGGAGATCGTCGGCGGTCCGGGCGCGCAGGCCATCGCGGCCAAGGCGGTCGAGGCCCAGGAGAAGGGCGCCGGCCCGGTCCTCGGCATCTTCTCCACCGGTCCGGAGATCCGCAACGCGGCGCAGAACCTCGCCACGGAGATCATCGGCACGGTCGTGCTGATCCTCGCGGTCCTCACGCAGGGCCTGAACGACAAGGGCAACGGCCTCGGCATCCTCGGCGGTCTGATCACCGCATTCGTGGTGGTGTCGATCGGTCTGTCACTCGGCGGTCCGACGGGCTACGCGATCAACCCGGCCCGTGACCTGGGGCCGCGCATCGTGCACGCCCTGCTGCCGCTGCCCAACAAGGGCGGTTCCGACTGGGCCTACGCCTGGGTCCCGGTCGTCGGTCCGCTGATCGGCGGCGCCATCGCCGCGGGCATTTACAACGTCGCCTTCGCTTAGACAACGCCTCGAAGCACGCGCCGTACGGACAGCCCCCTTACCACGGATCCTTTCAGGAGCACACAGTGACCGACGCCCACACCGCAGGCCCGTTCATCGCCGCGATCGACCAGGGCACGACCTCCAGCCGCTGCATCGTCTTCGACCGGGACGGCCGTATCGTCTCCGTCGACCAGAAGGAGCACGAGCAGATCTTCCCCAAGCCGGGCTGGGTCGAGCACAACGCCAACGAGATCTGGACCAACGTCCAGGAAGTCGTCGCCGGGGCCATCGCCAAGGCCGGCATCACCCGTGACGACATCAAGGCCATCGGCATCACCAACCAGCGCGAGACCACCGTGCTGTGGGACAAGAACACCGGTGAGCCCGTCCACAACGCCATCGTCTGGCAGGACACCCGCACCGACGCCCTGTGCAAGGAGCTGGGCCGCAACGTCGGCCAGGACCGCTTCCGCCGCGAGACGGGCCTGCCGCTGGCCTCGTACTTCTCCGGGCCCAAGGCCCGCTGGCTGCTCGACAACGTCGACGGCCTGAAGGAGCGCGCCGAGGCCGGCGACATCCTCTTCGGCACCATGGACACCTGGGTCATCTGGAACCTGACCGGCGGTGTCAACGGCGGCAAGCACGTCACCGACGTCACCAACGCCTCCCGCACCATGCTGATGAACCTGCACACCACGCAGTGGGACGAGAAGATCGCCGAGTCCATCGGCGTGCCGCTGGCGATCCTGCCGGAGATCCGCTCCTCCGCCGAGGTCTACGGCGAGGTCACCGGCGGCAAGCTCGGCGACGTGATCGGCGGCATCCCGGTCGCCTCCGCGCTCGGCGACCAGCAGGCCGCCCTGTTCGGCCAGACCTGCTTCTCCGAGGGCGAGACCAAGTCCACCTACGGCACCGGCACCTTCATGGTGATGAACACCGGTGACAAGATCATCAACTCCTACGCCGGTCTGCTGACCACGGTCGGTTACAAGATCGGCGACCAGCCGACGGTCTACGCCCTGGAGGGTTCGATCGCCGTCACCGGCTCGCTGGTGCAGTGGATGCGCGACCAGATGGGCCTGATCTCCACCGCCGCCGAGATCGAGACGCTCGCGCTCTCGGTCGAGGACAACGGCGGCGCCTACTTCGTGCCGGCCTTCTCCGGCCTGTTCGCCCCGCACTGGCGTTCCGACGCCCGCGGTGTGATCGCCGGTCTGACCCGGTACGTCACCAAGGCGCACCTCGCGCGCGCCGTCCTGGAGGCCACCGCCTGGCAGACCCGCGAGATCGCCGACGCCATGGTCAAGGACTCCGGCGACGAGCTGGTGGCCCTGAAGGTCGACGGTGGCATGACCTCCAACAACCTGCTGATGCAGACCCTCGCCGACGTCCTGGACGCGCCCGTGGTGCGCCCGATGGTCGCCGAGACCACCTGCCTCGGCGCCGCCTACGCCGCCGGTCTCGCCGTCGGCTTCTGGTCCAGCACCGACGAACTGCGCGCCAACTGGCGCCGGGCCGCCGAGTGGACCCCCCAGATGGACGCGGACACCCGCGACCGTGAGTACAAGAACTGGCTCAAGGCCGTCGACCGGACCATGGGCTGGATCGAGGACGAGAGCTGAGCGGCCCACACCAGCTCAGACATCTCTGACGAGGAGTAAGTACCCGACATGACCAGTCAGTCCACCCTGAGTTCCGTGCCTGCCCTGGGGACGCACCCGGCCTCCGGCTCCAACCCGAGCCGGGCCGAGACCAGGGAGCAACTCTCCAAGGCGTCGTACGACCTTCTGGTGATCGGCGGCGGCATCCTGGGCATCTCCACCGCCTGGCACGCCGCGCAGTCCGGCCTGAGGGTGGCTCTGGTCGACGCCGGCGACTTCGCCGGTGCCACCTCCTCCGCCTCCTCCAAGCTGCTCCACGGCGGTCTGCGCTACCTGCAGACCGGCGCGGTGAAGCTGGTGGCGGAGAACCACTTCGAGCGCCGTGCGGTCTCCCGCCAGGTGGCCCCCCACCTGGCGAACCCGCTCACCTTCTACCTCCCCGTGTACAAGGGCGGGCCGCACGGCGCGGCGAAGCTCGGCGCGGGCGTCTTCGCCTACTCCGCGCTCTCCGCGTTCGGCGACGGGGTGGGCCACCTGCTCTCCCCCGCCAAGGCGGCGCAGGACGTGCCCGAGCTGCGCACCGAGAACCTCAAGGCCGTGGCCGTGTACGGCGACGACCAGATGAACGACGCGCGCATGGCGCTGATGACGGTCCGCGCGGCCGTCGAGGCGGGCGCGGTCGTCCTGAACCACGCCGAGGTCGCCGGCCTGCGCTTCACCAACGGCCGGGTCACCGGCGCCGAGCTCAAGGACCGCCTGTCCGGCGAGGAGTTCGGGGTCAACGCCCGCCTGGTGCTGAATGCGACCGGCCCCTGGGTCGACCACCTGCGCCGGATGGAGGACCCGAACGCGGCACCGTCCATCCGCCTGTCCAAGGGCGCGCACCTGGTCCTGAAGCGCACCTCCCCCTGGAAGGCAGCGCTCGCGACCCCGATCGACAAGTACCGCATCACCTTCGCCCTCCCCTGGGAGGACATGCTGCTGCTCGGCACCACCGACGAGGAGTACGAGGGCGACCCGGCGGACGTGTCCGTCAACGACAAGGACATAGCCCAGATCCTGGACGAGGCCGCGTTCTCCGTCCGGGACCAGCAGCTCCAGCGCGACCTGATCACCTACGCCTTCGCCGGCCTGCGGGTGCTGCCGGGTGGCCCCGGGGACACCGCCAAGGCCAAGCGCGAGACCGTGGTGACCGAGGGCAAGGGCGGCATGCTGTCCGTCGCGGGCGGCAAGTGGACCACCTTCCGGCACATCGGCCGTACGGTGATGCAGAAGCTGGAGGCGCTGCCGGGCCACCCGCTGGGCGACGACTTCGAGCCCATCTCCTCGCTGCCGAAGAAGCTGCCGCTGCCCGGTGTCGCCAACCCGCGCGCCGTCGCCCACCGTCTGCTGGTGGACCGGCCGGCTCCGGGTCCGCGCATGGCCGCCGACACCGCCAGGCACCTGGCCACCCACTACGGCTCCCTGGCCTTCGACATCGCCCGCCTGGCGAACGACAACCCGGAGCTGGCCGAGCGTGTCCACCCCGACGCGCCGGAGATCTGGGCACAGGTCGTCTGGGCCCGTGACCACGAGTGGGCCGAGACGCCGGACGACGTGCTGCGCCGCCGCACCACGCTGACCATCCGGGGCCTGGCCACGGACGAGGTCCGCGCGAAGGTGCAGGACCTGCTCGACAAGAAGTAGGCCTCGGTGGCGTCCGGTCCGTTTCCCTGACCGGGACCGGCCGCCTCCGCAGCGCCGGACCGCCGCACCGGGTCCGGACATCCGAGAGGGGCGGCCCCACGCCGATGGGGCCGCCCCTTTCGCCTGCGCGGGGGGCGTTGTCAGTGCCGGGTGCTTCCATGGGGGCATGAACAACGATCAAGCGGATCCCGCCGAACTGGCGGCTCTGCGGGAGGCCTTCGCGGTGGACGGCGGCGGCGACTCCGCCCTCGGCTGGGCGGCCGTGCACGCCTTCGAGGCGGAGCACCGCGTGGTGCTGCCCGAGCCGTACCGGACGTTCGTGGCCGAGGCGACCGACGGGTCCTTGCAGGGGCCGCCGGAGTACGGGATGGCCGGGCTGCGCCGGGGCGCCGAGCACCAGCGGCTCGCCGAGCCGTTCCCGCTCAGCCGGGCGTGGGTGTGGGAGGAGGACGACGGCCCGTACGAGGACCCCGAGGCCGTGATCGAGCGGGTCGCCCACGACGGTTCCCTGCGGCTGGGGACCGACGGCTGCGGCATGGACTGGCACCTGATCGTCACCGGCCCGCACCGGGGTCACATATGGCAGATCACCGGTGAGGGCGCGGTGCCCTTCGGGGCGGAGTTCGGTCACACCGCCGGCGAGCCCGGCTTCGCCGGCTGGGTGCGGCACTGGGCGGACGGCAGGGAGTGGTTCGACGCCGCGCCCGCATAATGACCGCTGAGACATCCGATGTCTGGCGACCAGGGAGGCCGGTCATGGCAGTCACCGATGAGGCGATCGAGAAGATCAAGGGCATGATCGTCTCCGGTGCGCTGCGGCCCGGGGACCGGTTGCCCAAGGAGAGCGAGCTGGCCGCCGAGCTGGGACTGTCGCGCAACTCGCTGCGGGAGGCCGTCCGGGCACTGTCGCTGATCCGGATCCTGGACGTGCGGCAGGGCGACGGCACGTACGTCACGAGTCTCGATCCGCAACTGCTGCTGGAGGCGCTGAGCTTCGTCGTGGACTTCCACCGCGACGACACCGTGCTGGAGTTCCTCGCGGTGCGCCGGATCCTGGAGCCGGCCGCGACCGCGATGGCGGCCTTCCGGATCGGCGAAGAGCAACTGGACGCACTGTCCGTCCAGTTGGAGGCCCTCGGCGACCAGCCCTCGGTGGAGGAGCTGGTCGCCGCCGACCTGGAGTTCCATCGCGGCATCGTGCGCGGCGCCGGCAACTCGGTGCTGTGCTCGCTGCTGGACGGCCTGTCGGGGCCGACCACCCGGGCCCGGATCTGGCGGGGTCTCACCCAGGAGGACGCGGTCGGCCGCACCCTTCGCGAGCACCGGGCGATCCTGGCCGCGCTGCGGGACCGGGACGCGGAGGCGGCCCGCTCCTGGGCGACCGTGCACATCGCGAGCGTGGAGCAGTGGCTGCGCAGCACCCTGTGAGCATGGGCAAACGCCTGTGCCGATCCGGTCGGGCTCCGGGTTGACGGGGGGTGTTCCACAGTGGCGAACGGGGCAGTGATCCGGTCACTGGCCCACGCAAGGGGGCTGCGAGCGCCCCCGCCGGACGCCGTAAGGTTGGTGAGTCAAGCGAGGGCACGTCGGAAGGAGGCACTGGGTGATCGAGCTGGAGGGGGTTCCCGAGCTGATCGACCCAGTCATGGTGGCCGCGTTCGAGGGCTGGAACGATGCCGGCGACGCCGCCTCCACGGCGGTCGCGCATCTGGAACGCGAATGGAAGGGCGAGGTGTTCGCGGCGCTGGACGCCGAGGACTACTACGACTTCCAGGTGAACCGGCCCACGGTGTTCATGGAGGCCGGTGTGCGCAAGATCACCTGGCCGACGACAAGGCTGTCGGTGGTGCGGGTCGGCGGTGAGAAGCCGCGCGACCTGGTGCTGGTCCGCGGCATCGAACCGTCCATGCGCTGGCGCTCGTTCTGCAACGAGCTGCTCGGCTTCGCGCACGAGCTCGGCGTGGAGCTGGTGGTCGTCCTGGGCGCCCTGCTCGGTGACACCCCGCACACGCGTCCCGTGCCGGTCAGCGGGGTGACGTCCGACCCGGACCTGGCCCAGCGGATGGACCTGGAGGAGACCAAGTACGAGGGCCCGACGGGCATCGTCGGCGTCCTGCAGGAGGCGTGCACGCACGCCGGCGTCCCGGCGGTGTCGCTGTGGGCGGCCGTACCGCACTACGTCTCCCAGCCGCCGAACCCGAAGGCCACGCTGGCGCTGCTCAACCGGCTGGAGGACCTGCTGGACCTGCGCATCCCGCAGGGCGATCTGCCGGAGGACGCCCGTGCCTGGCAGGTGGGCGTGGACCAGCTGGCCGCCGAGGACAGCGAGGTCGCCGAGTACGTCCAGACGCTGGAGGAGGCCCGGGACACCGCGGAGCTGCCGGAGGCGTCGGGTGAGGCGATCGCCCGCGAGTTCGAGCGGTATCTGCGGCGCCGGGACGTGAGCCCTCCGGGCGGGAAACCGCGGCCCCCTGCCTCCGGCGGCGGGGCCAAGGAGGATGACGAGGACGGTTCGGAGGACTGAGGTACGGCGAAGGGGCGGTTCCCGTGTCGGGAAGCGCCCCTTCTTTTGTTCCCCGCGCCCCTTACGGGGCGCCCGACCTCACGGTGTCTACAGGGCGACCCCGAGCAGCGCGTCCACGGCACGCGTGACGACGCCCGGTGCGCCCGTGTCCGTGCCGCCCTCCTGCTCCTGCCGGGCCGCCCAGCGGTCCACCGCCGCGAGGGCGGCGGGGGCGTCGAGGTCGTTGGACAGGGCCTCGCGGATCTCCTCGACCAGGGTGTCGGCGGGCGGGCCGTCGGGGCGGGAGACGGCCGAGCGCCAGCGGGCGAGGCGGGCCACGGCGTCCTGGAGGACCTGGTCGGTCCACTCCCAGTCGGCGCGGTAGTGGTGGGACAGGAGGGCCAGGCGGATGGCGGCAGGGTCGACGCCGTCTCGGCGCAGCTTCGAGACGAAGACGAGGTTGCCCTTGGACTTGGACATCTTCTCGCCGTGCAGGGCGACCATGCCGGCGTGGACGTAGGCCTTGGCCATGGGGAACTCGCCGGTGAGCACCTGGGCGTGCGAGGCGCCCATCTCGTGGTGCGGGAAGGCGAGGTCGGAGCCGCCGCCCTGGACGTCGAAGCCCATGCCGAGGTGGTCCAGGGCGATGGCCACGCACTCGATGTGCCAGCCGGGCCGGCCCCGGCCGAGGGTGCCGCCGTCCCAGCTGGGCTCGCCCTCGCGAGCCGCCATCCACAGCATCGGGTCCAGCGGGTTCTTCTTGCCCGGACGGTCCGGGTCGCCGCCGCGCTCGGCGGACAGCAGCCGCATGGCGGCCGCGTCGAGGTTCGAGACCTGCCCGAAGTGCGGGTCGGACTCGACGGAGAAGTAGATGTCGCCCTCCAGCTCGTAGGCCGCGCCGATCTCGCGCAGCCGCTCCACGAGCGGGACGATGCCGGGTATCGCCTCCACCGCACCTATGTAGTGCTGCGGCGGGAGCATCCTGAGGGCGGTCATGTCCTCGCGGAAGAGGGCCGTCTCCTTCTCGGCGAGGGCGACCCAGTCGACGCCGTCCCGCTCCGCGCGCTCCAGCAGCGGATCGTCGACGTCGGTGACGTTCTGGACGTAGTGGACCTGCCGCTTGGTGTCGAGCCACACGCGCTGAACGAGGTCGAACGCGTTGTAGGTCGCCGCGTGCCCCAGGTGGGTGGCGTCGTACGGCGTGATGCCGCAGACGTAGATACGGGCGACGGGACCGGGGTCGAGGGTGACGAGGCCGCCGGTCGCGGTGTCGTGGATCCTCAGGTCGCGGCCCTGACCAGGCAGGGCGGGGACCTCGGAAGCGGGCCAGGCATGCATGTACATGAGCCTAACCGGCCACGAGCGGCGTATACGAACGGGATCGCGCCGGATGGCCAGTCGTGCGGTCTTGTGGATCGGCGCGCGATGTGCTGAGCAGGCTCACACCGGCGGCCAGGGGATGGCCGGCCACTCGCCGTTGGGCTCCGGGTGCACTCCCTTGGTGAGCAACGCCTCGACACGCGCGCGTGTGGCGTGGATCTCGGCCGGGGTGATCAGTGCGGTCAGCCGTTCGGCCAGCGGCCCGCCCAGGGCCTCCCGCAGTGTCCGGAGGGCGTCGAGGGCCTCGGTGGTCAACTGCTCCCCGGCCCAGCCCCACAGCAGCGTGCGCAGCTTGTTCTCGACATTGAAGGTGACGCCGTGGTCGATGCCGTAGAGCCGGCCGTCGGTGGTGGGCAGCAGATGGCCCCCCTTGCGGTCGGCGTTGTTGATCACGGCGTCCAGGACGGCGAGGCGGCGCAGCCGCTCGTCGTCGGCGTGCACGAGGAGCGCGGTGCGGCCCTCGCCGACCTCGGCCAGGCCGATCGCCCTCCAGCCCGGCTCCGGTTCCTCCGCGTCGACCAGGGCGAGCAGCTCGGCCTCGGCCTGGACGTCGATCCACAGCTGGCACATGCCCTCGCCGTACGGCCCGTCGCGCAGCACGGTCGGCGGGACGAGCCCCCAGCCGGTGGCCTCGGAGACCTCGTAGGCGGCCACCTCGCGCGCTGCGAGGGTGCCGTCGGGGAAGTCCCACAGCGGGCGCTCCCCGGCCACCGGCTTGTAGATGCAGGAGGCTTCAAGGCCGTCGAGGGCGATGGTGCAGAACAGCGCGGCGTTGGACGCCTCGCGGATCCGTCCGCGCACGGTCAGCTCACCTCGCGCGAGCAGCTCGGCGGCGGCCGAGTCGGCTGCGGCGTCGGTGGGCGTCACGCTCCGCGGCGGTATCCGTTCTGGCGCGGACATACGTGTCCTTCCGGATCGAGCGGGAGGCTGCACAGCGGGCACGGCGGCCGCCCGGCGTTGACGACGTCGAGGGCGCGCTTGGCGAAGGCCCGTGCCTGCGCGCCGGTCAGCCGGACCCGCAGCATCGGGGGCCCGTTCTCCTCGTCCTGGAGCAGCCGCTCCTCGGCCTCGGCGAGGTCCTCCTCGGTGTCGGCGTCCAGCTCCACCAGGGCCTGCGCCTCGACGATCATGCGCTGTTCCTCGCCGTCCCAGGCCAGCGCCATGGTACCGACGCGGAACTCCTCCTCGATGGGGGTCTCCAGCGGGGCGGTGTCGGCGATCTCGGTGGGCGCCATGGCGGGGACGGCGGCGCTGCCGCCACTGCGCCGTACGACCTCGTCGAGCAGTTCGTCCATGCGCTCGGCGAGCGCGGCCACCTGGGTCTTCTCCAGAGCCACGCTGGTCACCCGGGAGCCTGCGGTGGCCTGGAGGAAGAACGTACGGCGTCCGGGCAGTCCGACCGTGCCGGCCACGAAGCGGTCCGGCGGGTCGTAGAGGAACACCTGACGGGACACGTCCTGTCTCCATTGAGAGTGAGTGCGGAGAGTTGGTTCGTAGGTTTCAGCGGTGCGGGCCGCCCACGGATACGCGACTGTGCGGATCGCTTCACCCTACTGCGGCCGACGATCACGGTGCGCCCGCACCACCTCCGACCGGTGCGTCGCCCTCACCAGGTTCCTCGCGCGGGAAGAGCGAAGCGAAATCCCCGGTGTCGCCGAGGCGAACGAGAAACGGCCGCAGCCGGGTGTAGCGGATCGCGGTGACGGAACACGGTTCCACGGAGATCCGCTGGAAGAGGTCGAGATGAAGTCCGAGGGCGTCGGCGACCAGGGATTTGATGATGTCACCGTGGGAGCACATGAGGTAGACGGCGTCGGCGCCGTGCTCGCGCTCCACGCGCGCGTTCCACTCGCGTACGGCCTCGGCGGCGCGGGTCTGCATGGCGCGCATGGACTCGCCGCCGGGGAAGGCGGCGGCCGACGGGTGCGCCTGGACGACCTCCATCAGCGGCTCGTCCTTGAGCTCGGCGAGCTTGCGGCCGGACCAGTCGCCGTAGTGGCACTCCCCGATCCGCTCGTCGGTGTGGGCGCTCAGGCCGGGGCGGGCCTCGAGCAGCGGCCGTACGGTCTCCTGGCAGCGCTCCAGGGGGCTAGTGACGACCTCGGAGATCGGCAGTGCGGCGAGCCGGCCGGGCAGCGCGGCGGCCTGGGCGGCGCCGCGCTCGTCCAGGGTGACGCCTGGCGTCCAGCCGGCGAGCACACCGGAGGTGTTGGCGGTGGAACGTCCGTGCCTGACGAGGATCAGCGTGGGCATGCGGCCCAGGGTAGGCGTATCAGCACATGCACTGCTGACCGGGCGAAGGGAGAATGCGCTCCGTGATCGTCGACTGCGCCATCTACCGGCACGGGCTCCGCACCGAGGGGCCGGAGGACCTGTCCGACGCACTCGCCGAGGCGCGGGCCGAGGGCGGGTTCGTGTGGATCGGCCTGTACGAGCCGTCCGAGCGGGAGTTCGACCTGGTCACCCAGGAGTTCGGGCTGCATCCGCTGGCGGTCGAGGACGCGCTGAACGCGCATCAGCGGCCCAAGCTCGAGGTGTACGACGACTCGCTGTTCATGGTGCTGAAACCGGTCGTGTACGAGACCGAGAGCGATGCCGTCTCGACGGGCGAGATCATGGTCTTCGTCGGCGCCTGTTTCGTGGTCACCGTGCGCCACGGCGAGGGCTCGCCACTGGCCGCCGTGAGGCGCCGGCTGGAGGAGGAGCCGGAGATGCTCGACAAGGGACCGACCGCCGTGCTGTACGCGATCTCCGACGCCGTCGTCGACCACTATCTGGAGGTGGCGACGGAGCTGGGGAACGACCTGGAGGAGCTGGAGGCGGAGGTGTTCCGGCCGGAGGGCGGCGGCTCGCGGGGCACCGCGTCCCGGATCTACGGCTTCAAACGGCAGGTCCTGGAGTTCCGCCGGGCCACCGGCCCGCTGGCGCTGCCGCTGACCCGGCTGGCCGGCGCCGCACCGCTGGGTACCTCGGTGCCGTTCGTGAACGACAAGGCGCGCCCGTTCTTCCGCGACGTGGGCGACCACCTGACGCGTGTGAACGAGTCGGTGGAGGCCCTGGACCGGCTGGTGTCGGACGTCCTGTCGGCGCATCTGGCGCAGATGAGCGTGCGGCAGAACGACGACATGCGGAAGATCTCCGCCTGGGCGGCGATGGCCGCGGTCCCCACGATGATCGCGGGGATCTACGGCATGAACTTCGACCACATGCCGGAGCTGCACTGGCTCTGGTCGTATCCGGCGGTGATCCTGGCGATGGCCGCTCTGGAGGTGCTGCTGTACCGCCTGTTCAAACATCGCGGCTGGCTGTGAGCCTTTTGCTGCCGATGTTCGCGGCTCAGGCGAACTCGTGGGCGGGGGTGGCGGGACCGCCGAGGGGGTCGCGGCGCTCGGGGATGGTGAGGGTGACCATGCGGCGCCAGCCGGCCAGGCGCTCGCAGGCGTACACCGCGTGGATGCCGGCCGCGAGCAGGGCGTACCTGGCCCTGGACCAGCCCAGGATGCGGCCCATGCGGGCCATCACGGCGAGGCTGACGTCCCGGTGGACGCGGATCTCCGCGAGGGCGCACTCACGCAGGGTGCGCTGGATCAGCCGGCCGTGCCCGGCGGCGGCGAACCGCAGCAGTTCCTCATGGGTGTAGGCGAGGTGCTTGTCCTCGTCGTCGGAGATCATGCGTACGGCCCTGCCCACGTCGGGATGGTCGGCGAACACCCTGAGCAGCAGCTCCATCTGTTCGGCGGCGCGCTGTTCGGTGACGCGGCTGTGGGCGAGGTAGACGATGACGTCCCGCTCGGTGAGCGGCTCGTCCCGCCGGAGCTTGTCGTGGGCGAGGCCGATTCCGTTCCGCTCCAGCAGCATCGTGTAGTCGGTCTCGGGCGGTACGGCGACGGGGGTGAGCCCGCGCTTCCTCATCAGGGCGTTGAAGATGCGTCCGTGCTTGTCCTCGTCGGAGCCGTGCCGGGCGATCTTCGGGGCCAGGGCGCGTTCGCCGGGCGGGACCAGCGCGGCGATCCGCCCGTTCTCCCAGCCCCCCTGGGACTCCCCGCTGGCGGCGATGGAGCAGAAGAGCCGGAAGGCCTCGTCGTTGTCGAGGATCTCCTTGAACAGACTCTTGGCCGAAAGCATGAATAGAGTCAAATGCGGACGGTATGGGGCGTGCAACAGCTGTGCGTGTCCGCTCGGCCAAAAGGATGACTCCGCGGTCGTAACCGTGCGGCGCCCGGCGCGTTGTTCACGGTGACGGCCGTGGCGGGGAAGACCCCCGAGCCCCCACCACGGCCGCTGAAGCTCCCTAGGACAGCCCGGCGCGCTCCAGGGCCTCGCGGCCGGCCCGCAGGGAGGCGAGCCGCTCCTCCAGGGTGAAGCCGGCCGGCGACAGGCTGAGCGTGGTGACACCGGCGGCGGCGTAGGCCCTCATCCGGTCGGCGATGCGGTCGACGGAACCCAGCAGAGTCGTCTTGTCGATGAGGTCCTGCGGGATCGCGGCCGCGGCGCCCTGCTTGTCGCCGGACAGGTACTTCTGCTGGATCTCGGCGGCTTCCTTCTCGTATCCCATGCGCTGGGCGAGCTGGTTGTAGAAGTTCTGCTTGGCGCTGCCCATGCCGCCGACGTACAGCGCGGTGTACGGCCGGAAGGTGTCGGCGAGCCGGGCCACGTCCTTGTCGTCGCCGACGGCGATGGGCAGGGTCGGGCAGACGTCGAAGCCGTCGAGGGCCTTGCCCGCCTTCTCCCGGCCGGCGCGCAGGTACTTGAGGGTGGTGTCCTCGAGGTGGTCGGCGGCGGGGAAGATCAGCAGGGCGCCGTCGGCGATCTCACCGGTCTGCTCCAGGTTCTTCGGGCCGATGGCGGCGATGTACAGCGGGATGTGCTCACGCTGCGGGTGCACGGTCAGCTTGATCGGCTTGCCCGGGCCGCCGGGCAGCGGCAGCGTCCAGTGCTCGCCCTCGTACGTGAGCCGCTCCCGGGTCATCGCCCTGCGCACGATCTCGACGTACTCGCGGGTGCGGGCGAGCGGCTTGTCGAACTTGACGCCGTACCAGCCCTCGGAGACCTGCGGGCCGGAGACCCCGAGCCCGAGGCGGAACCGCCCGCCGGACAGCGAGTCGAGCGTCGCGGCCGTCATCGCGGTCATCGCGGGCTGGCGGGCCGGGATCTGGAAGATGGCCGAGCCGACGTCGATGTGCTCGGTCTGGGCGGCGACCCAGGACAGCACGGTCGCCGCGTCGGAGCCGTAGGCCTCGGCGGCCCAGCACACGGAGAAGCCCAGCCGGTCGGCCTCCTGGGCCACGGCCAGATTGTCCCCGTCCATTCCGGCACCCCAGTAGCCGAGGTTGATCCCGAGCTCCATCGCCGATCCCCTTACTCATGAGTAACGTTCTGGTGGGGCGACCTTAGCGCGGGGACGGAGGTCGGGGCAGGCGCCGGGCACGTGAAAAGACCGGTCCGCAGCCCGATCGGGTTATCCACAGGCAACCCACCGCACCGGTTCCGGCCAGTAATCTCGCCCGCATGGAGCAGAGGCATCTCGGCCGTACCGGCCTGCGCGTGTCCCGGATCGGACTCGGCACCCTCACCTGGGGCCGGGACACCGACGAGCACGACGCCGCGGACATGCTGAAGGCGTTCTGGGAAGCCGGCGGGACCCTGGTCGACACCGCGGACGTGTACGGCAACGGCGAGGCGGAGTACCTGCTCGGGAAGCTGATGGACGGCCTGGTTCCGCGCCGGGACCTGGTGATCTCCACCAAGGCGGGCAGCGTCCCCGACCCCGACCGCCGTTTCGACGGCTCACGCGGCCATCTGCTCGCCGCCCTCGACGCCTCCCTGGCCCGCCTGGGCACGGACTACGTCGACGTGTGGCACATCCACGCCTTCGATCCCGGGACCCCGCTGGAGGAGACCCTCCAGGCACTGGACATAGCGGTCAGCAGCGGCCGCGCCCGGTACGCGGGCGTCTCGAACTTCTGCGGCTGGCAGCTCGCCAAGGCCGCCACCTGGCAGCTCGCGGCGCCGGGCACGCGCACGCGACTGGCCAGCACGCAGATGGAGTACTCACTGCTGCAGCGGGGCGTGGAACGGGAAGTGCTGCCCGCCGCGCTGGATCTCGGGGTCGGGCTGCTGCCCTCCTCCCCGCTCGGCCGGGGCGTGCTGACCGCCAAGTACCGGCACACCACTCCCCCGGACTCGCGCGGCGCCTCCGAGCATCTGGCGCCGTTCGTCGAGCCGTACCTGGACGACACGGCGACCCGCATCGTGGACGCGGTGACGACGGCCGCCGACGGGCTCGCCGTGACCCCGCTCCAGGTGGCCCTCGCCTGGGTCCGGGACCGGCCCGGGGTGGCCGCGCCGATCGTCGGCGCGCGCAACGCGCAGCAGCTCACGGCGGCATTGTCAGTGGAGGCCCTTAGTCTTCCTGACGAGATCTGCCGGGCGCTGGACGATGTGTCGGCGCCCGTGCACCGCTATCCCGATCACGACTGGAGCACGCTGTGAGCACGGAGCCGGAGACCACGGAGAAAGCCGGGCCGGGGACACCGGACACGCCCGAGGGCCCGGGCGGGGAGGCCGTGCCCCCGGGGAGCCGCACGAACAGCCTTACGGCGAGCGGCGCCGAGGGCCGGAGCAGCGCCGGGGCGAGCAGCGCGGAGGGCGAGAGCGCGGTCGGGGGCGAGAGCGCGGTCGGGGGCGGAGGCCGGAGCGGGGACGGCCCGGGCGGCGACGAGGACGCGGGCGGCCCGACCGGTGCTGGGGGCGAGGGCGCCGATGGGGCGGCCGGCGCCGGCGGCCTCGAGGGCGAAGAAGCAGACTCCACCCGGCACTCCGAGCCCGAAGGCGACCATGTCGGCCCCGCGCGGCTGTCCGGGCCCCAGGGCGCGGACGCCGACTCCGCCCAGCCGTCCGAGGCCGAAGGCGAAGGCGCTGACGCCGCCCAGGTGTCCGAGGCCGAGGCCGAGTTGGCTGCGCAGCGGGTCGAGCGGGAGCGGATCGCGCGGCGCAAGGCCGAGAAGAAGGGGCCGATCGAGAGCGGCGCCAAGCTCAGCGGCACGGCGGCCGACCTGCTCGCGGCGGTGCGGGCCGTGGAGAGCGGCGACAAGCCGGTGGCCGCGGTCTTCGCCGAGCCCGCGCCCGCGCCGCGCCGCCCGGCCCCGGAGCCCGCACGCCGGCCGCAGCCCGCGCCCGCACCGGCCGTCGTCACCCCCACCGCTCCGGCACCGGAGACGGTGGAGGGCGCGCGCCGGGTGCTGGCCGAGGGCGGTGCACCCGAGGCCCTGGCTCCCCAGGTGGCCGCGGCGCTCGGCGAGGGCGCCGACGCGGCGCTGCGCGAGGACCCCTGGCAGCTGCTGCGGATCAGCGGCGTACGGCCCGAGCAGGCCGACGGCTTCGCCCGCGCCCTGCTCGGCGCCGCCTGCGGCCCGGGCGACGAGCGACGGGCTCGCGCGATCACCGTCTGGCTGCTGGAGCAGGCGGCCCTGGCCGGGCACACCGCGCTGGAACTGGCCACGCTCACCGCGGCGCTGGGCAAGCAGGGCGTCCCGGACCCGGACGCGGCGGTGCAGAGCGCGCTCGCGGAGGGCGAGGCACTGGGGTTCCAGGACGCCCTGGAGGCACCGGGAGCCGCCGCGGCGCAGGCGACGGAAGAGGACGCGGACGCGGAGGAGCGGCCGGTCCGGGTCCTCGTCGGCCTGGAGCGGTACGCACTGGCCGAGGAGAGCCTCGCCGACGGCCTGGCCCGGCTGGTCAACTCGCTGCCCAAGGAGACCGAGCAGGCCTGGCAGGCGGCGGCCGACGCCGTCTCCGGCGGCGCGGCCGAGCTGGTCCGCGCGGTCGCCGGGCACGGCCTGGTGCTCCACACCGGCGGAGAGGCGGCCCGCGCCGAACCGGCCGCGCTGCTCGGCGCCGCCCGCGCCGCGGGCCTGCGGGCCTTCGCCGTCTGCCACACCCCCGACGGACGCCACCGCCTCGCCGTCCTGCCGGGCGCGGACCCGGCGGAGCACAGCGTGGGCACGGTCGCCGGTCTGCTGTCCGGCGCCGAGGGACCGGGGCGGGACACGGACGGCGCGCTGGAACTCGATCTGCTGATCGTGCTGGACGCGCCGCAGCTCGATGTGGAGAGCGCCGCGATGCTGGTGGAGTCGCTGCCCGACGGGGCCCGGCTCGTGCTCAGCGGCGACCCGGCGCTGCTGTGGTCGGCGGGACCGGGGCGGGTCTTCGCCGATCTGCTCGCCGCCCGCGTCTGCCCGCAGGTCGCCTCCCGCCTCCCTGACCCGGGCCCGATCGGCGAGCTGGTCTCCGGTATCGGCATCGGCGAGCTGAACCAGGTCGCCGCTCCGGGCAAGGAGATCGTCATCGTCCCGGTGCGGGACGCGGGCGAGGCCGTGCACCGGACCGTCCAGCTGGTCGCCGACTCCGTGCCGCGGGCGCTCGGTGTGCCGGCCGACCAGACGGTGGTGATCACCCCCGGGCACGGCGGTGCCGCGGGCACCCGCGCCCTCAACTCCGCGCTGAAGGAGCGCCTCAACCCCGGCCCGGGCCGCTTCGGCGGCTTCGACCCCGGCGACCGGATCGCCTACTCCCCCGCCCCGGGCCGTACGGTGCCGGGCACGGTGGTGAAGGCCGACACGGACGGGCTGCACCTGTCGTGCGCGGGCACGGCGGTGGTCGTACCGCGCGAGCGGGTGGAGGGCGCCGTACGGCACGGCTGGGCGCTGACCGCACACCAGACGGTGGGCACCCGCTGGCCGGCGGCGGTCGTCGTCCTGCCCGGCGACGCCGCGCAGGCGCTCAGCAGACCCTGGGTGTACACGGCCTTCGGCCGGGCGGAGCGGCATCTTTCCGTGGTCCACGGCGTGGAACAGGCCCTGCCGAAGGCGGTGGCGGAGACACCGGCGAAGCCCCGCACGACCCGCTTGCAGACGCTGCTGCGGGTGTGAATCTCCCTCCACCGCGACGCCGACCGGCCTCGACGGCGGAATCCGGCGGTGCCGAGCCGGCCCCAGGCCGCCCCCGGCACCGCCGGCCCGGTCACTTCTCGGCGTCCAGCGGCTCCAGATCCTCGTCCTCGGCCTGGTCCTCGGCCTGGTTCTCGGCCTGGTCCTCGGCCTCGCCGTCGTCCTCGCCGTCGTCCTCGTCTTCGTCGAACTCGAGATCGTCCTCTTCGTCGGACTCGTCCTCGTCGTCGAAGACGGCACTGACGTCGAACCGGCACACCACCCCTTGCGGATCGATGTGCTCGAACGGCGCCTCCAGCCACTCCCCCGCCTCGGGTGTCTCCTCCGCCGCGGTGACCCAGAGCGTGGAGTCGCCTTCCTCCAGGCCGAACTCCTTGTGCCGGGAAGCGATCTCGTCCGGTTCGAACTCGCCGAAGAGAATGCCCAGCGCGCCCGGAACCGTACCGGCGGCATCCTCGGCCAGGCCGCCCGCGGCCTCGTACTCCGCCGCCTCGACCCGCTGGGCCTGCGCCAGCAGCCGCTGGGGTTCCACCACGGCGTAGTCGCGGCGGATCAGCACGCTGATCGCGTTCGGTTCCTCGGGACCCGCGTACGGCGGGAGCTCCTCCGCACCGGGGATCTCGAAGGGCGTGACCTCGTCGTAGCGGTCGTAGAGCAGCTCGTCGTACACCTCGGCGGCCGCGGCCAGCTGGTTGAACGCCTCCAAGACCGCCGGGTCGTCCTCACCCGACCTGCGTTCGACCGCGGCCAGATGACGGTCGAGCGCGGTCTTGACCGCCTCGGCGGCGGCGCGTACCTCGGCAGCGGTGGGCTGCGCAGCATCAGACATAGTGCAGACGCTATCCGTACCGGGCCCCAGCCCGCACAATAGATGCGATGCCGGAATACGAATTTGTCGACGTGTATGTGCCTCGCGGGGTCTCCCGCAAGGAGGCAACACGTCTGCTGACGGACCATGCAGAGTACGGACACTGGGAGTTGGACCGACTGAGCCTGCTGCGGGACGGCAGCCGCAGGGTGCGGTTGCGCCGGCGGATCATCCGCCAGGTGCGTGCCACGTGGTGAGGCCGACGACCTGAACCGGAGCGGGCCCCGTCTGTCATGACGGGGCCCGCTCCGTTCAACGCGTGCCGTACCCGGGGCTTCCGGCTACGACGTGGGCCGGGCCTTGCGGTAGAGCACCGCGCCCGCGAGCAGCGCGCCCGCGCCGACCGGCAGCACGAGGTCCAGCGGCAGCTCGCTGCCGGTGTGCGCGAGCTGGGCGTTGGTCAGAGGCTCGGCGGAGCGGCCGCCGTGCTGCCTGACCTCGGTGGACCCATGGGGTCCCTGGGGCGTGTGACCGCCCCGGCCGGGCGGGGTCGTCGGGCCGCCCGGATGACCCGGCTGCCCCGGGTGACCCGGCTGCCCGGGGTGACCGGGGTGACCCGGGTGGCCCGGATGCCCGGGGTGCCCCGGCTGCCCGGGCGGGTTGCCGTGGCCGCCGCCCGGCGGCCGGCCGTGGTGACCGCCGCCTCCGTTGGCGCAGTCGTTGCCCGTGGTGGCGTTGCCGACTCCGATGACGTTGACGCTGTTGCCGCAGACGTTCACCGGGACGTCGATCGGCGCCTGGACGGTGTTGCCGGAGCCGACGCCGGGCGAGCCGGCGCTGTGCCCGCCCGCGTGCGAGCCGCCGGAGCCGCCGTGGCCCCCGGACGTGCCGCCGGACGTGCCGCCCTGGTTGGTGCAGCTGTTGCCCACCGCCGGGTTGAGCAGCCCGACGACGTTCACGGTGTTGCCGCACACGTTCACCGGGACGTGCACCGGCGCCTGCACCGTGTTGCCGGACAGTACGCCGGGCGAGCCGGTGGCGGTGCCGGCCGCGCCCGCGTCGGCGTGGGCGTAGCCGCTGGCGGCGGCGATCACACCCGTGGCCGCCGCCATGGTCATCAGGCCCTTACGGGTGCTCTGTCGCATTTCCGTTGTTCCCCTGCCTTCGATCCTGCTGTGCGTGCCTCGCGGTGGCGTGGCGCGCACGGCCCTCGCGGACCGTGCCGCCGCGCAAGAGGCCGGTCGGCCCCGGAGCGCATGGCACGCGCTCCGGGGCCGACGGCTCGAAAATGACGCCCCCCTCAGGAGGTCGTCGTCACTTGTTGACGCAGGTGTTGCCGAAGGTGGGGTTCAGGAGCCCGATCACGTTGACCGTGTTGCCGCAGACGTTCACCGGGACGTGCACGGGCACCTGAACGACGTTGCCGGAGACGACACCCGGGGAGTGCACGGCGGCACCCTGGGCACCCGAGTCGGCGACGGCAAGGCCCGCGCCCGCGAGAACCAGCCCACCGGTGGCAGCCGCAGCAGCGACGACCTTCTTGATCATTATTCCTCCTTGTTGGCAAAGCGACCCCAAGGTGCGGAGTCACATCACCTGTAACGAGGAGGAACTAATGAAGCTACGAACCGATCGTCGCATTCACCCGTTCCAGTCGATCTCGTACGAGCGCCCGAATATGTCGGCCATCGCGACCCGGAACCTCACGACGCGTCGATGAACCGGTCGAGCACCCGCACGCCGAACCGCAGCCCGTCCACCGGCACCCGCTCGTCCACGCCGTGGAACATGCCGGCGAAGTCCAGCTCCGGCGGCAGCTTCAGCGGGGCGAAGCCGAAGCCGCGGATGCCGAGGTCGTCGAAGGACTTGGCGTCGGTGCCGCCGGAGAGCATGTAGGGGATGGCCTTGGCGGTGGGGTCCTCGGCGAGCAGCGCGGACTGCATGGCCTCCACCAGCGCCCCGTCGAAGGTGGTCTCGACGGCCTTGTCGGTGTGCACGTCCTCGCGGCGGACATGGGGTCCGAGCAGCCGGTCGAGGTCGCCGAGGAACTCCTCCTCGTAGCCCGGCAGGAAGCGGCCGTCGATGTGCGCGGTGGCCTCGCCCGGGATGACGTTGACCTTGTAGCCGGCGTTGAGCTGGGTGGGGTTGGCGGTGTTGCTTAGGGTGGCGCCGATGAACTTGGCGATGCCGCCGAGCCGGACCAGGGTGGACTCCATGTCCTCCGGGTCCAGTTCGGTGCCGAGCGCGTCGCCCAGCTCGTCCAGGAACGCCCGGGTGGTCTTGGTGACCCGCACCGGGAACTTGTGCCGGCCGACCCGGGCCACGGCCTCGGACAGCTCGGTGATGGCGTTGTCGCGGTGGATCATCGAGCCGTGCCCGGCGGTGCCGGCCACGGTCAGCTTCATCCAGTGCATGCCCTTCTCGGCCGTCTGGATCAGGTAGAGCCGACGCTGCTCGTTCACAGTGAACGAGAAGCCGCCCACCTCGCTGATCGCCTCGGTGACGCCCTCGAACAGCTCGGGGTGGCGGTCGACCAGGTGGCGGGCGCCGTACGCACCGCCCGCCTCCTCGTCGGCGAGGAAGGCGACCACGATGTCCCGCGGGGGACGCCGCCCGCTCCTGAGCCGGTCGCGCACGACCGCGAGGGTCATGGCGTCCATGTCCTTCATGTCGACGGCCCCGCGCCCCCACACGCACCCGTCGGCGACCTCGCCGGAGAACGGGTCGTGGGTCCAGTCAGCGGCGTTGGCCGGTACGACGTCCAGGTGGCCGTGGATCAGCAGCGCGGGCCGGGACGGGTCCTCCCCCTCGATGCGGGCCACCGTCGAGGCGCGGCCCGGATGCGACTCGAAGATCTTCGGTTCGAGACCGACCTCGGCGAGCTTCTCCGCGACCCACTCGGCCGCCTTGCGCTCGCCGGGGCCGGAGTGGTCGCCGTAGTTGCTGGTGTCGAACCGGATCAGCTCGCGGCAGAGGTCCACGACCTCGTCCTCGCCGGTGACGCTCCTGGCCGTGTCCGTCTCGCTCACGTGCTTCCTCCCGCGCTGTCGCTGCTGGTGGTCCTCCACATCCTCCCTCTCCCCCGCCCGCCGCCCAAGACCGGTCCCGGCCCGTCACACGCCGTTCACGCGCGACGCGCTCCGGGGGCAGGGGTGATCAGCCACCCCCGAAAGCCTGGTAATGTTTCCTTCGTCGCCGCGAGGGAAACCCCGCCAAAAGGGTTCTCCCGCACGACAGACACCTTGTCCGGGTGGCGGAATGGCAGACGCGCTAGCTTGAGGTGCTAGTGCCCTTTATCGGGCGTGGGGGTTCAAGTCCCCCCTCGGACACCAGTGAGGGCCCCTGCTCAGCAGGGGCCCTTCGTCTTGCTCGCGAGTGAAGCCCAACTGCCCCGGATCGCCCACTCCTTGACGGTGTGTGAGGCATGTCTCGCCCGGCGTGAAGCTCGGCAGGTCAGGGGGCCACAGCCGCCGTGCCGCAGCCACCCGGACGGCCCTCTCGGACGGCGGGGCGAAGGGGATGGAGCCTAGCGTCGTACTAATATTTCCGGCTTGTCACTGAGTCGGACCGACGTGAGGACCCGATGGCAGCCATAGACGAGAGCAGCGCTCTCGGCCTGCTCGACGAAGAGATCCGCACGCAGTTCGGCGACCGCGCACGCTTCTCCGCGCGGCCCGCGGCGTCGCCGCGCACGCTGGTCGACGTCTTCGACGCGACCGTGCGGTCCCATCCGGACGAGCCGGCGCTGGACGACGGCACGACGTGCCTGACCTACCGTGCGCTGGCCCTCGCGGTGGAGCGGCTGCGGCGGCGGCTCGCCGGTGCGGGGGTCGGGCTCGGGGACCGGGTCGGAGTGCGGGTCCCCTCGGGGACCAACGAGCTGTACGTCGCGATCCTCGCCGTTCTCGCCGTCGGTGCCGCCTATGTGCCCGTCGACGCCGAGGACCCGGACGAGCGGGCGGAGTTGGTGTTCGGGGAGGGGGAGGTACGGGCCGTCGTCGGGGCCGGGCACACCATCACCGTGCAGGGCGCGTCCGGCACCGTCGCGGGCGCGGCCGGCACCGTCCAGGGCTCCTCCGCCTCCCCCGCCGCGCGGCCCGGCGCCGAGCACGACGCCTGGATCATCTTCACCTCCGGGTCCACCGGGAAGCCCAAGGGCGTCGCCGTCACGCATCGCAGCGCCGCCGCGTTCGTGGACGCCGAGGCGGCCCTGTTCCTCACGGAGGAGCCGATCGGGCCCGGCGACCGGGTCATGGCCGGACTCTCCGTCGCCTTCGACGCCTCCTGTGAGGAGATGTGGCTGGCCTGGCGGTACGGCGCCTGTCTGGTGCCGGTGCCCCGGTCGCAGGTCAGGAGCGGCGCCGATCTCGGGCCCTGGCTGGTCGAGCAGGAGATCACCGTCGTCTCGACCGTGCCCACGCTCGCCGCGCTGTGGGAGCCGGAGACGCTGGGCGACGTACGGCTGCTGATCTTCGGCGGCGAGGCCTGCCCGCCCGAGCTGGCGCAGCGGCTGGTCACCGAGGGGCGCGAGGTGTGGAACACCTACGGTCCGACCGAGGCGACCGTCGTGGCCTGTGCGGCGCTGCTGACCGGTGCCGAGCCCATCAGGATCGGGCTGCCCCTCGACGGCTGGGAGCTCGCCGTCGTCGACGAGGCCGGGGAGCCGGTGCCCATGGGCGCGAGCGGGCAGCTCGTGATCGGCGGCGTCGGGCTCGCGCGGTATCTCGATCGCGAGAAGGACGCCGAGAAGTACGCGCCGCTGCACTCGCTGGGCTGGGAGCGGGCCTATCGCAGCGGTGACCTGGTCCGGGCCGAGCCCGAGGGGCTGATCTTCCTGGGCCGGGCCGACGAGCAGATCAAGCTGGGCGGGCGACGGATCGAGCTCGGTGAGGTGGATGCCGCGCTGCAGGCCCTGCCCGGGGTCACCGGAGCCGCGGCCGCCGTGCGCACCGCCCGCGGCGGCAATCAGCTCCTCGTCGGTTACGTGGTCACCCAGGACGGCTGGGACCATGCGGCCGCCGTCGAGAAGCTGCGCGCCGAGCTGCCCGCCGCGCTGGTGCCGCTCCTCGCGCCCGTCGCCGAGCTGCCGACCCGGACCTCCGGGAAGGTGGACCGAAACGCCCTGCCCTGGCCCCTGGAAGGCCTCCAGGCACCGGCGAAGGAGCAGCTCTACGGCACCGAGGCCTGGCTCGCCGAGCAGTGGGCGGAAGTCCTGGGCATCCCGGTGACCGGCGCCCACGACGACTTCTTCGCGATCGGCGGCGGCTCCCTGGCCGCCGCCCAGCTCACCACCCGGCTGCGCACCCGCTACCCGAGCGCCGCCGTCCTCGACATCTACCAGCAGCCCGTCCTGCGCAAGCTGGCCCGGCGGCTGGAGGCCTCGGCGCAGGACGACGGCGGGGCCCGCACCATCGCGCCGGTTCCGGTCCGCGCCCAGGCCGTGCAGCTCCTGCTGCTGCTCCCGCTGTTCTCCCTGCTCGGGCTGCGCTGGACGGTGGTCCTGGCCGCCGTCGGAAACCTGCTGCCCGGCTACTCCTGGCTGCCGACCGCCCCCTGGTGGCTGCTCGCGGCCGGTGCGCTGCTGTTCTTCACCCCGCCCGGCCGGATCGCGCTCGCGGCGGGCGGAGCGCGGCTGCTGCTGCGGGGCGTCGGGCCCGGCCGGTACCCGCGCGGCGGCAGCGTGCACCTGCGGCTGTGGACGGCCGAGCGGCTGGCCGAGTTCAGCGGGGCCACCTCGCTGACCGGATCCTGGCTGGAGCGGTACGCCCGTGCGCTGGGCGCGAAGGTCGGGCCCGAGGTGGACCTGCACTCGCTGCCGCCGGTCACCGGCATGCTCAAGCTGGGCCGGGGCGCGGCCGTGGAGTCCGAGGTCGACCTGTCCGGGCACTGGCTGGACGGCGACCGTCTGGAGATCGGGCCGGTCAAGGTCGGCGCGCACGCCACCGTCGGCACCCGCAGCATGCTCTTCCCGGGCGCCCGCGTCGGCAAGCGGGCCGAGGTGGCCCCCGGCTCGGCGGTCGGCGGGCAGGTCCCGACCGGCCAGCGCTGGGCGGGCGCGCCCGCGGTGAAGCTCGGCAAGGCCAAGCGCACCTGGCCGAAGGAGCGGCCGCAGCGGGGCACGTACTGGCGGGTGATGTACGGCGCGGCGGGCATCGGGCTCGGCGCCCTGCCGCTGCTCGCGGGCGTGGCCGCGCTGCTGGTCGCCCGGCTCTTCGTGGCGCCCGGAGGCTCACTGCCCCAGGCGCTGCGCGGAGCCGCGCTCGGGCTGGTCCCGGCCACGCTCGCCTACGGGCTGGCCTACGCGGTGCTGATCCTGGTCGCCGTGCGCGTGCTCGGTGTGGGGCTGCGCGAGGGCACGCATCCGACGCACAGCCGGGTCGGCTGGCAGGCGTGGACCGTGACGCAGCTGATGGACCGGTCCCGCGAGACCCTGTTCCCCCTGTATGCGGGGCTGATCACGCCGGTGTGGCTGCGGCTGCTCGGCATGCGGATCGGGCGCCGCGCCGAGGTGTCGACGGTGCTCGCGCTGCCGAGCCTGACCACGGTCGGCGACGGGGCGTTCCTGGCGGACGACACGCTGACGGCGCCGTACGAGCTGGGCGGCGGCTGGATGCGGATCGGGCGCGCGGAGATCGGGCGGCGGGCCTTCCTCGGCAACTCCGGGATGACCGGACCGGGCCGGAGCGTGCCGGACGGCGGTCTTGTCGGCGTGCTGTCGGCGACGCCGAAGAAGGCGAAGAAGGGCACCTCGTATCTGGGGCTGCCGCCGGTGAAGCTGCCGCGCAGTGCGGCGGGCGGGGACCAGAGCCGTACGTACGAGCCGCCCGCGGGGCTGCTGTGGGCGCGCGGTCTTGTGGAGCTGTGCCGGATCGTGCCGGTGCTGTGTTCGGCCGCGCTGGCCGCGGGGACGGTGGCGGTGCTGTGTGCGCTGGGGCCGTGGGCGTGGGCCCTGTCGGGCGCGGTGCTGCTGGGGGCCGGTGTGGTCGCGGCGGTCGTCTCGGTCCTCGCGAAGTGGCTGCTCGTGGGGCGGCACCGGGCCGGGGAGCATCCACTGTGGAGTTCGTTCGTGTGGCGCAACGAGCTGGCGGACACGTTCGTCGAGGTGCTGGCGGTGCCGTGGCTGGCCGGGGCCGTGCCGGGGACGCCGGTGCTGACGGCGTGGCTGCGCGGGCTCGGCGCGCGTATCGGCAGGGGCGTGTGGGTGGAGAGTTACTGGCTGCCGGAGACGGACCTGGTGACCCTTCAGGACGCGGCGACCGTCAATCGTGGCTGTGTGCTGCAGACACACCTCTTCCACGACCGGATCTTGCGGACGGATACTGTGGTCCTCCGTGAGGGCGCCACGCTGGGCCCTGGCGGGATCGTGCTGCCCGGCAGCACGGTCGGGGCCCGTACGACCCTGGGGCCCGCGTCGCTCGTCATGGCCGCGGAGTCCGTCCCGGACGACACCCGCTGGCTCGGCAATCCGATCGAGGCATGGCGTCCCTGAGCGCGGGCCGTGCAGGGCCGGTGGGCGCACCGGCCCCCGGTGGTGGCACAGCGCAGGGAGCGGACACAGCAGTGGCAGTTCAGCAGTCGGTCGGCCAGGACCCGTACTTCCCGGACAACGGTGATTCCCGTTACCGGGTGCACCGCTACGAACTCGCGCTGGACTACCGCCCCGGCCCGAACCGGCTGTCCGGCACGGCCCGGATCAACGCCATAGCGGGCCGTGCGCCGCTCACGGAATTCCAGCTCAACCTGGCCGACTTCAGGATCGGCCGGGTGCGGGTGGACGGCCGGCAGCCGCACTTCACGCACCGCGGCGGACGGCTGCGGATCCGCCCGGCCAAGCCCGTCCGGGCCGGTGCCGCGTTCACCGTGGAGGTCCACTGGTCCGGCAACCCCAGGCCGGTGGCCAGCCCGTGGGGCGGGCTCGGCTGGGAGGAGCTGGCGGACGGGGCGCTGGTGGCGAGCCAGCCGGTCGGGGCGCCGTCCTGGTACCCGTGCAACGACCGGCCCGCCGACAAGGCGTCCTACCAGATCTCGGTCACCGTCCCGTCCGCGTACGCGGTGGTCACGGGCGGGCGCCTGCTGACCCGTACGACGAAGGCCTCCACCACGACCTGGGTGTACGAACAGTCCGCGCCCACGTCCAGCTATCTGGTCGGCCTGGCGATCGGCAGGTTCCAGACGGTGCTGCTGGGCGACCCGGGCCCGGGTGGCGTGCCGCAGCACGGGCACATCCCGGCGCGGCTGCTGCCCGAGTTCTCCCGGGACTTCGCGCGGCAGCCGGCGATGATGGAGCTGTTCCAGGAGCTGTTCGGGCCGTACCCGTTCGACGGTTACGCGGTCGCCGTGACCGAGGAGGAGCTCGATGTGCCGGTCGAGGCACAGGGGTTGTCGCTGTTCGGCTCCAACCACGTGGACGGCGCCCGGGGTTCGGAGCGGCTGGTGGCGCACGAGCTGGCGCACCAGTGGTTCGGCAACTGCGTGTCCATCGCCGACTGGCGGCACATCTGGCTGAACGAGGGCTTCGCCAAGTACGCCGAATGGCTGTGGTCCGAGCGCTCCGGGGGACGCAGTGCCCAGCAACTGGCCGCGGCGGCGCACCGGTTGCTGTCCACGCTGCCGCAGGACCTCAGGCTGGCAGATCCGGGCCGCAAGGCGATGTTCGACGAGCGGCTCTACGAGCGGGGCGGCCTGACCCTGCACGCGGTGCGCTGCGCGCTGGGCGACGACGCGTTCTTCCGCATGCTGCGCGGCTGGGTGCGGCTGCACCGGAACGGGTCGGTGACGACGGAGGCGTTCACCGAGCACGTGGCCCGCTTCGCCGTCGAGCCGGCGGCCGGGCTGTTCCAGGAGTGGGTGTACGGGGCGAAGCTGCCGCCCCTGCCGGTGCTCGGGGGAGTTTCCTAGACTTGAGGGGTGGCCCGGCCCAATGACGAGGTCGAGGCGCTCCTGCGGGAGTACGCGGACCTCATCGCGATCACCGGAGGCGACGCCTTCAAGGCGCGCGCCTACGAGAAGGCGGCGCGTGCCATCGGCGGATATCCGGCCGACATCTCCAAGCTGGACGAGGACGGCCTGAAGGAGATCCCGAACGTGGGGAAGTCGATCGCCGACAAGGTGGCCGAGTACCTGCGCACGGGCAAGATGGCGGTGGTCGAGGAGCGCCGGGCGAAGATCCCCGCCGGGGTACGCGAGCTGATCACGATTCCCACCCTGGGCCCGAAGAAGGCGCTTCGGCTGTACGAGGACCTGCGCATCTCCTCGGTGAGCGAGCTGGCCGCGGCGATCGAGGCGGACGCGCTGGCCGATCTGAAGGGCTTCGGCGAGAAGACCCAGGACAACATCCGGCACGGCATCGAGCTGCTCCAGCGGGCGGGCGCCCGGGTGCCGCTGTCGCTGGCCCTGGACACCGCCGAGGAGATCGTCGCGGAGCTGTCCGCGGTGACCGGGTGCAGGCGCTGCGCTTACGCCGGCTCGCTGCGCCGGATGCGGGAGACCGTCGGGGATCTGGACGTCCTGGTCGCGGCGAAGAAGTCGGAGCCGTTCATGGCGGCGCTGTGCGAGCTGCCGGCCACCGCGGAGGTCATCGCGCGGGGGTCGAAGAAGACGTCGATCCGCACGGCCAAGGGGCTCCAGGTGGACCTCAGGGTGGTGCCGCCGGAGTCGTGGGGTGCCGCGATGCAGTACTTCACCGGTTCGAAGGCGCACAACATCCGCACCCGCACCATCGCCGTGCACCAGGGGCTGAAGCTGTCCGAGTACGGCCTGTTCGACGCCGAGAGCGGGAAGTCGCTGGCCTCGCGCACCGAGGAGGAGGTCTACGCCCGGCTCGGGCTGCCGTGGATCGAGCCGACACTGCGGGAGGACCGCGGGGAGGTCGAGGCGGCCCTGAACGGCGAGTTGCCCGAGGTGGTGACCGAGAAGGACATCCGCGGTGACCTGCACACCCACACCGATCTCACGGACGGGCTGGCCCCGCTGGAGGAGATGGTGGCGGCGGCCGCCGAGTGCGGATACGCGTACTACGCGGTCACGGACCACGCGCCCAACCTGTACATGCAGCGCATGACCGACGAGAAGGTCCTCGCCCAGCGGGAGCGGGTGCGGGAGCTGGACGGCGCCCACCGCAGGATGCGGCTGCTGCATGGCACGGAGCTCAACATCGACCCGGACGGCGGGGTGGACTGGCCCCAGGATTTCCTGGCCGGCTTCGACCTGTGCGTGGCCTCGCTGCACTCGCACTTCGACCTGGGCCGCAAGGCGATGACCCGGCGGCTGGTGCGGGCCTGCGAGAACCCCTGCGTCAACGTCATCGGGCACCCGACGACCCGGCTGATCGGCAAGCGGGCGGGCGTCGACGCCGACTGGGACGAGGTGTTCGCGGCCTGCGCGCGCACCGGCACCGCGCTGGAGGTCAACGCCCAGCCGGACCGACTCGACCTGCGCGACGAGGACATCCTGCGCGCCAGGGAGCACGGCGTGCGGTTCGCCGTGAACACCGACGCCCACTCCGTCCCGCACCTCGCGCAGCTGCGCTACGGCGTCGGCACGGCGCAGCGGGGCTGGCTCACCCGGGACGACGTGATCAACACCTGGCCGCTGACGAGGCTGCGGCGGTTCCTGGAGAAGGGCCGCAAGGGCAGGTGAGGGGCGTCATTCCCGGTCCAGCCACAGGGGTGACAGGTCCTCTTCTTCCGTGTCGGCGGCCCCCACCGCCTTGATGTCCCCGTCCGCGGCGCGCAGCAGCCTGCGGCCCATGGCGATCAGGGCCCGTCCGGCGGCGAGTTCGTCGCCTATCTCCGGTACGTCGGGGTCGTAGGGGTTCCGGCGGGCCTCCGCATGGCTCTCCAGGACGTTGTCGCCGGTGTCCAGGATGATCCGGGCGGTGGTGTCCGGGTCGCGCTCGGACAGGTACAGGTTCAGCCGCCACTCCTTGACGGCCGGAGGACGGCTGGTCATGGGTCGAGTCATAGTCCGCCACCTCGCTCCGCGGGTTGTGCCGCGATGGGCCGTCGGTCGTGTGCGGCGCCGTCCTGGCTGGTCGCACAGTTCCCCGCGCCCTTTACGGGGCACACGATTCCAGCGCTTCTACTTTGCACCCCGGCACCAGCGGGCGCCTCCCCTCGGCCAGGCAGAATGTGGGCCATGACCTCGCGCACCTGCCCCTGCGGACTCCCCCAGCCCTACGACGCCTGCTGCGGCCGGTTCCACGCGGGGCCGGCCGCCGCGCCGACCGCCGAGCTGCTCATGCGGTCGCGGTACAGCGCGTTCGTGACGGGCGACGCGGGCTATCTGCTGCGCACCTGGCATCCGCGGACCCGGCCGGAGCGGCTGGACCTCGATCCGCGGATGGAGTGGACGGGGCTGGAGATCCTGGACACCACCGACGGGTCCGCCTTCCACAGCACGGGCACGGTGACCTTCCGCGCCTCCTACCGGGGCGGCTCGCTGCACGAGCGCAGCCGGTTCGAGCGGGTCGACGGGGCCTGGGCGTACGTGGACGGGGACTTCCTGGACTAGCGCCTCAGGGCGCCAGGATGTCCAGTTCCTGCAGGGCGCCCACGGTGATCTCCCTGGTCAGCTCCTCGGCGCGGGTCGCGTCGCCCGCGCGGACCGCCTCCGCCACCTGCACGTGCAGGGTGACGGCGGCCGGGTCGGGGTCCTCGAACATGACCTCGTGATGGGTGCGGCCGGCCAGGACCTCCGCGACGACGTCGCCGAGCCGGGCGAACATCTCGTTGCCGGAGGCGTTCAGGACGACCCGGTGGAAGGCGATGTCGTGGACCAGGTACTCCTCCAGCTTGTGGCCGCGTGAGTTGGCCACCATGCCGAGCGCGCACTCGGTGAGTTCGGCGCACTGCTCCGCCGTGGCGTGCCTGGCGGCGAGGCCGGCCGCGACCGGTTCGACCGCGGAGCGCAGCACGGTCAGTGAGCGCAGCTGGTGCGGGCGGTCGGCGCCCGCGAGGCGCCAGCGGATGACCTGCGGGTCGTAGACGTTCCACTCCGCCTTGGGGCGGACGGTGACGCCCACGCGGCGGCGGGACTCGACCAGGTGCATGGACTCCAGCACGCGGACCGCCTCGCGCATCACGGAGCGTGACACCTCGAAGTGCTGTGCCAGTTCGTCGGTGCGCAGCACGCTGCCGGGCGGGTACTCGCCCGCCGTGATCGCGGGGCCGAGGGTGTCCAGTACATGGCCGTGCAGCCCCCGGCCCGGTGTGGTCATGCACTCAGCGTACGGCGTGGATCACTGACGGAAAAAGTCAGACTTATATGTCACAGGCTCTTGAATTCGTCGTACCTAATGGGTTTCAGTGTGGCGACGCCGCCGTGGCGTCGGATGTCGAGGAAGACAGCGAGGCAGTGATGCGAACCCCCCAGGTCGTCGTCGTGATGGGCGTCGCGGGGACGGGCAAGACCACGATCGGTCCCTTGCTCGCCGCGCGGCTGGGCGTCCCGTACGCCGAGGGCGACGACTTCCACCCGCAGGCCAACATCGACAAGATGTCGGCCGGGATCCCGCTCGAGGACAACGACCGGTGGCCCTGGCTGGACGCCATCGGTCACTGGGCGCACGGGCGGGCCGGACTGGGCGGGGTGGTCAGCAGCTCGGCACTGAAGCGGTCGTACCGCGACCGGCTCAGGGCCGCCGCTCCCGGTGTGGTGTTCGTGCACCTCACCGGCGACCGGAAGCTGATCGAGGACCGGATGACGCAGCGGCAGGGGCACTTCATGCCGACCGCGCTGCTGGACTCCCAGTTCGCCACGCTGCAGCCCCTGGAGCCGGACGAGGCGGGAGTCGCCGTGGACGTCACCGGCAGCCCCGAGGAGATCACCGAGCGTGCCGTGAAGGCACTCGAGGCGCTTCCCGACACCACCGCGTAGCACTCACCCCCGTCCCCCCGTAACGCAAGGGAACCCCCGTGACCAGACTCAGCGTCGAGATGCTGGCAGCGGACGCACCTCCGCCGATCACCTCCGCCGGACACGCCCAGCTGGGCATCGCCGTGCTGGTGGGCATGGCCGTGATCGTCCTGCTCATCACCAAGTTCAAGCTCCATGCCTTCCTGGCGCTGACCATCGGGTCACTGGCGCTGGGCGCGGTCGCCGGAGCGCCGCTCGACAAGGCCATCACCAGCTTCACCACCGGGCTCGGCACCACCGTGGCCGGCGTGGGCGTCCTGATCGCGCTCGGGGCGATCCTGGGCAAGCTCCTCGCCGACTCCGGTGGCGCCGACCAGATCGTCGACACCATCCTTGCCAGGGCCGGCGGGCGCGCGATGCCCTGGGCGATGGTGCTCATCGCCTCCGTGATCGGTCTGCCGCTGTTCTTCGAGGTCGGCATCGTGCTGCTGATCCCGGTCGTGCTGATGGTCGCCAAGCGAGGCAACTACTCCCTGATGCGCATCGGCATCCCGGCGCTCGCCGGTCTGTCCGTGATGCACGGCCTGATCCCGCCGCACCCCGGCCCGCTGGTCGCGATCGACGCACTCCACGCCAACCTGGGTGTGACCCTCGCGCTCGGCATCCTCGTCGCGATACCGACCGTGATCGTCGGTGGTCCGCTGTTCTCGAAGGTCGCGGCCCGCTGGGTCGACGTCCCGGCACCCGAGCGGATGCTCCCGCAGCGCCCCTCGGAGGAGCTCGAGCGCCGCCCCGGCTTCGGCGTGACCCTGGCGACCGTGCTGCTGCCGGTGGTGCTGATGCTGGCCAAGGCGCTGGTGGACATCGTCGTCGACGACGCGACCACCACCACCCAGCGCGTCTTCGACATCGTCGGCACACCGATGATCGCGCTGCTCGCCGCCGTGCTCGTCGGCTTCTTCACGCTGGGCCGGCCCGCCGGGTTCAGCAAGGAGCGGCTGCAGCAGACCGTCGAGAAGGGCCTGATGCCCATCGCCGGCATCCTGCTGATCGTGGGCGCGGGCGGCGGCTTCAAGCAGACCCTGATCGACTCCGGTGTCGGCCAGATGATCCTGGACGTCTCCAAGAACTGGTCGATCCCGGCGGTGCTGCTGGCCTGGCTGATCGCGGTGGTGATCCGGCTCGCGACCGGCTCGGCGACGGTGGCGACGGTCTCGGCGGCCGGTCTGATCGCGCCGCTCGCGGCCGGCACGTCGACCACCCACACCGCCCTGCTCGTCCTGGCCATCGGCGCCGGCTCGCTCTTCTTCAGCTTCGTGAACGACGCCGGCTTCTGGCTGGTGAAGGAGTACTTCGGGCTGAGCGTCGGGCAGACCGTCAAGACCTGGTCGATCATGGAGACGATCCTCTCGGTGGTCGCCGGCGGTCTGGTCCTGCTGCTGTCGCTGGTCCTGTAGGAGGGGTACGACGATGACGGCTCACCCTCTCTTCGACATCGCCGGCCGCACCGCCCTGGTCACGGGCTCCAGCCGGGGCATCGGCCTCGCGCTCGTCCGGGGCCTGGCCGAGGCCGGCTGCACCGTGGTCCTCAACGGGCGCGACCCGGACCGGCTGGCCGAGGCCGCGTCCGAACTGCCCGGCGACCGGGTCCGCACGGCGGCGTTCGACGTCACCGACGGTCCGGCCGTGGCCGCCGGGATCGCGGACGTCGAGGAGCGGGTGGGCCCGCTCGACATCCTCGTCAACAACGCGGGCATGCAACTGCGCGCCCCGCTGCTGGAGTTCACCGACGCCGACTGGCACCGGATCCTGGAGGCCAACCTCACCAGCGCTTTCCTCGTCGGCCGGGAAGCCGCCCGGGGGATGACGGAACGCGGCCACGGCAAGATCGTCAACATCTGCTCGCTGCAGAGCGAGGTCGTGCGCCCCGGCATCGCGCCCTACGCCGCCACCAAGGGCGCCCTGAAGATGCTCACCAAGGGCATGTGCGCCGACTGGGGACCGCACGGCGTCCAGGTCAACGGCCTCGGCCCCGGCTACATCGAGACCGAGCTGACCCGGCCCCTGGTGGACGACGAGGAGTTCAGCGCCTGGGTCCGCCACCGCACCCCGGCCGGCCGCTGGGGCCGTACCGAGGACCTGGTGGGCGCCCTGCTCTTCCTCGCCTCGCCGGCCTCCGACTTCATGGGCGGCCAGATCCTGTACGTCGACGGCGGCATGACGAGCGTCCTGTGAAAGGCGCTGTGCTCTGAAAGGGGCTGCGGGAATGCTGGGTTGTGTGATCCACGGCGCGGGCGATCTGCGGGTGGCGGAGCTTCCGGTGCCCGAACCCGGGCCCGGCGAGGCACTGGTGGCCGTGCGTTACGGCGGGGTGTGCGGCTCCGATCTGCACTACTGGCTGCACGGCGGGGTCGGGGACTTCCGGCTCCGGGAGCCGATGCTGCTCGGGCACGAGGTGGTGGGCACGGTGGTGGCCTACGGCGCCGGGGCCACGGGTCCCGCGCCGGGTACGGCCGTCGCCGTGCACCCCGCCACCCCGTGCGGGCACTGCCCGGAGTGCGCCGACGGGCGCGCGAACGTGTGCCGGGACACCCGGTACCTGGGCAGCGCGGCCCGCTTTCCGCATGTCCAGGGCGGCTTCGCCGAGCGGATCGCCGTACCGGCCGGGCAGCTGCGGGCGCTGCCGGCCGGACTCGGGCTGCGGCGGGCCGCCCTGGCCGAGCCGCTGGCGGTCGCGCTGCACGCCGTGCGGCGGGCCGGGGACGTGTCCGGTCGGCATGTGCTGGTGACCGGGGCGGGGCCGATCGGGTGCCTGGTGGTCGCGGCGGCCAAGGCGGCCGGCGCGGCACGGGTGACGGCGACCGACCTGGTACCCCGGGCCCTGGGGTACGCGGCGGTGGCCGGGGCCGACACGCTGGTGCGGGCCGACGATCCGGGTGATGCCGGGTGGCCCGAGGAGGTGGACGTGGCCGTCGAGGCGTCGGGGGTCGCGGCCGGGCTCGACACCTGCCTGCGGCGCGTTCGGCGCGGTGGTGTGGTCGTTCAGCTCGGGATGCTGCCGCCGGGGCCGTCGCCGTTCGCCGGGAACCTGCTGGTGAGCCGGGAGATCGAGCTGCGCGGGGCGTTCCGTTTCGCCGCCGGCTTCGACGACGCACTGGAACTGCTGGCCGCGCGCGGCGAGTTCGACGGGCTGGTCAGCGCGGTGGTTCCGATGGGGGAGGCCGAGGACGCGTTGGTGCTGGCTGCCGATCGGAGCCGGTCCTGCAAGGTCCTGCTGGAGTTCGGCCTCGGGGATCAACGGAGCAGCCGTCAGCGCTGAGGCCCGATCGGGCCGCCTACAACGGTGATCGCCTGCGGGGCGGGTTTCGACGGACGATCGTATGAGCGGGTCGGCCGGGGGCTACCGTCCGGCGCGTGCCGGTGGAGTTTCTGACCGATGAGCAGGCCGAGGCGTACGGACGGTTCGTTGAGGAGCCGACGCGCCCGGAGATGGAGCGGTTCTTCTGCCTCGATGACGTGGACCGGAGACTGATCGGGAAGCGGCGCAGTGACCACAGCCGGCTGGGCTTCGCGTTGCAGATGTGGTGTGTTAACTGCACCAGTGTCTCCGATCATGGAGCGAGATGATCTCCGCCTGCAAGGAAGAGTCTGTTGCAAGACCTACATCGCCAGCTGATCGAGGGCCAGGCCGATGTGCCGCGCGTCGGCTCGGTCGTCGAGCTGGATTCCATACCTGGGTACTCCGTTCTCGACCCTGACGGGTCCGCGGTCGCCCCGTCGTTCCGTACCTCCGCGGTCTGATCCTGGACGACAACCGGCCACTGACCGCCAAGAGTTACGCATACGACCTGCTGCGCTGGTACCGGCTGTTGTGGTTCCTCGGCATCCCCTGGGAACGGGCAACCGAGGCAGAAGCGTCCGCGCTGGTCGGATGGCTCCGGGTCGCCCCGAATCCGCAGCGCCGCCGGGGAAACCCGAACGCACATCAGCCCGACTCGGTGAACCCCCGCACAGGCAAGCCCTACCTGAAGGCCGGCTACGCCCCCAGCACGATCAATCACTGTCTGACCGTGGTCAGCAGCTTCTACGCCTACCACCGGCATTACGGCCGTGGTCCGCTCGTCAATCCGGTTCCGGAGTCACGGGCACAGCGCCGGGCCCTCGCTCACCGGGCCCTGGACAGCGAGGTCCCTCAATTCCGGCGGGCCAGGCTCCGCCAGAGGGTCCGGCGGACCGATCCCCGCTCGATTCCCGACTCGATGTGGTACGAGTTCTTCGGGGCGATGTCCTGCGACCGTGACCGGGCTGCGGTCCTGCTCTACGTCTCCAGTGGCTCCCGCGCCAGCGAACTCCTCGGGGTCACCCCGGGAGACATCGACTGGGCGAAGCAACTGATCTGGGTGATCACCAAGGGGACCGACGACCGCGAGGCGGTCCCGGCCAGCCCGCAGGCGCTGACGGTCCTGACCGCATACCTCGACCACATCGGGCTGCCGCCGGCCGACGAGTCGGTTCTCCGTACGCGGCGGGGCCCGGACCGGCCGCTGACCTACTGGGCGATGCGGCGTGTGATCCAGCGCGCGAACGAGAAACTCGGCACGAACTGGACCCTGCACGACCTGCGACACACCGCCGCGACACGGATGGCGAACGACCCCAACCTCACCCTCGCCCAGGTCCGCGCGATCATGCGGCACACCGACCTGGCCACCACCGGCCGCTACCTCAATGCCCGAGTGGAGGACCTTTTCGACGCCCTGCAGGCCCACTACAACCGCCCGCGGGTGCAACGGACTTTCACCGCTGGTTACGACCCCGACGACGTCAAAGCGGTGTTCGGTGCCTAACCGCTCGACGGTCAGCTGGAGCCGAGAAGGTTCACCAGCGCATCGCTGAAGGCGGCCCCGGCTCCTCGGCCCGCGAAGCCTCCGGCCCCGTTCGGGGACCTGTCGCAGGCCAGCATCGACGATCTGTGCGGGCGCGTGGCCGAACCAGGGCCGCTCTCTGGTGGAGAAACGCACGGCCGGCATCCGGATGCTCTTCGGACACCTGGAGGCGCTGTCGGGGCAGACCTGGCAGGAGCGCTGGGAGGCCAGCGGGTTCAACGAGGAGAACGCCCTCTCGGTCAATGTCCTGGGACGGCCAGGGGTCGGCTACGACGGCAGCAACATGGTCTCGGCGCTGAAGATGGCGTTCGCCGCCCGGATCATCCAGCCCTCGCTCTCCGGGTTCCGGGCGAACAAGTTCTCCGACTACGCCGAGCCGTTCCGGAAGATCCAGCAGGACCACCGGCTGGACGAGTTCTTCGAGACGGTCGACGCTCAAGAGCGGCTCACCACGGTGCACCGGCAGCGGGCGAAGTTCGATCTGACCTGCGCGCTCACGACGCAGGGCATCCACCTGGAGGATCTGACCCCGTCGGCCCTGCTGCACTACTCGCTGGAGAACAAGCGTCTGGGGCTGACGCCCGGCGCGACCAAGAGAACCACGCGTTTCGCGGCCCTGGGCGCCTGGGAGATCCTGCACAGGATGGGGCACTTCCCTCCTGGGACGGCCCCGACCCTGAGGACGTTCATCTATGACGGTCAGCGAAGCGTCGAGGAACTCGTCGACCGCTACGACATCAAGAACGCCGCGGTCCGGCAGCTCCTGATCGACTACCTCGCCCGACGCAAGGCCGACACCGACTACATCACCCTCGAAGGTCTCGCCCGCCAGCTGGCCAGCCTGTTCTGGGCTGTCATTGAGGAACTCAACCCCGAGCAGAAGGACCTGAACCTCAGCCAGGAGCTCTACGACCAGTGGCGGGCCGAGATCCAGTACTGGCGGAAGTACGGCAAGGCCGACCGGACCCGGCTGCGAAAAGACGCTGCCTCTGTGCTGCTGGCCGTCCGCTGCCTCTACGTCGACCTTCACAGTTGGGCCGTCGCCGAACCGGAGCGGTGGGCTCAGTGGGTGGCTCCCTGCCCGATCCTGCCGCGAGATCTCAAGGGGTTCGGCAAGCGGCGCCGCGAGATCAACCGGCGGATGGCCGACCGCACCCGCGCTCGCCAGCCTCTGTTGCCGGTCCTCGTCCGGCATGTTGAGGGCCGTTACGAGCACCTGGCGGACCTGCTGGAGGCTGCCCGTCCCGTGCCTCTGGGCGAGCCCTTCGAGCACCAGGGGCGTCGTTATAGCCGCACGGATTCCCGCGAGGACCGCCGCCGGGCCAAGACCCTGGCCGAGCCGTCCGTCCGGATCATCGACCACAGCACCGGTGAGATGATCAACGTGACCACGGCGGAGGAGTCGGCGTTCTGGGAGTGGGTGGCCGTTGAGATCCTGCGGCACAGCGGCATCCGGGTCGAAGAGCTCGTTGAACTGACCCACCTCAGTATTCGCCAATACGAACGGCCCAACGGCGAGGTCATCGCTCTCCTGGTCGTCGCCCCGTCGAAGAGTGAACGCGAGCGGGTCATCCCGATGTCCGCCGAGCTGTTCCATGCCGTCGCGCAGATCATCCGCCGCCAGACCCGCAACGGTCAGGCCATTCCTCTCGTGACCCGCTACGACTCGCACGAGAAGACTTGGTCAGAACCCATGCCGTTTCTGTTCCAGCGTCAGCTGGGGACGATCCGCAACATCATCGCCCCGCACACGATCCTCAACATGCTCGCGCGCAGCTGCGAAGAGATCGCCGAGATCGCTCCGGCGTTCGCCGGCACCAAGTTCACGCCGCACGACTTCCGCCGGCTCTTCGCGACCGAGATCGTCAACGGCGGCCTTCCAATCCACATCGGTGCCGCCCTCCCTGGACACCTGAATCTCCAGACGACACAGGGCTACGTCGCGGTCTTCGCCGAGGACATCGTCAAGCACTACCAGGAGTTCCTGAACCACCGCCGAGACCTGCGTCCTGAGCACGAGTACGGCGATGTCACCCCAGAGGAGTGGGCGGAGTTCGAGGAGCACTTCGACAAACGCAAGGTCGAACTCGGCAACTGCGCTCGTCCCTATGGATCACCCTGTCAACATGAACATGCCTGCATACGATGCCCGATGCTGCAGGTCAACCCGAAGATGCTGCCGAGGCTCGCAGATATCGAGAAGGACCTGATCCTCCGCCGGAAGCGAGCCGAGGAGGAGCAGTGGCTCGGTGAGATCGAAGGCATCGACATGACTCTGACCTTCGTCCGCACCAAGCAAGCCGACGCAGCCCGTCTCACACGAAGGACCCCTGTCGCCCTGGGTATCCCGACCACCCGCCCGTAGTCCGAGTGACGATGACAATGCGGCCATCGCTCGTCCGGATGGCCTTGGCGATCACTCTGATAGACAGAAGGGTTGACCAGGAACGCGCCGCCGGCCCTGGGGCTATGCGCTCACGGGTTCACTTGGCGTCTACTGCGCCGAGCCGCAGGTCGCTGCTCAGGACCCGATCCGTTCAAGGAAGGCTCGACTTCGGCGCGAGAGCGCGCCGACGACTTCGGCGGAAAAGTCGTGTTCGCGAACTTCAAGATCAAAGCGGCCTGCAATTGCGCCTTCAGTTCGAGGTCGTGGATTTCGGCGAGCAGGGCAATGGCCTGCTGCTGGTCACGCTCTGCCTTCATATCCTGCCGCAGAGCACGACTTTGGCCTTCCATGTGCTTGATGGCCTGACTTGCTTGGCGATGGAACAGCGCTCCGATCGCCGAGGTGAGCACACCGGCAAGGCTGCTGACGATCGATGCCGTCGGCTCGCTCGACCGGACGAGCGCCAGAATGACCCCCGCTACAAGGACCGACGCCCCCACAGCGGACGAAGCCAAGCTCGCCGCCATGCTCCGCTTCGCTTGAGCGAGTCCGTAGGCGTAGTAGTCGAGGAGCTGGACGGCAAAGCCCTGTCGCACAGCCTGGTCATCATCGGCCTCCGGTTTGAACTGGTCGAAGTGCCCGCCAGCGCTGTCCTGCCCGCCCCGCACTACCTGCTCGGTCTCCCCCAACACCTCAGCTTCCAGCCGTCGCCGCTCTGCGTCGACCTGTCCCGAAGGCGGCTGTAAGGCGGACCGCAAGGCGGATCCTGGCGCAAGCAACACGACCGCCGGGAGCAACACCCACATCGCGTCATTGAGGGAAAGGACACCATGTTGAACGGCGCCCGTTCCGACGCCAACGATGAGCAACAGGACGCGTTTGCGAACCCGGCGCCTGCCCAGAAAGCTGGCCGCCCTGCGAAGTGGATGCTTCCCCTCGGCGGCCTGGGTGTCGGTGTCGGCATGCTGGGACTGATCAGTTGCTACGTTCTCGCTACCAGCCTGCTCATGCATCGCCCAAATCTAGCGGCCGTCCGAGTTACGCGGGTGTGCTTTGCGCGGGCCTCGGGAGCAGGCCGCTGGGTCCCCGTCAGGTGCCGTTCCACAGACAGTCCGTTCAGAGGTCTGCACCGACCACGATCATCTCGCTTGACATGGTGCAGAGAAGCACGGTCCGGTACCTGGGGCTGTTCCTGGAGGACCCGCTGGACGTGCCGTGGCCGGTGGTCGCGTACGTCGCCGAACACCTGGCGTTGAGGACCCTTCGGTGGTGAAGCGGTACACCGAGCGGCAGATGGAGGACGTCGCCCGGCTCTCCCCGCTGCGGCACGCGAACCTGAACGTGCTGGGCCACTACAGCTTCCGCGGCTCCACCCCGGCCGGAGGGGTGCTCCGCCCGCTGCGCGACCCGGCCGGGGCCGAGGAGGAGGACGATGAGAGCGCCGAGGGCTGACCGGGCCGGCCGGTCAGCACCACAGCCTGGCGTCGCCCTCGGACTCCTCAGCCTCCTGGTCGTCCTGGCCGGTCCAGGTGCCGAACGGTCCGGGCAGGACGGGCTCCTCGGCGCCGAGCTGCGGGGCGCCGCCCTTGACCCGGTGCGGCCTCGTCATCACCACCGGCACGAAGAAGGGACAGCACCCCTCACTCGCCACCGTCATGCGCATGCTGCGTGAACACGACGAGCACACAACCGCGATGGAAGGCGCCGGCTGACTCGCGGCCCAGCCCTTGACGCTGATTCCGCGAGATGAGTGATCACCTCGTGCCCGTCTTGGCTTGTGCGCCCACCAACTACCAGTAAAGCCCGTGGGGATGGGCGCCGCGCAAGAGGCCGGTGATCGTCACTGCGGAGGTTGAAAACACCCCCGTCAGGCTTCGGGCGGAGACGGCACGGCATGGTCTCACCAGGGAATCGGCCCGTCCTCGGCCAGAAAGGCGCCCGTCGGGCCGTCCTCGCCCACAGTCGCCAGGTCAACCGCGACGGCCGCGCCCTCCTCCGCCGTGCGTATCCCGGTGTGGCGGTTGAGGTCGGTCGCGCAGTAGCCGGGACTCACCGCGTTGACCAGGATTCCTTCGGCGCGCAGTTCATTGGCGTAGAGCACGGTGATCGCGTTCAGCGCGCTCTTCGGGGTGCAGTAAGGGAGGAGAATCGAGGAGTAGGCGGACCACGGGCTGCCCGGGTCGGCCAGGTGGGTGAGGGAGCCGAGTTCGCTGGACATGTTGACGATGCGTGCGGCGGCGGAGCGGCGCAGCAGGGGGAGCATGGCGTGGGTCACCGCGATGACGCCGAACACGTTGGTCTCGTAGACCTGCCGGACAGTGGCGGCGGGGGTTTCACTCGGTTTTTGCGGTCCGGCGGCGATCGCGGCGTTGTTGACGAGGATGTCGAGGCGGCCGAACGTGGCGTCGATGTGCTTGGCGGCGGCCTGGACCGAGATCTCGTCGGTGACGTCCAGCGGTACGAACCGTACGTCGGCGCCGTCGGCGCGAAGCTCCTCGGCCGCCGCATCGCCACGCTCGGCGTTGCGGGCGCCGATCAGCACGGTGATGCCGAGGGCTGCGAGCCTGCGCGCCGTTTCCTTGCCGATGCCCTTGTTCGCGCCGGTGATCAGAGCAGCCTTCTGCGAAGTCGTCATGGCATCCAGCCTCCCCTCACCCATGGGCGGCAGGGAAAGACCAGAAGACTCTGGATCTATAGTCCACAGATATGAGTGAGCTGGAGGTGCGGGAGCTGAGGTACTTCATCGCGGTCGCCGAGGAACTGAACTTCAGCCGGGCCGCGCAACGCCTGGGGATGGCGCAGCCCCCGCTGTCGAAGGCGATCGCTCAGATGGAGTCCCGGCTCGGGGTACGCCTGCTGGAGCGCACCACCCGGCAGGTGAGGCTGACCAACGCCGGTCGGGTGCTGCTCGACCAGGCCCGGATCGCGGTCGACGCGGTGCACGCGGCGGCCCGGCGAGCACGCCGGGCCGGTCAGCCGACACCCCAGCTCGTCGTGGCGGTCAAACCGGGAGGCGATGCCGGGCTGCTGCGGGACATCCTCGCCGCCTACCGGGGAACGGGTTCGCATCTGCCGCCGCCTGAAGTCGTCGTCGGCGGCAGCGGAGAGCCGATCGCCATGCTGCGGGACGGCCGTGCCGACGTAGCGCTGCTGCGCAGCCCGTTCGACGGTCAAGGGCTGGATTCCCAGACGCTCGTGGTCGAGCCGCGACTGGCCGTTCTCCCCGCCGCGCACCGCCTGGCCGGACGCCGGCGACTGCGGCTGACCGACCTCAAGGGCGAACCGATCCCACGCTGGAAAGGGGCCGCCCCGTCCACCACCGCCTACTACACAGGATGCGACGGAGCGGAAGCAGGCGATGGCCACACAGGCTTGGCGCCGGCCGACACTCCTGAGGGGCCGCTCGTGGCCAGCGTCGAGCAACTCCTGGAGGTGGTCGCGCTGGGCCAGGCGGTGGCGTTCCTGTCACTCTCCACCACCAAGCGGCACCAGCGCCCGGACATCGCATACCGGCCGGTCACCGGCCTCAGCCCCAGCGCGGTCATGGTCGCCTGGCCGGAGACCTCGCGATCCGCAGCCGTCGCCGCCTTCGTCCAAGCCGCCCACGACGTCGCCGCCCACCACCCCGACCACATGACCGCACTGGCCTACTGACCGGGGGCACTCACCCCGCGCCATGACGATCACCGCAGGACCAATTTCAGACAACCACCAGGGCGAAGAAAGGCCGGCACCCCTCACCCGCCACCGCCATGCGCATGCCGCGTCAGCACGATCAACGGGCAGTGATGGATGGGAGCGGCTCAGCGCTGACGGCTGTTCCGTTGATCCCCAAGGCCGGAGTTCGGGAACTAGGGGCGCCACAGCGGGTGTTCCCGCTTCGCCCACTCCCTGCTCACCGTCCCCGTACGCAGCCCCCGTCTCGCCTCCGGGTCGCCCAGGGCCATGCCGATGTGGCCGGCCAGGACCACGCCGATGGTCAGGGCGAGCCAGTCGTGGACGAAGGTCGCCGAGGTGCGCCACACCAGCGGGGCCAGGTGGGTGAACCACATCAGCAGGCCGGTGCCGAGCATGACCAGGGTGGCCCCGGCGATCCAGGCGGCATAGACCTTCTGGCCGGCGTTGAACTTGCCCGCCGGACGGGAGCCGCGACGCTTGTCGCGGACCAGCGCGGCGTGCAGCCAGACCTTGTCGTGCGGGCCGAAGCGGTTGAGGAAGCGCAGGTCGGTGCGGAAGGCGCGGGAGGCCAGGCCCAGCAGGACCGGGACGGGGAGGGTGATCCCGGCGCACTCGTGGACGCGGACGACCAGTTCGCGGCGGCCGACCATGACCGCCAGCTGGGGGATGTAGAGGATGGCGGCCGTGACCACGCAGATCCCCATCAGCGCGGCCGTCGTGCGGTGGACCCAGCGTTCGGCCCGGCTGAAGCGGCGGACACGGGCGCCGGGCGGGGCCGGGGCGTCAGCTCGTAGGCTCATCGGTGCGTCCGTTCGACCGGCCGACCCAGGCGTCGACGTCGTAACCGAGGCGCTCCCAGTAACCGGGCTCGACCTGGTCGGTGACCGTGATGCCGGAGAGCCACTTGGCCGACTTGTAGAAGTACATGGGGGCGACATAGAGGCGGACCGGGCCGCCGTGGTCGTGGGAGATCTCCTTGTCCTGCATGCGCAGGGCGACCAGGACGTCCGGGCGGCGGGCCTGGTCGAGGGTGAGGCTCTCGGTGTAGGTGCCGTCGAAGCAGGTGAAGTGGATCGCCTTCGCACCGGGACGGACGCCGGCCGCGTCCAGCAGGTCGGAGAGGCGTACGCCCTCGAAGGGGGTGCCGGGGACCCGCCAGCCGGTGACGCACTGGACGTCCTTGACCAGCCGGGTCTGCGGCAGGGCGCGCAGATCGGCCAGGGTGTAGGTGTGCGGGCGGTCGACCAGGCCGCCGATCTTCAGGTGGTAGTCGGTGGCGTTCAGGTGCGGCACCGACGCGGCGACGGAGTAGTAGCGGAATCCCCCGCCGTTGGGCAGCAGGCCGGTCAGGCCCGTGGGGTCCTTTCCGGCGACGGCGCCGAGGACGCCCTCCAGGCCGCGTTGCAGCGTGGGCGCGGCGACGAGGCCGAGCGCGCCCAGGCCGAGGGTGCCGAGGAAGACGCGGCGGCCGACGGGGGTGCCGTCCCGCTCCTCGGATCGTTCGGAGTTCACGCGTTCATTCGAGCACTCGGGGCCCCGGGGGGCCAGAGGATCCGGTCAGTGGTCAGAGTTCTGTAATCACTTCTTGCGTACGTCCCGGACAGGCGTGCCGTTCAGTGCCCGAGCGCGTGGGCGCGGGCGGTCCGGAAGGCCGTGCGGGCGTCGCGGTGGGCGTAGGACCAGGGTGCCCGGGTGGCGTGCCGGCCGATGCGCCGGAAGAGGGCCGCCGCCTCGGCCGGGCGGCCGGCGCAGGACAGGGCGAAGGCGAGGTGGTTGAGGTCGATGTGGCGGCGGGGGTGTTCGTCGTGCTCCCACTCCAGCCACCAGTCGAAGCAGGAGCGCAGGATGCGGCGGGCCCGGGGGCCGGACCAGTGGCCGGAGGCGGCGGGGTCGGCGGGGGCGAGACCGGTGGCGGCGAGGACGCGGTAGCGCTCGGCGTAGGCGACGACCGGCAGGACGGCGAGCGGGGAGTCGGCGGGGGCCTCGGCGGCGGCCAGTTCGGCGAGGTCGTACGCCTCGTGGTCCTCGGCCGCCCGGCCGCCGGCGGGCCGTTCGGCCAGGCGGGCGAGGAGCAGGTGGTGGGCGTGGTGGTGCTCGGGGTGGCGGCGGCGCAGCTCGGCGAAGGCGGCGAACACCTCGCGCTCCGGGCCGAGGGCGCGGGCCAGCAGGAGTGAGCCCAGCCAGGGGGTGGGGTCGTCGGGGGCGAGCGCGGCGGCGGTGGCGCAGGCCTCGCGGGCCCGGCCGGGGTCCTCCTTGTCGCGCAGGGCACGCCGGACCAGGGCGAGGGCGTACAGCGCGGCGGCGTCGGCGGAGCCGGGTTCGGCGTGCCGCCAGTCGCGGGCCCAGGCCACGGCGTACGGCTCCCCGGCGAGCACGGTGAGGCGGTGGCCGCGGCGGTCCCAGTCGTCGCCGGTGTGCCGGAGCAGGGAGCGGGCGGCCTGCCGCCGGCCCTGGGTGAACGCGGCGCGTGCGGTGCGCAGTTCGACGTCGTCGAAGGCGTCGTCGAAGGCGCCGGATTCGTCCGGGGCGGTGTCGCCGGACTGGTCCGTGAGGACCCGGCGAGCGCCGAGCAGGGGTGGGGAAGGGGGCACCGCGGGACTTCCTGTTTTCTCGGGCTGCCATCGACCGATCACTCACAGCAAACCCCCAGCCAAGGTTTGCGTCAAGCGGAACCGGGCTGTTACTGACTTCAACTAGCGTGAAGCACAGGGAACTTGGGGTACTCCGCGCAGGTGGGCCGGACCCTGCGGGGGTACCAGACGGTCCGCTGTGGCGTACGCCATGGCGTCACGCCGGCCGGCACCGGAGCATGGCGAGTCAACCGCCCTGTTCCCCGCGCTTCCGGGTCGATGCCGTCCCGGGGGCGCTACAGTCGGCCACTACGCACCCGTGGTCCGGCCGGATGATCGAGGTACGCAGCGTGTCCGTTCTGGTTCTCCTTCTCGCCGTGAGTGCGGCCTGCTGTCTGGGCTTCGGTTTCGTGCTCCAGCAGAACGCGGCGCAGAAGGCACCGCTGAGCGACTTCCTGTCCTTCCGGCTGCTGCTCGACCTGATGCGGGTGCCACGCTGGCTGGGCGGGCTCGGCCTGATGGTGGCCGGCATGGTGCTCGGCGCGATCGCCCTCGGCAAGGGGGAGGTCTCCCTGGTCGAACCACTGCTCGCGACCAATCTGCTGTTCGCGCTCGCCCTGTCCCGGCACCAGACCAGACAGCCCCTCGGCCGCCAGGGCTGGGCCGGGCTGCTGCTGCTCGCGGGCGGGGTGAGCGCGTTCATCATGGCGGGCGAGCCGCGGGCCGGCAGCGCCATCTCCGATCCGCTGCGGCACTGGCTGATCATCGGCGCGATGGTCGGCGCGGCCCTGGTGCTCACCACGTACGGCAAGCGCTCCCGGCTCAGCTGGGGCCCGGTGCTGCTGGCCACCGCCGCCGGGCTGCTGTACGGGGTGCAGGACGCGCTGACCCGGGTGAGCGGCACCCGCTTCTCCGAGGGCGGCTTCACCGAGCTGTTCACCGGCTGGCAGCCGTACGGCGTGCTGGCCTGCGGGGTCACCGGTCTGGTCCTGGTGCAGAGCGCCTTCGAGACGGCCCCGCTGCGCATGTCGCTGCCGGCGCTCACCGCGGCCGAGCCGCTCGCCGGGATCCTTTGCGGGGTCGGCTTCCTCGGTGACCGGCTGCGCACCGACACCGGGGCGCTGGCCTGGGAGGCCGCCGGGCTCGCGGCAGTGGTCACGGGCATCGTGCTGCTGGGGCTGCACCCGGCGATGCCGTGCGGCGCGACGGAGACGGAGTCGTCGGCCCAGGACCTCCAGCGGCGCTGAGCCTTCTGCTTGGATGGCTCGCATGAACCCCGCTGACGAGATCCTCGACATCGTCGACGAGCACGACCGGGTGATCGCCCAGTACCCGCGCGGCGAGGCGTACGCCCGCAAACTGCGCCACCGGTGCGTGTTCGTCCAGGCCAGGGACGCGGCCGGCAGGCTCTTCGTCCACCGGCGCACCGCGACCAAGCTGGTCTTCCCGGCCCTGTACGACATGTTCGTCGGCGGCGTCGTCGGAGCGGGCGAGTCCTACGACGAGGCCGCGCTGCGGGAGGCCGAGGAGGAACTGGGCGTGACGGGGCTGCCCCGGCCGACGTACCTCTTCAAGTTCCTGTACGACGACGGGGCGAACAGCTGGTGGTCGGCGGTGTACGAGGTGCGCTGCGAGCTGCCCGTGCGACCGCAGGCGGAGGAGGTCCAGTGGCACGACTTCCTGCCCGAGGAGGAGGTCGAGCGGCGGCTCGGCGACTGGGAGTGGGTGCCGGACGGGCTGGCGGCCTACGAGAGGCTGCAGGCGTTCCGGGCGGGCCGGTGACCGACCGGTAGGGTCGGCCGCGTGAGCGAATTCGTACAGAACATCCGGCTGTGGTTCGCACCGGAACAGGTGCGGGACGAGGGCGACACGCCCGACTACCGGTTCTCGCTGGCCAACGAGCGCACCTTTCTCGCCTGGCTGCGCACGGCGCTCGCGCTGATCGGCGGCGGATTCGCGGTGGACCAGTTCCTGCCGGACCTGCGCTGGGCCTGGCGGGTCGGGCTCGCGCTCGCGCTGCTCGGCGCCGGGGTGCTGTGCTCCCTGCGCGCGGTGAACCACTGGGTGCGCTGTGAGCGGGCGATCCGGCGCGGTGAGGACCTGCCCGCGTCCCGGTTCCCGGCGCTGCTGAGCCTGGTCGTCGCGGTGGTGGCGGTGGCGATGGTCGTGGTGGTGCTCGCCGGATGGGCGGGGTGAGCACGGCCGGGCGCGACCCGGGGCTGCAGCCGGAGCGGACCCGGCTGGCCTGGCGCCGTACGACCCTGTCGGCCACCGTGGCCGCCGTACTTGCCGTCAAGACCGCCCTGCACGGCGGCGTCTCGGCCACCGGAGTGACCGTCTGCGCCCTGTGCTGTGTGCTCTTTCTGGGCTTTCTGGCCGTGGCCCACCGCCGGATCCGGGCCCTCGCGACCGGGCCCCGCCCTTCGGCGCTCGCTCCCCGGCACGCGACGGCGGCGGCGCTGTGCGCGGTGGCGCTGGCGGTGTGCGCGGCCGCGCTGGTCGTCTAGCCGTCCCGGCCCACGACGACCACGATCTTGCCGCGAGTGCGGCCCTCCTGGTTCAGCCGGTGCGCATCCACCGCCCGCTCCAGCGGGAACGCCTCCTGGACGTGCACCGAGACAACGCCCTCTTCGGCCAGCCGGGAGAGCGCGCCCAGGTCCTCGGCGTCCGGGCGGACGAAGAAGTAGCGGCCGCCGTGGCTCACCACCTCGGGGTCGGCGATCGACGCCAGCCGGCCTTCCGGGACGAGCAGGTTGACCGAGGTCTTCAGGGTGTCGCCGCCGACGGTGTCGAAGACCGCGTCCACGCCCTCGGGGGCGAGCGCGCGCACCCGTCCGGCGAGGCCCTCGCCGTAGGTCACCGGCTCGCCGCCGAGGCCCCGCACATAGTCGTGGTTGCGCTCGCTCGCCGTACCGATGACCCGGGCGCCGAGGTGGGAGGCGATCTGGACGGCGAGGGAGCCGACCCCGCCGGCCGCCGCGTGCACCAGCACGGTCTCGCCGCGCCCCACCTGCAGCACCTTCACGAGCACCTGATAGGCGGTGAGCCCGGCGAGCGGAAGGCCGGCGGCCTCCTCGAAGGAGAGGTTGCGCGGCTTGCGGGCCAGGGTGCGCACGGGCGCGGCGACGTACTCGGCGAAGGTGCCGCGGGAGAGGAAGTCCTCGCGGCAGTAGCCGATGACCTCGTCGCCTGCGGCGAACTCCGTGACCGAGGCGCCGGGCCGGACGACCACCCCGCTGACGTCCCAGCCGGGGATCACCGGGAAGACGGCGTCCAGGACCGCGTCGAGGTGACCCTCGCGGCACTTCCAGTCGACCGGGTTGACGGCCGCGGCACGGACCTCGACCAGGACCTGGTCGGGGCCGACCTTGGGGTCGCGCACCTCGCCGAACTCCAGCACCTCGGGTCCGCCGTAGCGGCGGTAGCTGATGCCCTTCATGCCCTCGACCCTCCGGGGTACTCGAACCTCACGCAAGCGGTACGAAGGTGAGCACCATGACCACCCTGCACCAGGAACACACCGAACACGGCACGCACTGCCACGGCCCGGGCTGCGGGCACAGCGCCGTGTCGCACGGCGACCACCTGGACTACGCGCACGACGGGCATCTGCACCGCGAGCACGAGGGTCACTGGGACGAGTGCGAGCCGACCGGGCACACCGTCCACGAGGGGCACGAGCACGTGCACTACGAAGAGTGCGGACACGCCCAGGTGCCGCACGGCGACCACATCGACTATCTGCACGGCGGCCACCGGCACGCCGAGCACGAGGGTCACTGGGACGACCACTGACACGATAGGCCGACGGCTTCCCGGGCAGCGCGCCGGGGAGCCGTCGGCCTATCGTGGCTCCTGTCACGTTTCACCTCCTGGCGGGTACATCCACTGGACGGCATACCGACCGGTCGGCATCATGAGTCGAGACCTGTTCACCCGTTCGTAGGAGTGATGAATGAGCGCCGACCACCCGCCCGGACTCGACCTGGACCGGCTGCGCGCCCACCTCGACCGCGAGCGCCCCGGTCTGGCGACCGGCCCCCTCAGCGGCCGGCTGATCGAGGGCGGACGGTCGAACCTCACCTACGCGCTCACCGACGGCACCTCCCGCTGGGTCGTACGCCGGCCCCCGCTCGGCCATGTCCTGGCCACCGCGCACGACATGAAGCGCGAGCACCGCGTGATCAGCGCCCTGCACCCGACCCGGGTGCCGGTCCCGCGCCCGGTGCTGCTGTGCGAGGACGAGGAGGTGCTCGGGGCGCCGTTCTACGTCATGGAGTTCGTCGAGGGCACCCCGTACCGCACGGCCCAGCAGCTCGCCCCGCTCGGCCCCGAGCGCACCCGGAACGCGGTGCTGTCCCTGGTGGACACGCTGGTCGAACTCCACGCGGTCGACCCCGCCGCGGTGGGCCTCGAGGACTTCGGCCGCCCCGAGGGCTTCCTGGACCGGCAGCTGCGCCGCTGGGGCAAGCAGCTGGACGCCTCCCGCAACCGCGAACTGGCCGGCATCGACGAACTGCACGCGTCCCTGGGCCGGGAGCTGCCGCACTCCCCCGCGCCCGCCGTCGTACACGGCGACTACCGGCTCGACAACGTGCTGATCGGGGACGACGACCAGATCAAGGCGATCCTCGACTGGGAGATGTCCACCCTCGGCGACCCGCTCACCGACCTGGGGCTGCTCGTGATGTACAGCCAGCCGCTGGGCATGGCGGACTCCCCGGTCTCCACCACCGCCGAGGCCCCGGGACACCCGTCCCCGCGGGAGCTGATCGAGCGCTACGCCGAACGATCGGGGCGGGACGTCTCCGGCGTCTCCTGGTACACGGCGTTCGCCTGGTTCAAGCTCGCCGTGATCCTGGAGGGCATCCACTACCGGTACACGCTGGGCCAGACGGTCGGGCGCGGCTTCGACCGGATCGGCGACCTCGTGCCCGTCTTCATCGACCACGGACTGACCACTCTTCAGGAAGGCTGACCGCTCATGGACTTCGCGTTCGACGCGCGCACCGAGGAACTGCGTGCCAAGCTGCTCGCCTTCATGGACGAGTACGTCCACCCGGCCGAGGCGGTGGCGGAGGAGCAGCGGGCCGCGCTGGCCTCGCCGTGGGACACCCCGGCCGTGGTCGAGGAGCTGAAGGCCGAGGCCCGCAGGCAGGGCCTGTGGAACCTCTTCCTGCCCGACGCCGAGTACGGCGCGGGCCTCACCAACCTGCAGTACGCGCCGCTCGCCGAGATCACCGGCCGCTCCCCGCATCTGGCGCCCACCGCGACCAACTGCGCCGCGCCCGACACCGGGAACATGGAGGTGCTGGCGCAGTTCGGCGACGAACGGCAGAGGAAGCAGTGGCTGGAGCCGCTGCTGGCCGGTGAGATCCGCTCGGCGTTCGCGATGACCGAGCCCGAGGTGGCCTCCTCGGACGCCACCAACATCACCACGCACATCCAGCGGGACGGCGACGAGTACGTCATCACCGGCCGCAAGTGGTACATCTCCGGCGCGATGAACCCGGACTGCAAGATCTTCATCGTGATGGGCAAGACGGACCCGGACGGCGCCGACATCCGCCGCCAGCAGTCCATGGTCCTGGTCCCGCGAGACACCCCGGGCGTGACCGTCAAGCGCGCCATGCAGGTCTTCGGCTACGAGGACCACTCGCACGGCGGCCACGCCGAGGTGATCTTCGACCACGCGCGCGTGCCGGTCACCAACCTCGTCGGCGAGGAGGGCGGCGGCTTCGCCATCGCCCAGGCCCGGCTCGGCCCCGGCCGGATCCACCACTGCATGCGGCTGATCGGCATGGCCGAGCGGGCCATCGAGCTGATGTGCCGGCGGGCCGTCTCCCGTACCGCCTTCGGCAAGGCGCTGGCCCAGCAGGGTGTGGTCCAGAACTGGATCGCCGACGCCCGGGTGACGGTGGAGCAGCTGCGGCTTCTGGTGCTGAAGACGGCCTGGCTGATGGACACCGTCGGCAACAAGGGCGCCCACACCGAGATCCAGGCCATCAAGATCGCCACGCCGCGCGCGGTGGTCGGCATCCTGGACCGCGCGATCCAGCTGCACGGCGCGGGCGGGGTGAGCCAGGACTTCCCGCTGGCCGAGCTGTACGCGAGCGCCCGCACCCTGATGCTGGCCGACGGCCCGGACGAGGTGCACCAGCGCTCGCTGGCCCGGCGGGAGCTGAAGAAGTACGTCTGAGCCGCCCCGTTCGGCAAGGGGCCGGCGACAACGTGGGGACGTGGAGCGTGCCGGATGCGGCGCGCTCCACGTCCACAAGGCTCCGCGCGGGGTTCTGGGCCGGGGCCCGGGGGTTTGTCCCGCGGGCACAGCACGGCCGCCGCACGCGCCGGACGGGAGCTGGGCGCCTGGCACGAGGAGCTGGTGCTGATCACCGCCCCGGGGAATCCGGCGGCCGCGGCCCTCGTCCGTCATCTCACGGACGGTCGCTTCACGGGCGCAGTGCCCGCAGCAGCAGGTCGGCGAGGTGGTCGGCGACCTGCTGCGGGGTGAGCGGGCCGTCCGGGCGGTACCAGGTGGACAGGTGGTGGACCGAGCCGAAGTGGTAGTCCACCACCAGGTCGGCCGGGGTCGCCGTGGAGAACACGCCCGCCTTCTGGCCCTCCTCGATGAGCGCCCGGAACCGTTCGTGGTAACGCCGGCGCTCGGCGCGGACCTGCTTGTTCTTCTCCGGGCTGAGGTGGTGCATGGACCGGAAGAAGATCATCGCGTCGTCGAGGTTGTCGATCGTGGTGACGACCACGTCAGCCGCCGCGGCTCTGAGCCGCTCCTCCACCGGCGCGTCCATCCCGGCGAAGTGGTCCAGTCGCTCCTGCTGGATGCGCAGCACGCGCGCGTACACCTCGTGCAGGAGGTCGTCCTTGGAGCCGAAGTAGTGGTACAGCGCCCCCTTGGTGACGCCGGCCGCCTCCACGATCTCCTGCACGGAGGTGCGGTCGTATCCCTGCTCGGCGAAGAGCCGGGTGGCGGCGGCCAGCAGCCGCTGCGGAACGGGCGTCCCGTCTCCGTCCGTCGTCCTGGGCACTGCCGCCACCTGCCTTCCGTGATGCTTACCGAATGTCCTGCGCGAGGTCCCGCGCGCGGGAACGCAGTTCCCGCCGGAGGATCTTCCCACTCGCCGTCTTGGGCAGGTCGGGCAGGATCTCCACCTGACGCGGGTATTTGTAGGCGGCCAGTCTCTCCCTGCAGTACACCGCGAGTTCGTCCGGGGCCGCCTCGGCGCCCGGACGCAGGCTTATGTACGCCTTCACGGTCTCGCCACGGTAGCCGTCGGGAACGCCCACGACGGCCGCCTCGCGCACCGCCGGGTGGGTGTACAGCACGTCCTCGACCTCTCGGGGCCACACCTTGAAGCCGGACGCGTTGATCATGTCCTTCTTGCGGTCGACGACGTACAGCCATCCCTGTTCGTCCATGAATCCGATGTCGCCGGTGCGCAGCTCGCCGTCCGGGAAGGACTCCGCGGTGGCGTCCGGGCGCCGCCAGTAGCCGGGAACGACCTGGGGCCCTCGTACGAGGATCTCGCCCTGCTCCCCGAAGGGCACCTCCTCGCCCTGCTCGTCCACGATCCGGACGACCGTGTCGGCGCCGGGCAGCCCCACCGACAGCGTCCCGGAGACGGGGTCCACGGGCGCCTCGAGGCCGGGCGGGACGGAGGCGCAGGGGGCGGTGCACTCGGTGAGGCCGTAGCCGACGCGGATGTACGGCCCGAAGCGTTCGCGGAAGCTCTCCACCAGGGCCGGGGGCACGGGCGCGCCACCGGAGGACATGTTCACGAAGGAGGCGAAGTGCTCGCGGGTGACGTCCGGGTGGGCGGCGAGCGCCATGTAGGCGGTGGAGGGGCCGACCGTGTAGTGCGGGTGGTGCTCGGCGAAGGCCTCCAGGACGAGTCCGGGCTCGAAGCGGTAGGCGAGCACCAGGGTGCCGGCGCTGTTCAGGCAGGCACCGAACTGGCAGACCATGCCGGTGATGTGGAACAGCGGCGCGAGCGCGTAGTAGACCGGCGCCTCGGGCAGCGCGAGCCCGGTCCGCTGCCGTTCGGCGTTGTGCATGATGTTGCCGTGCGTGTTGGTGGCGCCCTTGGGGGTGCCGCTGGTGCCGGAGGTGTAGCTGATCAGCGCGATGTCGTCCGGGCGCGGGTCGCGGTCCTCGGGCGCCTTGCCGCCCTGGCGGGCGACGGCCACGAGGTCGTCGGCGTCCGGCGCCTGGGGCAGCCGCTCGAAACCGAGAACGCGCGCGTCGTTGCGGGTTTGGAAGTCCAGCTCGCTCGCGGTGAGCACGACCCGCACCGGTGACCCGGCCGCCGTCTGCCTGAGGTACGCCTCCCAGGCCCGGTCGGAGCAGATCAGCGCGGCCACCTCGCCGTCCCGCAGGATGTGCTCCATCTCGGCCGACTTGTACATCGGGTTGACCGGGACGACGGTCGCGCCGGCCTTCCAGGCGCCGAGGACGGCGAGCACGAAGTGCGGGGAGTTCTGCAGCAGCACCGCCACCCGGTCACCGCGCTCCAGCCCGTGCGTGGCGAGGTGGGCGGCGACGGAGTCGCTCAGTTCGTCCACCTCGCGGTAGCTCAGCCGGGCGTCGAAGTAGGCGAGGAAGGTGCGCTCGGGCGCCTCGGCGACGGCCGTCCGCAGGGCGTGCACCAGCGAGTCGGCAGGGTCGACGGGGCCGCGCTGGGCGTCGTCGAGCAGGGCCAGCCAGGGGCGTGCCGCGTAGCGGGAGGCGCTCACCGGGTCTGCTCCCACTTGCGCTGGATGTGGTTCATGCCGCTCAGCCAGCGATCCGGATCGGTGGCCCGGGCCTGGTAGTACTCGGCCACCTCGGGGTGCGGCAGGATCAGGAAGCGGTCCTCCTCGATGCCCCGGAACAGGGCGTCGGCGACGGCCTCCGGTTCGATCGCGGTCGGCTGCAGCACCAGGTCCCCGGCGCTGCCGGTGGCGGCCAGCATGTCCGTGCGCACACCCTGCGGACAGATCGCGTGCGCCTTCAGGCCCCGGTGGCGGTACGTCAGCGACAGCCACTCGGCGAAGGCGTAGGCGCCGTGCTTGGTGACGCTGTAGGAGGGCGCGCCGATCATGGTGAGCAGGCCGGCGGCCGACACGGTGGACACGAACCGCCCGGCGCCCCGCTCCAGCCAGGACGGCAGCAGCGCGTGGGCGGCGCGGACGTGCGCCATCACATTGACGTCCCAGGCGACCGCCCAGGACCTCTCGTCGAGCGGCCCGCCCTCGCCGCCGCCCTCGAAGGCGACACCGGCGTTGGCGCAGTAGACGTCGACGGTGCCGCCGAGCGCGTCGCGGGCGTCGCCGACGATCGCGGAGGCGTCGCCCGGTACGGCGATCCCGCCGATCTCCTCGGCCACCGCCTCGGCCCGCTCGACGTCCAGGTCGTTCACGACGACCCGGGCCCCCTCGGCGGCGAAACGCCGGGCCAGCGCGGCCCCGATCCCCCCGCCGGCCCCGGTGACGACCACTCCCGCATCCTGCACGGCTTCCACCATCGGTCTCCCTCGACACGACTTCGCGCGGCGCGCGTCGGCTCTGATCGCCCCAGACTAACCGGTCGGTATGTGTGAAGGAAGGGCCACCGCATCAACCTCCAGCCATGCATCTGTCCCGACGGAACCTGCTCGCATCGGCACCCATGGCCGCCCTTGCGCCCACGCCCGCCCACCGTGCGGAACTGCACACCGGTTTCGAAAGACTCGCAGCCGACGGCTACTCCCTGCTGAAGGGCCGGCGCGTCGGCATCGTCACCAATCCGACCGGCATCACCAGGGACACCGCCCACATCGTCGACGTCATGCACAGGGACCCCCGTGTGCAGCTGACGGCGGTCTTCGGTCCCGAGCACGGCTTCCGGGGCACCGCTCAGGCGGGCGGCTCCGAGGGCAAGTACGACGACCCGGCGACGGGGCTGCCCGTCTATGACACCTACCTCAAGAGCGGACAGCAGCTCGCCGACATCTTCACCACCGCCGGCGTCGACACGGTCGTCTTCGACATCCAGGATGTCGGCGCCCGCTTCTACACCTACATCTGGACGCTCTACGACTGCATGGAGGCCGCGCAGCTCGCGGGCAAGCGGTTCGTCGTCCTCGACCGGCCCAATCCGGTGACCGGCCGGGAGGCCCTGGGGCCGGTCCTGCACAAGGAGTTCGCCACGTTCGTCGGCCGGCAGCCGATCGCGCAGGCACACGGCATGACCGTCGCGGAGCTGGCGCGGCTGTTCAACGGAGAGTTCCTGAGCAGTCCGGTCGCGCTGGACACCGTACTGATGACGGGCTGGAAGCGCACGCAGTTCTACGACTCCTGGGGGCTGCCCTGGGTGCCGCCGAGCCCGAACATGCCGACCCCGGACACGGCTCTCGTGTACTCCGGCACCTGCATGTTCGAGGGCACCAACGTCTCGGAGGGCCGGGGCACGACCAGGCCGTTCGAACTGCTCGGTGCCGAGGGCGTCGACGGCCGCTGGGCCGCCGCGGTGAACGAACTCGGGCTGCCCGGCGTGCGGTTCAGGGAGGCGTACTTCACGCCCACCTTCTCCAAGTTCCAGGGCAGGACGGTCGGCGGGGTGCAGATCCATGTGCAGGACCGGGCCGCCTACGACCCCGTGCGCACCGGGATCGCGCTGCTGGTGACCGTCCGGAAGGTCTGGGCCGGCTTCGCGTGGCGGCCGGACAACTGGATCGACAGGCTCACCGGCTCCACCCGGGTGCGCACGATGATCGACGCGGGGGCGGCCACCGACGAGGTGACCGGCGCCTGGCAGGAGGAGCTGGCCGCGTTCCGGCGGGTTCGAAAGGAATATCTCCTGTACAGGTGAGGCACGGTGTATGGCCAACCCCGCCCCGGCGCAGGACGATGCGTCCGCACCACATCGTGACGCATCGTTTCCGGCGGGACGAGGGGGCCTGGCATGGCGGATCCCGGGATGAGCGTGACTCCCTACTGGGAGCTGACCTTCGACGCGGACGGGGACGTGGACGACCCCGAACGCGACCAGCTGATGGCGCAGGTCACGGCACATGGCGTCCGTGACCTGATCGTCTTCGCGCACGGCTGGAACGACGACCGCTCGGGCGCGACCGCGCTGTACCGGCGCTTCTTCGCACCGGTCCCGGCGCTCGCGCCTCGGGCCCGGATCGGGTACGTCGGCGTGATCTGGCCGTCGATGCGGTTCAGCGACGAGCCGATCCCGGACTTCCCGAAGTCGGTGGCGGCCGTGGCGGCGCAGGGGGCACCGGGTCCGGCGCTGGACAAGGGCACCCGCAGTGCGCTGCTTCGGACGTTCCAGGGGCGGGCCCCGGTGATCGACCAGCTGGCCCGGATGCTGGACGAACGGCCGGACGGCGAGGGCCGGTTGACCGAGTTCGGGCGGCTGGTGCGGCTGCTGGTGGACGGGGAGCGGCCCGGGGTGGCCGACACGGGCCAGGAGGGCGAGCCGCTGGTGTTCACCGAGGACCCGGCGACCGCCTGCGACGAGTTCGCCGAGGCGCTGGCCGCCGTACGGTCGCCCGGCGCACCGGCCGGCTTCAGCATCCCGAACCCCTGGGAGGGCGCGAAGGAGCTGCTGCGGCAGGCGACGTACTACACGATGAAGCGGCGGGCCGGGACGGTCGGCGAGCACGGGCTCGGGCCGGTGATCGGGCAGTTGGCGCAGGCGGCGCCCGGGGTGCGGGTGCACCTGGTGGGGCACAGCTTCGGCGGGCGGCTGGTGTCGTTCGCGCTGCGCGGGCTGCCCGACGGGGTGGGCACGGTGAAGTCCGTGACGCTCCTCCAAGGCGCCTTCTCGCACTACGCGTTCGCGGACCGGCTGCCGCAGGACCCGGACAGGGCGGGGGCGCTCAAGGACCGGCAGCGGCGGATCGACGGCCCGCTGGTGTGCTGCTACTCGCACTTCGACGTGGCACTCGGCACGTTCTATCCGCTGGCCTCCCGGCTCGCCGGGGACGACCGCTCGTGCGTGGGCAGCGAGATCGCGGCCGTGCTGGGGCCGGAGTGGGGCGCCATGGGCCACGACGGGGTGCAGGCGGTGCCGGGCACCGCCCGGCTGGACCTCGCGGCGGCCCTCTCCGGACCGCTGCCCGCGTCGGGGTGCGTGAACGTCGACGCCGCCGCGGTCGTCTGCCACGGCGGCCCGCCGGCCGGGGCGCACAGCGACATCGTGCACCCCGAACTGGCACGGCTGGTGCTGGCGGCGGGCCGTATCAGCTGACCCGCCGCCCGCATCACGCCGACCGGTTCACCGGTGCGACGTGTACTCCACGACCTGCTGGAACGTCGGCCGGTTCTGCCAGCTGATCCTGCCGTGCTTGATGCCGCCCAGGGTGCGCTGGACGATCGAGTCGGCGCACCACTGGTCGCCGGCCGAGCACTGGTCGTCGCCCGGGTAGACCTGGGCGGCGGTCGTCCCGGCCGCCTGGTCGAGGGTGCTGATCAGGGCGGCCCGGCAGGCGCTGAGGCTGCCGCCGCCGCAGTACTTCTCGGCGAGCCCGCCCTGCACGTTCTCCCCGAGCACCGCTCGGATGTCCTTGTCGACATAGCTCCACCAGCCGTACTGGAAGGAGCTTCCGGCGTGCGCGCCGGTCGGACCGTGACCGGCCGAGGGGGCCTCGTCGACCGACAGGTTGTTCGTCAGGGCCGTGTACAGGTCGCTGCCGAGGCCCGGTTCGAACTCCGCCTTGACCAGCAGCGGCCACCAGGCGTCCAGGATGCGGATCGCGTCGGTGTCGGCGTAGGCCTTCGAACCGGCGGACGTCTCCGTGCGCCTGGCGCCCGCGTCCACCCAGGCCTGCAGCTTGCTCACCGCCGCGGCGGCCGTGGAGTCGGTCACCGTCGAGGAGTTGATCACCTTGAGCAGCTTCGGCAGCACGTCCTCGGCGCGCAGGTCGGCGAGGGCCGCGTCCGCCATGGCCTGCACCAGTTCGGCGCGGGTCACCCCGCCGGCCGCGACCAGCCTCTTCACCCGGTCCTGCAGCAGGTTGCCGCGGTGCACGGATCCGTCGCCCCAGGACGCGGTCGTGTAGTCCTTGGCCTGCTTGTTGTTCCAGGAGACGTAGTAGTCCTGGTCGATGGAGTTGGGGTGGGCGGAGGCCGGGGTGTAGTCGGCCGTGTTGGTGGCCGGGTCCCAGTTCTGCCACTCGTACGCCGGCTGCGCCCAGACCGGGAACTCGGCGTCGACGCCTGCCGCGCGGACCGGGTTGTCACCGCTGTTGTAGTACGCGGTGTGCTGGGCGTCGGCGTAGAACCAGTTGAAGGTGTAGTTGATGTGCTGGGCCGCGCTCTGGAAGTCCTTCGGGCCCTTGACGAAGTCCGGGTCGTTCAGCATCTGGAAGCCGATGATCGAGTCGGCCTCGTGCAGATACGAGGAGCGCAGGGTGGTGTAGGCGACCTTCTTGCCGCCGACGGTCGCCCGGTACTCCACCGGGCCGTACTTCGTCCGCCACGCCCGCATGGTGTACGACCCCGCCGGCGTGCTGTCCGCCGTGGTCGGCGACCAGGAGTTCTTCTGCTCGACCTTGTCCATCGCCGTACAGGTGCCGTGGTACAGGTAGTGGTAGTCGTCCTGGCACAGCTCGACGGCGTAGCTGTCGATGATGTCCTGGCCGGAGGTGGTCGCGCTCCAGGAGTAGTCCTGGCCGCGGCCGAGTTCGACGTACATGCTCAGACCCGCGAAGGAGGCGCCGCGCGCGCTGATGCCCGGGCCCTGGATCTCCTGGAGCATGAGCAGCTGCGGGGCGAAGTAGCCGGTCTGCGGTCCGAAGACGGCGATCGGGTGGCCGCTCGCGGTGTACTTGCCGCTCACGACGAGGGCGTTGGACATCCCGCGTCTGGCCGAGCCGAGGGTGGCCTTGGCGGCGGTGGCGGACGTGCTCTTGGCGGCGGCCGTGGCCGCGCTGCCCGTACGGTCGTAGACCAGCGGTTCCTGGGTGACCGAGCCGGCGTCGGGCAGCGCCTCGCCCTTGGCGTCGGCGGGCCTGCCGCCATAGGGGAAGCTCTCGCCGCCGTGGACGGTGAGGACGGCCTCGGGGTCGTTGCGTTCGCGGAAGGACTCCCAGACCTTGGTGCCCTCCTCGACGCCGTACTTGGACTGGGCGGCGAGCAGGGAGAGGGCGTTGTTGACCTCGCCGCCTCCGCCGGCGCCGAACAGCGAGCCGATCACGGAGGCCAGCGCCACGAGGTCGGTGACCTTGAAGTGATCGATGGTGCCGGCGTTGGTGATCGGGTCCTTGTGGCCGGTCAGGTCGTACTCGCCGGGGAAGTAGCGGCCGCTGTCCGAGGCGTCGATGTAGGCGTTGACGCCGTCGAGATAGGCCTTGACGTCGGCGAGGGCCTGCTGGCCGCGGGCCCCGTTCTTGGCGACGGCGTTGTCGATCTGCGCCTGCAGGTCCGTCTCGGTGTAGGGCGCGTTGCGGTAGAACTGCTGCTCCAGGCCCTGGTTGGCGGCCGCGCCGCCGGCGAATGACGTCAGCTGGCCGCGGCCGACGTGCCGGAAGACGTCCATCAGCCACAGCCGGTCCTCGGCCGCCGCGTACCCGGCGCCGTACTCGGTGCCGTAGCGGGTGGTGCCGGTGATGTGCGGCACACCGGACTTCTTGTCCCGGACGATCGTCACGTCACCGCGTCCGCCCGGCTTCTCGGTGGAGGCGACCTGGTCGGACGGGACACCGAAGGAGGCGTCGTTGAAGAAGTTGTTGATCGTGGCGTCCGTGAGGCCCTTGTAGCCGCCGGCCAGGTTGGCGTACGGGCCGAGCTGGTCCTCGGCGTGCGAGGGCTGGGTGCCGAAGGCCTGGTTGAGCAGGATCTGGGCGAGCGTGGCGTTGCCGTTCTCGCCTGGCGGCAGGATGTCCGAGCACTGGCCGCCGCAGTAGTCGTTCGAGGCCGTGGCCGCGGCGGCGGACGCGGTCTGGGTGAGTGGGGAGAGAAGTCCGGCGACGAGAACGCATATCGACGCCGTCTTCAGGAACCCGCTGAAGCGGCGGGACGTTCTCAGTCTGTCAAGGGTGATACGTGGGGTTCGCCGTGGCATGGCAGCTCCTAGCGACAGAGGTGGCCGAACGTTACCGCCGGTATCCCCAGCTTTAAAGGTGAACATGCGTCACTTTCCGGAGTCCGCAAGCAGGAAGCAGAAGACAGCACGCGAAGAGATGGAGCCGATTCGCCTGTCGATACGTCTATTCGGCGACGTCCGTGCGACGACGCCGAAGTGACCGAAGTACAGGTGCAGGTGTGACGGAGGTGCAGGGCGATGGCCGGTTTCCGGAGTCTGGCGAGACAGGTACGCGATCCGGGCTGCGATCTGGCACTGCGGCGCTACTCACTGCGCAAGTGCCTTGAGAAGTTCGCCCCTTACGGGCATCGGGCGACCTGGGACCATCTGTGCTCCCGGGCGGGCTTCGGCCCCGAGGACCGCTCCCCCGACCCGGCGCGGCTCGTGGCCGCACTGGAGGAGCTGGAGGAGGCCCGGTCCGTCTGGCTCGCCTATGAGACCGACTTCACCGAGCGGCGCAGGAAGGAGAAGCACGACGGGCTGCGCAGGCCGGGCAGCGTGGACGACTGGCACCGGCTGACCTGGGGAGGCTTCGGGGTCGCGTGGTGCGACGACCCGCGGGTCCATCCGGGGGCGCCGCTGGCCGAGGTGCTGCGCCGGCTGATCGCCGCCCTGGAGCGGGAACCGGGCTCGGGCTGCCCGGTGTGCGGCGGAGACCGCCTGGTCTGGCGGTACGGCCTGGACCACGAGCCGTCGTCCGGCCCGGTCTGCACGGACTGCGGCATCCTCGTACCGCGTCCGGTACTGACGCCGCAGGCACTGGAGTTCGCGAGGCGGGGGCGGCTGCTGATGTCGGCCTGAGCAGTGCTGTACCAACGGGGGGCATGTCCGGGGGGTGCGTTGGGGGATGCCGCGCCCCCTGCGGTGCGGTGACCGGGGGCCGTTGTCAGTGGCGACTGGCACCATCAACAGCATGATGCAGGTGTGTCTCAACGGAAGCCGTTCGGCCGCCGAGGGCGCGGGGCTGCCGACGTCCCCCGAGGAGATGGCCCGTTCCGCGGCCCGGGCCGTGGCGGCCGGGGCCACCTCGGTGCACGTCCACCCGAAGACGCCGTGCGGACACGACAGCCTCTCCCCGCGCGTCCTCGCTCCGGCCCTGGAGGCGATACGGGCGCGGGTGCCGGTGCCGGTCGGGGTGACGACCGGTGCCTGGGCGGAGCCCGATCCCGAAGTCCGGCTCGCCCGGGTGCGCGGCTGGTCCGTGCTGCCCGACTTCGCCTCGGTCAACTGGCATGAGCCGGGCGCCGAAGCGGTCGCCCACCAGCTCATCGCCATGGGTGTGGGCGTCGAGGCGGGCATCTGGTCCGGCACCGACGGCGCGGCCCGGTTCGCGGCCTCACCGCTCGGGCCGAGGGTGCTGCGCGTGCTGGCGGAGGTGACCGACCCGGACCCGGCGACGGCCGAGGCCTCGGCGCGCACCCTGCTCACCGAGCTGGGCACGGCCCACGGCCGCCCGGTGCTCCTGCACGGCGAGGAGGGCGGCACCTGGCCGGTGCTGAGGCTGGCCGGACGGCTGGGCCTGGCCACCCGCATCGGTCTGGAGGACACCCTGTTCCTGCCGGACGGCCGACGGGCGGCGGGGAATGCTCAGCTGGTCGCGGAGGGGCTGGTCCAGTACGGGTCGTTCCAGCGCTCGTCGTAGGGCAGGCCGACGAGCCGGGCACGGATCGCCAGATCCGGCTCGCCCCGGGCCCGCAGCCGCTCGGGGGCGTGCCGGGCGAGCCAGGACCGCAGTTCGGCGACACCGGCGGCCCGGTCCTCGGGCTCCCACCAGGTGAACGGCCAGTCGTCGTTGACCAGGTCGTACAGCCAGGAGCGGGCGCAGCCCGCGAGGTGGGCGTCGGCGACGGGACCGGCCGGCCACCGGTCGAGCAGCGGGGTCAGGGTGCGCAGGATCGAGGCGCAGGTCTCGAGGACGTGCTCGGCGCTGTACGGCGGCTCGGGCGCCGCGAGCACGTCCTCCCACCAGGCGAGCACGAACGCCTCGACGGCCGAGGCCTGCGCTGCCGGCCACGATCGCCAGTCCACCCGGCTCAGCCCGTGCGGTGCCCAGCCGACGTCGTCCAGGGTGCCGTCCGCCATCGCGTGCGCGCACTGGGGCAGCAGTCGCCGCATCACGGCGGCGTGGTCCTCGAAGTGGTCCGGGACCTTGCGCACGAACCGGCTCAGCAGGGCGGGTGGCAGACGTGTGCAGGGCGTGCGCAGATACGCCGTCTCCTCCGGCGCGAAACAGCGCTCGCAGCCGGTCTCCGTGGGGCTGGAGAAGCCGTTGAAGACGGTGTCGATGTCCGCGAGCGCGGCGGCAAGGGCAGGCGTGGGCAAGGGAGTTGGGTCCCCGTTCGATACTCCGTGCGCGGCGCCGGGGCCGGCCGAAGAGGCCGACGCTATCAGCCGTAAATCGGCTCGCTCCACCCGATTCCCGTCCGGACAGTGGAGCCGATGAAACCGAACCGATGAACACGGGGAGTCCCATGTCCACTCTGCGGGTCACCGCCGAAGTGCTGACCGTCCACGAGCATCCGAACGCCGACGCGCTCGAGCTGGCCCAGGTGGGCCTGTACCGGGCCGTCGTCGCCAAGGGTGCGTACCGCACCGGTGAGGCCGCCGTCTACGTCCCCGAGCAGTCCGTGCTCCCCGCCGAGCTGATCGAGGAGCTGGGTCTGACGGGACGGCTGGCGGGCGGCGAGGCCAACCGGGTCAAGGCGGTGCGGCTGCGCGGCGAGCTGTCGCAGGGCATCGTGTGCCGGCCGAGGGCGCTGGCGGACGTCGACCTGGCGCGGGCGGCGGCCGAGGGGACGGACTTCGCGGAGCGGCTGGGCATCACCAAGTGGGTGCCGCCGATCCCGCCGACCATGAACGGCGAGGTGGAGTCCGCTCCCGACCTGCTGCCGTGGGTCGACATCGAGAACATCCAGCGTTACCCGGACATCTTCACCCCGGGCGAGCCGGTCGTCCTGACGGAGAAGCTCCACGGCTCGGCCTGCCTGCTGACGTATGTCGCCGACGAGGGGCGGGTGTTCGTGTCCTCCAAGGGCTTCGGTGCCAAGTCGCTGGCCCTGAGGGAGGATCCGCGGAACCTGTACTGGCGGGCGATCCGGGGACACGGCGTCGCCGAGGCGGCGGCCCGGCTGGCCGAGCGGCTCGGTGCACGCCGGATCGGCATCTTCGGTGAGGTGTACGGCGCGGGAGTGCAGGACCTGTCGTACGGCGCCGACGGGCGGCGGGACACGCTGGGGTACGCGGCGTTCGACGTCTCGGCGGACGTGGACGGCGCCGTGCGCCGGCTGGACGCGGCGGAGCTGCTGGAGGGGGAGCTGCCGGTGGTGCCCCGGCTGTACGCGGGGCCGTACGACATCGACCGGGTGCTGGAGTTCGCGAGCGGACGGGAGACGGTGTCCGGGCGGGGGCTGCATCTGCGGGAGGGCGTGGTGATACGGCCCGCCGTGGAGCGGTACAGCGCGGTGACCGGGGGCCGGGCGATCGCGAAGGCGGTGAGCCCGGCGTACCTGACGCGCAAGGGCGGGACCGAGTACGAGTGACCGGTCGCCCGGTGTCGTGGCGGGGCGGGGCGTGGCGGGGGCCGGAACGCTCGCCGGCATCCGCCGGATCTCAGCGGCCCTCCGCCAACAGCCGCGACCCCGTCAGCCGTTCGCCGAACACGTCGTCCGGGTTGGACAGCACGCAGTTCTCCAGGGACAGGCACCCGCACCCGATGCAGTCGGTGAGGTGGTCGCGCAGACGGTTCAGCTGCTTGATGCGTTCGTCGAGCTCCGAGCGCCACTTCTCCGACAGCCGCGCCCAGTCCTCCCGCGTCGGCGTGCGTTCCTCGGGAAGCTCGGCGAGCGCGTCCCGGATCGTGGCCAGCGGAATGCCGACCCGCTGCGCGGCCCGTACGAAGGCGACCCGGCGCAGGGTGTCACGGCTGTAGCGGCGCTGGTTGCCGGGCGTGCGGCGGCTGGTGATCAGGCCCTTGGACTCGTAGAAGTGCAGGGCGGACACCGCGGCGCCGCTGCGCGCGGACAACTGGCCGACGGTCAGCTCGTGGATCTTCTCGGGAATCTGGGGCACTCCTGAGAGCCTAGTCGCCCGGTGCCGGTCCCAGTCGTTGACAGGCGTCCCTCACCCGACCATGCTAAGCAGTTGCTTAGAGACGTGAGCGAGATGCGAGCGAGAGGCCGGGAACATGGCACAACCGAGGACCTTCACCTCCCCCGACGAGCTGAAGGCGGCCGTCGGCGAGCAGCTGGGGTACACCGACTGGCTGGAGGTCGACCAGAAGCGCATCGACCTGTTCGCCGAGGCCACGGGCGACCACCAGTGGATCCACGTGGACCCGGAGAAGGCCGCGACGGGCCCCTTCGGAACCACCATCGCCCACGGCTATCTCACGCTCTCGCTGCTCCCGCTGTTCGGCCCGCAGCTGATCCGGGTCGAGGGCGCGACGATGGGCGTGAACTACGGCACCAACAAGGTCCGCTTCCCCTCCCCCGTCCCCGTCGGCTCCCGGCTGCGCGCCACCGGGAAGATCACCGGCGTCGAGGACGTCACCGGCGGCGTCCAGGTGGCCGTCGCCTTCACCGTGGAGCGCGAGGGCGGCGACAAGCCGGTGTGCGTCGCGGAGTCGGTGTCCCGGTACTACGTCTGAGCCCAGGGCCCCTGCTCGGCCCCGACCATCCGGAGCACGAGGTCGGCGTAGAGCGCGCCGACCTCCTCGGGCGTGAACGGACCGTCCACGGTGAACCAGCGGGCCACGTCGATGCACAGCGACAGCACGGCGAGCGTGGTGCCCTTGACGTCCAGCACGTCGAACTCGCCCGAGGCCACGCCGTCCTCGATGATCCCGCGCACCTCGGCGTCGACCTGGCGGCGCAGCGCGACGATCTCGGCGCGGGCCTCGGGGCCGAGGGCGTCGAGTTCGTACTGCACGACCCGGGCGGTGGTGCGCCGCCCCGCGTGCCAGCGGACGAAGGAGCTGACGGCGTCGGCCAGCCGCTCGGTCGCGGTGCCCTCCCGCCGCGCGGCCGTGCGCAGGATGTCGAGGGCCTTGTCGTGACCGATCCGGCTGATCCGGTGGAGCAGCTCTTCCTTGGTCTTGTAGTGGATGTAGAGCGCGGCCGGGCTCATGCCGGCCCGGCCCGCGATGTCGCGGGTGGTCGTCGCGTGGTAGCCGCGCTCGGCGAAGGCCTCCACGGCGGCGACAAGCAGCCGTCGGGCCGCGTCCGGGGTGACCTCTTCCCACGGCTCCACTTCGCCGCCGGTCGTCTCCTCCGCCGTACTCATCGCTCGCTCGCCCCTCTCGATGGCAGGAGCACCACCATACCGCCGACGGTGAGCGAGCGCTTAGTGCAGCCGGTCAGAGCTTTTCGAAGGGGTCGTGTTCGGCCAGCAGCTTCTCCAGCCGCGCCTGGTCGACGCGGCTGACGATCTGCCCGGCCTCCTGGCGGTCCCGGATCACCTTGGCGAGGGTGAAGGCGGAGGTGACGAGGTAGAGGACGGCGATGGCGAGGAAGGCCCGGACCCAGGCGCTGGTGTCCAGCTGGTAGATGCCGACGGCCGTGGCCGCCATGGCGATGGAGAAGGAGGCGACGGCCTGCCCGTAGAACGCGGCCGTGCTCTGCTGCTTGACCGGTGTGTCACTCATGGCAGAAGCATCGGCGGACGTGGCCCGCGCCACATCCGCCGAAGTACTCAGACACATACTCAGAGACGACGTGTGTCCGGGAAGTGCTCAGAACGCCGAAACCCCGGTCAGGGAACGCCCGATGAGCAGCTTCTGGATCTGACTGGTGCCCTCGTAGAGGGTCATCACGCGGGCGTCGCGCAGGAGCTTGCCGGCCGGGTACTCGTCGATGTAGCCGTAACCGCCGAAGACCTGCAGGGCGTTGTTGGCGGCGCGGACGGCGGCCTCGGAGGCGAACAGCTTGGCCTTGGAGGACTCGACGGCGAACGGCTGCCCGCGGTCGACCAGACCGGCGACGCGCCAGGTGAGCAGCCTCGCGGCGTCCACGTCGACGGCGATGTCGCTGATCAGCTCCTGCACCAGCTGGTGGCGGGCGATCGGCTTGCCGAACTGCTCGCGCTCACCGGCGTACCGCACGGCGGCGTCCAGCGCCGCCTGGGCTATCCCGACGCAGCCCGCGGCGACCGACATCCGCCCCTTGGCGAGCGCGGACATGGCGACGGAGAAGCCCTTGCCCTCCTCCCCCAGCATCGCCGACGCGGGCACCCGCACGTCCTGAAGGACGAGTTCGGCGGTGGCCTGGCCGCGCAGGCCGAGCTTGCCGTGGATGGTGCGGCGGGTCAGGCCGGGGGTGTCGGTGGGCACGAGGAAGGCGGAGACGCCCTTGTGGCCGGGGGCGCCGGTGGAGCGGGCGAAGAGCAGGACCACATCGGCCCAGGTGCCGTTGGTGATGAACATCTTCGTGCCGCTGATGACGTAATCGTCGCCGTCGCGTACGGCGCGGGTGGTGAGGTTGCCCGCGTCGGAGCCGGTGCCGGGCTCGGTGAGGCCGAAGCAGCCGACGTACTCGCCCGCGGTCAGCCCCGGCAGCCAGCGCCGCTTCTGCTCCTCGTCGCCCCAGGCGGCGACCGTCTTGGCGACGAGCCCGAGGGAGACCGAGACGATCCCGCGGACCGAGGAGTCCCCTCGGCCCAGCTCCTCGGTGACCAGGCAGTAGGCGAGGTGGTCACCGCCGGAGCCGCCGTACTCCTCGTCGATGGTCAGCCCCAGGAAGCCGACCTCGCCGAGCTTCTTCACGATGCCCCGGTCGACCTCCTCGGCCCGGTCCCAGGCGACGACGTGCGGGGCGATCTCGCGCTCCACGAAGTCCCGGGCGAGCTGCCGTACGGCGGCCTGCTCCTCGCTCAGCTCCAGGTTCACCACGCGATCACCCCACAGAAAGAATCCAGCGACGGATCTTGAAAGCCGTACATTTAAATTAGCACTGCTAGTTTCCGCGCGCAGCCCTACTATGTGCGCCATGGCCCGACCGCGCAAGCCCCTCCTCAGCACCGACCGGATCGTCGAGACGGCCCGGGAACTCGTGGACCGGGAGGGCCTGGCGGCCGTCTCCACCCGCCGGCTCGCCGCCGAGCTGGGGGTGAGCGGGCCCTCGCTCTACAACCACTTCCGCACCAAGGACGAGATCCTGGAGGCGGTCGCCGACTCGGTGAGCGGTCTGGTGGACCTGTCGATGTTCGAGGACGGCCGGGACTGGCGCACCGCGCTGCACGACTGGGCCGTCTCCTACCGGGCCGCCCTGCGCGACCACCCCAATATCGTCCCTGTGCTGGCCCGGGGCCCGGGCCGCCGCCCGGCCGCCCTGCGGCTCGCGGACGCGGTGTACGGCGCGATGGTCGACGCCGGCTGGCCGCCGGCCCAGGCGACCTCCATCGGCGCGCTGATGCGGTACTTCATCATGGGCTCCGCACTCGGTTCGTTCGCCGGGGGCTTCGTGGACGACGCGAGCGCGTACGACCCGGCCGACTATCCCCACCTCGGCCAGGCCCATCTGCTCGCCGAGCAGCAGGAGAAGATCGACGAGCGGGCCTTCGAGACCGGCCTGACGGCGCTGCTGGACGGGCTGGCGCAGCAGTACGAGCAGGTACGGCAGCAGGTACAGCAGAGCGTGCAGCGATAATTCGGTGGGGGCCGAAGTGTCCGTGTCGCATGCTGGGCGGTATGACCGCCAAGGACCCGCAGGCCGCCGGCCTGGCCGCGCTCGCCGCCCTGATCGCCGACGAGACCCGGGCCGCGTGTCTGCTGGCCCTGCTCGACGGGCGGGCCTGGACGGCCGGTGAGCTGGCCCGGCACGCGGGGGTCGCCGCGTCGACGCTCAGCGAGCACCTGGGCAAGCTGGTGGCCGGGGGCCTGCTCGCGGAGGAACGGCAGGGGCGGCACCGGTATGTGCGGCTCGCCGACGCGCGCGCGGCGGAGCTAGTCGAGGACCTCGCCGCGCGGGTGCCTCCGGCGGCCGTACGCCACTCTCCGCGGACGCTGCGGGAATCGAGTGCGGGGTCCGCGATGGCTCGGGGGCGTACCTGTTACGACCATCTCGCCGGGCGGCTCGGGATCGCCGTCACGGACGCGCTGACCCTGCGGGGGTTGCTGCGGCAGGACACCGGGTTCGCGCTCACGGACACGGGCGTGGAGTGGTTCCGTGCGGCGGGGATTGCTCTTGAGGTGTCGGGGCGGCGGCCGCTGGCCCGTGCCTGCCTGGACTGGACCGAGCGGCGGCCCCATCTCGCGGGGGTGGCGGGGGCCGCGTTGTGCCGGCATGCGCTGGATGCGGGGTGGTGTGTGCGGATCGGGTCGCAGCGGGCGGTGAAGGTGACTCCGTCGGGGGAGCGGGAGTTGTCCGCGCTGCTGGGTATTCCGCCGGAAGAGCTGTGCTGAGTGCGGCCACGGGGGTGGGGGTTCGATGGTCTGCCGGGTGCGGCTCCGTGGTGGTCGCTCGCGCGGTTCCCCGCGCCCCTGCGGGGCGCTTCCCCGTCCGATTTCCGCCAGCCAGGACACATTCCCCTACCTAACGTCGGGAGCATGATGAACGCCGACCCACGTCAACGTCTTCTCCCCGCCGGCGCCGCCTGCGTGACCGTCGTGCTCTGGGCGTCGGCCTTCGTGGCGATCCGGAGTGCGGGGCAGGAGTACTCCCCCGGTGCGCTGGCCCTCGGGCGGCTGGCGTCGGGGGCCCTCGCGCTGGGGGTCATATGGGCCGTACGCCGGGAGGGGCTGCCGCCCAGGGCCGCCTGGCGCGGCATCCTGCTCTCCGGGCTGCTGTGGTTCGGGTTCTACATGGCCGTCCTGAACTGGGGCGAGCAGCAGGTGGACGCCGGTACCGCCGCTCTCGTCGTGAACGTCGGCCCGCTGCTGATCGCCCTGCTCGGCGCCCGGCTGCTCGGTGATCCGATGCCGCCGCGGCTGCTGGCCGGGATGGTCGTGTCGTTCGCGGGCGCGGTGACCGTGGGACTGTCGATGTCGGGCGGCGGCGGCAACTCGCTGCTCGGCGTGGTGCTGTGCCTGCTCGCAGCCGTGGCGTACGCCTCCGGCGTCGTCGCGCAGAAGCCGGCCCTGGGGCACGCCAGTGCCCTGCAGGTGACGACGTTCGGGTGTCTGGTCGGGGCCGTGGCGTGTCTGCCGTTCGCCGGCCAGCTGGCGCACGAGGTGGCCCACGCGCCCGCGTCGGCGACCCTGAACATGGTCTACCTGGGCGTCTTCCCGACCGCCCTCGCCTTCACGACCTGGGCCTACGCCCTGGCCCGTACGACCGCCAGCCGGATGGGTGCGACGACGTACGCGGTGCCCGCGCTGGTGGTGCTGATGTCGTGGCTGGCGCTCGGCGAGGTGCCGGGCGCGCTCACGCTGGGCGGCGGTGTGCTGTGTCTCGCGGGCGTGGCGGTGTCGCGGTCCCGGGCCCGTGGCGGCCGGACGGTCCGGGTCGCGGCCGGTGAGGAGCCGCGACCCGAGAAGGTCACCTGACCTCAGAACACCACCAGCGCCCGGCCGCCCTTGCCCGCGAGCATGTTCTCGAAGGCGGCCGGGATGCCCTCCAGGGCGATCCGTTCCGTCACCAGCGCGGAGAGGTCCAGGCGGCCCTCCCGCACGTGGCCGGCGAGCACCGGGATGTCGCGGTCGGGGTCGGTGTTGCCGTAGACACAGCCCGACAGGGTGCGGCCCCAGTGGAAGATCTCCAGCGCGTTGAAGGTGACCTCCTGGTCCTTGCCACCGATGCCGACGACCGTCGTACGCCCGCCCCGGCGGGTGGAGTCCCAGGCGGCGCGGATCGACACCGCGCGGCCCACGCACTCGACCGAGACGTCGACGCCCTGCTTGCCGGTGAGGGCGCGGATCTCACGGGGGGTGTTCTCGGAGGCGACGACGAAGTCGGTGGCGCCGGCCGCGCGGGCCAGCTCCTCCTTCGCCGGGGAGACGTCGACCGCGATGATCCTGGACGCGCCCGCGATGCGGGCCGACTGGAGGGTGGCGAGGCCGACTCCGCCCGCGCCGAAGACGGCCACCGTCTCGCCCGGGCGGACCTTCGCCGAGTGGTGGACGGCGCCGTAGCCGGTGAGGACGGCGCAGCCGAGGAGGGCGGCGTCCACCAGCGGCACGCCCTCCGGCAGGGGCAGCACACAGGACGCGGCGACGACCGTCTCCTCGGCGAACGCGGCCACGTTCAGGCCGGGGTGCAGGTCGGTGCCGTCGGTGGTGCGGGCGTGGACGCCGGCGGCGCCGTTCAGGGCGTTGGCGCACAGCCAGACCTCGCCGAGCGTGCAGGCGTGGCAACTCCCGCAGGACGGGGCCCAGTTGAGGACGACGGCGTCACCCGCGGCGACACGGGTGACGCCCTCGCCCACGGCCACCACCGTGCCGGCGCCCTCGTGGCCGAGGACGGCCGGGACCGGGACGCGCATGGTGCCGTTGGACAGGGACAGGTCGGAGTGGCAGACGCCGGCGGCGGCGAGGCGGACCCGGACCTGTCCGGGGCCCGGGTCGGGCAGCTCGATGCCGGTGATCTCCAGGGGTGCGCCGATGGCGGGCAGGACGGCGGCTCGTACGGCCATGTCTCGGGTACTTCCTTAGAACTGGAGGGACTTGGTCTGGAGGTACTCGGTGAGTCCGTGCGCGCCGAGCTCCCGGCCGACTCCGGACTGCTTGTAGCCGCCGAAGGGGGCGAGGGGGTTGAACCGGCCGCCGTTGATGTCCACCTGGCCGGTGTCCATGCGCCGGGCGAAGGCCACCGCCTCGGCCTCGTCGCCCGCCCAGACGGCGCCCGCGAGGCCGTAGACCGTGCCGTTGGCGATGCGCAGGGCGTCCTCCTCGTCGTCGTACCTCAGAATCGACAGGACCGGGCCGAAGATCTCCTCCTGGGCGACGGTCATCTCCGGGGTCACGTCCGCGAAGACGGTGGGGCTGACGAAATAGCCCTTCCCGTACGGGGATTCGGGGCCGCCGGAGACCAGGCGGGCGCCCTCGGCGATGCCCTTCTCGATGTAACCGCGCACCCGCGCCTGCTGCTTGGCGTTGACGACCGGGCCGATGCGCTCGCCGTACTTGGCGGCAGCCGCGGCGGCCAGCTCGACCGCCTCGTCGTACTGGTCGCGGTGGACCAGCATGCGGGTCCAGGCGCTGCAGGTCTGGCCGGAGTTGGACATCACGTTCGCCACACCGACGCTCACCGCCTTGGCGAGGTCGGCGCTCGGCAGGATGACGTTGGCGGACTTGCCGCCGAGTTCGAGGGCCACCCTCTTGACAGCCGCGCCCGCCACCGCGCCGATCTGCCTGCCGACCGCGGTGGAGCCGGTGAAGGAGACCAGGTCCACGCCCGGGTGCTCGGCGAGCGCCTGACCGGCGACCGGGCCGAGGCCGGTGACCAGGTTGAACACACCGGCCGGCACGCCGGCCTCGTGCACGGCCTCGGCGAACAGCTGGGCGGTGAGCGGAGTGTCCTCGGCGGGCTTGAGGACGATCGTGCAGCCCGCGGCGAGTGCCGGGGCGACCTTGGCGACGATCTGGTGCAGCGGATAGTTCCAGGGGGTGATCGCACCGACCACCCCGACGGGCTCGTGCAGCACGGTGGAGTTGCCGACCTTCTCCTCGAAGGAGCGGGTCGCGGCCAGCTCGGCGTAGGAGCCGGCGACGGCGATCGGCACGGCCGCGTGCACGGCCTGCGAGAACTGCAGCGGGGCGCCCAGCTCGGCGGTGACCGTCTCGGCGATCTCGTCCTTGCGGGCCACGAGGACGTCGCGGAGGGCGGTGAGGCGGGCTGCGCGCTCGGCCGGCGGCGTTGCGGCCCAGGCCGGCAGGGCGGCGCGGGCCGCGCGCACGGCGCTGTCGACGTCCAGGGCACCGCCCGCCGGAACCCTGGCGATGACCTGCTCGTCGGCCGGGTTCACGACCTCGATGACATCCGTGTTCTCGGCGGGGCGCCAGGCGCCGTCGATGTAGAGGCCGTCGTGTGCCTTCATGCTGCTTCCTCCCGGCGGGTCTGCGTCGTCCGGCACACAAACTAGCGATGTTAGTTTTTTGGCGCCAGACGTACCAGGACATCATCGCCGGGGCGGCCGGTGCCCACTCGTGCAGGTGGTCCAGCTCACTCGTCCAGGTCGGGCAGCCGGTCGGGGGACGGGCAGATGCGGTCGCCCTGCTGGTCGAAGACGAAGAGATGGGCGAGGTCGACGAGGAGCGGGACCTGCAGGCCGTGCTGCAGCCGGAGGTCCGGGGTGGTGCGCACCACCAGGTCGCCGGGGAGCCGGCCCTCCGGCGGCGCGGGCTCCGGCCCGGTGTCCCCGGGGTGTGCGAGCACCACCACCGGCCCGGCGCGCCGCGACCCCGCCCGCTCCCGCAGCCGGTCCAGCACGGTCGCGCCTTCCCTGCGCCGCCGTCGCGCCGGCCGGGCGGCGGGGCGCGGGGCCTCCAGTTCGGGTACGACGGCGGGGCGGGAGCCGGTGTTGAAGTGGACGAGGATCTCGTGGCCCTGGAACTCCACGTGCTCCACCAGTCCGGTGATCGCCACCTCCCCCGGCCGGGCGGAGCTGTGCCTGGCGATGCGCACCGCCTCCGAGCGCAGTCCCACGATGACCTCGCGGCCCTGCTGCACGCGCAGCAACTGGTGGTCCAGGGAGAGCGGTTCGGGCAGCCGGAGGGCCTGCTTGCCCAGGCTGATGGTCATGGCGCCGTCCAGCGGGGCGCGTACCAGGCCGCGCAGCAGGTTGATGCGCGGGGTGCCGATGAAGGCGGCGGTGAAGACGTTACGGGGCAGGGCGTAGACCTGGCGCGGGGTGCCGACCTGCTGGAGCACTCCCCCGCGCAGCACGGCGACCCGGTCGCCGAGGGACATCGCCTCGGCCTGGTCGTGGGTGACGTACACCGTGGTCACCCCTAACTCGCGGGTGAGCTGGGATATTTCGGCGCGCAGGTGGTTGCGCAGCTTGGCGTCGAGGTTGGACAGCGGCTCGTCCATCAGGAAGGCGGAGGGGTGGCGGGCGATGGCCCGGCCCATGGCGACGCGCTGCCGCTCGCCGCCGGAGAGCTGGCTGGGGAAGCGGTCGAGCAGGTCCTCGATGCCCAGCATGCGGGCGGTGGCAAAGACTCGGGGGGCGGGGTCGGCGCCGGGGTCCTCGATGCGCAGCGGGAAGCCGATGTTGTCGCGTCCGGTCATGTTCGGATAGAGGGCGAAGTTCTGGAAGACCATGGCCATGCCCCGCTCGGAGGGCTGCCAGTGGTTGGCGAACTCCCCGTCGAGCAGCAGCTCGCCCGCGTCGATGTCCTCCAGGCCGGCGATCATCCGCAGCACGGTGGACTTGCCGCAGCCGGACGGGCCGAGCAGGACCAGGAACTCGCCGGGCGCGATGTCCAGCGAGAGGCCGTCGACCACACGCGGGCCGCGTGCGTAGGACTTGCTCACGTCGTGCAGTGCGATGGCGCGTGTCATGCGTGCCGCCCTCGGGGGCTGTCCGGAGCGCCGCTGCTCCGTGGTCCGAAGACCCCGCGGGTCGAACGGGGCCTGTGAGTCACGGAAGTTAACGGAATGTGGCGGGCCGGGGGAAGACATCGCACGGCGCGTCCCGTCACTTGGTCGCGATCAGATGTGCGAAGACCACCGCGTTGCTCGTGTAGCCCGAACGCCGGGTGTAGAAGCCGCCGCAGGTCAGCACGCGGAGCTCCGGTCGGCCGGTCGGGGCGTAGACCTCCTTGTCCGGGAAGCCCGCCTTGTCGTAGACCTGCATCCTGTCGACGGCATAGACGGCGGTACGGCCGTCGGCGCGCCGCACCTCGATGAGCCTGCAGGGTTTGACCTGGGCGAGCGCGGAGAAGACGGCGGGGCCGGTCGTGGTGTCCCGGTGGCCGACGGCGATCGCGGTGCCGGACTCGCCCGGCGTGGGGCCGCCCTCGTACCAGCCGACCAGCTTGGGCTTGTCCACGGGCGGCGTCTCCAGCTGTCGTTCCCTGTCGAGCCCGATGGCCGTGATCGGTGCGTCGATACCCAGGGAGGGAACGCGGAAGGACGTCGGCCGGGACCGGGAAAGCGGGCCGGGCGGGGGTCCGGCGGGGGGCCCGCAGGGTCGCTCCCCGCTGCCGCCCGGTCCGCCGGCGGCCGCCACCGCGTCCGGGTCGCCCGACCGGCCGGTCCCGGCGTGCCCTCCCCCGCACCGGCCGCCCACCGTCACCAGGACGGTCACCAGCAGGGCCGTCCTGGTCAGGCGGTAGGCGCGGGTCCGGTACCAGGGCCTCCTCTTGCGTCTACGCGGCGCCATGAGGCCGGCGGCGGTTCCGGCGGACGTACACCCCGCCGCCGACCGCGATCAGGCCCACGGCACCCGCGGCGGCAACGGGCGAGTACGCGGCGGCCGTGTCGATGAGTCCGCCACCGCCCGCGTGCACACCGCCCCTCGGCGGATCGTTGTCGTCCCTCCTGCCCCAGCCCGGGCCGTCCTGGTCCCTGTGATCGTGGTCGTGGTGGTCCTCGATCTGCCCGTTCGGACCGTGCCCCTCGTCGTGCCCCTCGTCGTGCCGGTCATGGCAGTTGACACGGAAGAGCTTCTCCTTGACGGCACCCGCCGCGACCCAGGTGAGCTTGTACTGGCCGTCGGTCAGCCCGATCGCGTCGGTGTGTCCGGCGCCGCCGGCGAGCTGGATGACACCGGTGACGGTGGCGGCGCTGGGCAGTGGGGGCTGCGCCTGGATGATGTAGGGGATGTTGGGCAGGATGTCGAAGTTGACGGCATCGAGGTAGAACCTGCAGACGGTCGGCTCGTCCTTCGACACACCGTAGGGAACGCCCACGCTGTGCACCCTGATGTCGCCGTTTTCCCCTTGGGCCGCAGCGGTCGGCGCCACCACCCACGACGCACCCGCCGCGGCGAGGGCGGTGAGGACGACAGTGGCGCCCGCACGGGAGCGGAAGGCACGTGGTGAGGTTGTGGTGGGCATACACATTCCTCCGAGTCAGACGATTTTCATACAAATCGTTCTTTCGACTGGACTGTGCTCGATGTCCACCTCTACTGACGAACCGACACCCGGTGCGCCGTCATAGTTCGCTCGTGTGGCGCAGTCCGGAGCCCGCCCGCCCCCGCCGCGGGGTGTCCGCCCGCCCCTCGGGCCGCTCCGGCGACCGCCGCGCCACCGCCGACGACAGCAGCAGCAACGCCCCCAGCATCACGAACGGCGCCGCCACCCCGGCCAGGCCCGCGACCAGGCCGGCGGCGGCCGGGGCCACGACCTGGCCCAGCCGGTTGCCGGTCAGGCGCAGCGCGAGCGCCGTGGAGCGGGCCGCCTCGGGCGCCGCCTGCACCACCGTCGTCATCGACCAGGGCTGGCCGACTCCCAGGCAGAAGCCCAGGAGCGTGAGCATCACGGCCAGTGCCCACACCGGCACCGGCAGGGCGACTCCCGCGCACAGGAGCGCCGCCAGGAGACAGGTCAGGGTCAGCAGTGCGGGGCGGCCGAGCAGCCGGAGCAACGGGGTGAGGACCAGGCGGCAGGCGATGGTGGCACCGGCACGGAGGCTGAGCAGGACGCCGACCACCGAGGGGGCGATGCCCCGGTGCTCGCCGACCACCGGGAGGTAGGCGGTGAGGATGTCGGTCGCGGACAGGACGGACAGGCTGACGAGCATGCCCGCCGGCACGCCACGGGCGCGCAGGATACGGCCGACCGGCACCCGCTCCCCTTGCGCCGGGCGGGAGTTGACGGCCGTACGGTCCTCGATGCGCCACAGCGAGGTGAAGGCGACCGCCGCGCCGGCGCCCGCCACCACGAGCGCGAGCGCGCTGCTGCGGGCCATGCCGGGGCCGCCGATCAGGGCGCCGGCGGCGAGCGGGCCGATGAGCTGGCCGAGGGAGGCGCCGATGGTGAAGTGCCCGAAGTTGCGGTCCTGTTCGTGCGGCGCGGACTGGCGGGCGACCAGAGACTGGGCGCCGATGACGAAGCAGAGGTGGCCGAGGCCCATCACCCCGCTCCACAGGGCCATCGCCCACAGGGACCCGGCCAGTCCGCTCAGCGCGCAGCCGCCGGAGACGCAGCGGGTCGGCCCTGCAGAACCTGAGGATGCCTCGCACGATCGGGTCGAAGAGGCCGACGTCGATCATCACACCGAAGTAGACGATCGCGAACATGAGCATCGCCGCGGCGGGGGCGAGGCCGGTGACGCCGTCGATGACGTAGTCGCCGAGCTCAGCACCCTTGCCCACGAACACGCAGAACAGCGCGGGTATGAGCACGAGCGCCGCGATCGGCGACATCTTCTTCAGCATGATCAGGACCAGGAAGGTCGCGATCATGGCGAAGCCGAGGATGGTCAGCATATGAACGGATACCTAACGTTCGCCCTTGAACATCCCACCTGGGGGTCGGCGGTGCGATGACGTTAGGTCCCGTCGACTGGCGTCAACAAGATGTTGACGCGTGAGCAATAAGCGCGAAAGTCCAGGTCACAGGCTTGCGGCGAGCTGGACGGGTACGCCGTTGAGGACCGCGTTGCCCGAGAGCGGGTCGAGCAGGCTGCCGTCGAGGAGCTGGTTGACGTTGACGCCGGGTGCGGTCGCGGCGTGGCCGAGGCGGGTGCCGGGGCGGTCGTGGCCCCAGCCGTGCGGGAGGCTCACCACCCCGGGCCGTACGGCGTCGGTGACCTCGGCCGGCGCCACCACCTCTCCCCCGGCGCCCTTCACCCGTACGTCCGCCCCGTCCCGGACACCGAGCCGGGCCGCGTCCTCCGGGTGGATGTGCAGGGTGCAGCGATTGGAGCCGCCGGTGAGCGCGGGCACGTTGTGCATCCAGCTGTTGTTGGACCGCAGATGGCGCCGACCGACGAGGACGAGCCCGGCGGGCCGCTCGCGCAGGGCCTGGCGCAGCCGGGGCAGGTCGGCGGCGATCGGCTCGGGCAGCAGCTCGACCTTGCCGCTGCGCGTCTTCAGCGGCTGCGGCAGGCGCGGACGCAGGGGGCCGAGGTCGATGCCGTGCGGGTGGGCGAGCAGCCTGGCCAGGGTCAGCCCGTCGGGTCGTACGCCGAAGCCGTCGCCGTACGGGCCGAGGCGCAGCATCATGTCCAGCCGCCGCTCGGGGCCGCTCTCGCCGGTGAGCTGCCCGGCGAGTTCCTTCGGATCACGGCCGTACGCCGGCGAGTGCGTCTCCTGGACGGCCTTGCCGAGGGTCTGGTCGATGACCATGGCGTCCACGGCGGCGGGGTCGGCCCCGTGCATGCCGGTGGCGGCGAGGATCAGCCGGGCGAGGATCTCGCTCTCGGCCATGCGGCCGGGCTCCAGCGGGACCGCGGGGCGGGTGTAGCGGACCTGGTTGCGTACGGCGAGGGTGTTGAAGGCGAAGTCGTGGTGCGGGCTCTGCGAGGGCGGGGGCGGGGGCAGGACGACGTCGGCGTGGCGGGCGGTCTCGTTCAGGTACGGGTCGACGCTGACCATGAAGTCGAGGGAGTCCAGCGCCTTGTCGAGGCGGTCGCCGTCGGGCGCGGACAGCACCGGGTTGGCGGCCACGACGATCAGCGCGCGGACCGGCTCGCCCTGGTCCGTGGCGGTGTCGATCTCCTCGGCGAGCGCGGAGAGCGGCAACTCGCCCTTGGCCTCGGGCAGGTGCCGTACCCGGGAGTGCCAGCGGCCGAGCCCGAAGCCGCGGCCCGGGCCTGCCGGGCGGGGCGTCCTGTCGGTGGCGGCCTGCGGGAAGAGGGCGCCGCCGGGCCGGTCCAGGTTGCCGGTGAGGATGTTGAGGACGTCCACCAGCCAGCTGGCCAGGGTGCCGTGCGGGACGGTGCAGCTGCCGATGCGGGCGTAGACGGCGGCGGTGGGGGCGGCGGCGAGTTCGCGGGCGAGGGTACGGATGGTCGGCGCGTCGATGTCGCAGGCGCCGGCCACGGCTTCCGGGGTGAAGTCCCCTATCGCGTCCCGGAGTTCGTCGAGTCCCTGGACGTGCGGGGCGAGGTGGGCGAGGTCGGCCAGGTCCTCCGCGAAGAGGGTGTGCGCCATCGCCGCGAGCAGCAGGGCGTCGGTGCCGGGGCGGATCGCGAGGTGCCGGTCGGCGAGCTTGGCGGTGCGGGTGCGGCGCGGGTCCACCACGGTCAGCCGGCCGCCGCGGGCCTTGAGCGCCTTGAGCCTGCCGGGGAAGTCGGGGGCGGTGCACAGACTGCCGTTGGACTCCAGCGGGTTGGCGCCGATGAGGAGCAGGTGGTCGGTGTGGTCCAGATCCGGTACGGGGATGGCGTTCGCGTCGCCGAAGAGCAGCCCGCTGGAGACGTGCTTGGGCATCTGGTCGACCGTGGAGGCGGTGAACAGGCTGCGGGTGCGCAGGCCGGCGAGGAGGACCGGCGGGTAGAGGGCACCGGCCACGGTGTGCACGTTGGGGTTGCCGAGGACCACGCCGACGGAGTCCGCGCCGGGGCCCTCCACGACCGGGCGGAGCCCTGCGGCGACCGCGTCGAAGGCCTCCTCCCAGGTGGCCTCGCGCAGTTCGCCGTCCCGGCGCACGAGCGGGGTGCGCAGCCGGTCGGGGTCGGCGTCGACGGCGCCGAAGGAGGCGCCCTTGGGGCAGATGAAGCCCTTGCTGAAGACGTCCTCGCGGTCACCGCGGGCGCCGGTGACACGGGTGCCCTCGATGGTCAGGGTCAGCCCGCAGGTGGCCTCGCACAGGGGGCAGATTCGCAGGGCGGTGCGGGACACGGTTCCTCCCGGAGGTCGGCGGCGGTACCGGGCGAGCGCGGAGCGGCTCGGGGTGAGCATACCGACCGGTATGCATGGTGGGGAGGTCTCTTCATGTGAACGATGGCCGTCTCAGGTCAGTCGAGGACGCGGGCCAGATACGCCCGCAGCAGCTCCCGGGTCTCGGCGATGATCGCCTCGTCGCCGTCCGGGTCGGTCCGGAAGGCCAGCTGGACGAGGGTGTCCGCGCTCTCCACGGCGACCAGGAAGACCCGGCGCAGGTCGTCGTCGGGGGTGCGGCCGAGGTAGCCGGAGAGCAGGCCGGTGAGCAGGTCGGCAACGCGGGTGTTGGGCTCGGCCTGGCGGACGCCGACCGGTATCTGGTTGCCGAAGTCGACGAGAGAGAACCCGGGTGCGGTGCGCTTCATGGCCAGGTACTCGTCCAGGACGGCGTCCATCGCGGCCCGCCAGTCCCCCGTGCTCGCCTTCTTCAGCCGCTCGGTGACCCGCTCGGTGTACCGCTCCAGGTTGCGCTGGGCAAGGGCGTCGGCCATCTGCCGCTTGTTGCCGAAGAAGCGGTAGACGGAGCCGATGGGCACACCGGCGCGCAGGGCGACCGCGCGGGTGCTCAGGGCGTCGTAGCCGACCTCGTCGAGGAGTTCGGCGCAGGCGTCGAGGATCCTGGTCAGCCGTTCGGCGCTGCGCCGCTGGACGGGCGCACGGCGGAGCGATGTCGCGTGGGGCACGGACTTCATGATGCCTCTCCGCCGGGATCGGGTGAACCTCGCCCTCCAGTACGGCGAAGAGTGGCCGGTGCACTCATTTCCCTGCGACCCGGGCCGCCGCGCCGGCCGGGGGCCCGCCCCACGCCGCCTCCGGGTCCTCGTCCGACACCGTTATGTCGGCGCTGCTCTGCACCGGCTTGCCGTGCACGGCCCACACGGTGCCGTCGTCGGCGTACAGACGGGCGGTGACGTGGTGGGTGCCGTGCGGGACGAGACCGTCGGGCAGGTGGTACTCGCCGGCACGCAGCCCGGTGATCCGGCGGCTGTCGACGAAGAGGTACACGAGCCCGCGCCCGGTGACCGCCGCGGACCCGGCACCGGGCGCGGAGCAGCGGAAGTGGCGGAACGTCAGCCGGACGTCCCAGCCCCCGCCGGAGTGCGGGGTCACCTCGACACCGACCTGCGGTGCGTCCCTCTTGTCGACCTCGCGCAGATGCCGGCCGGTCGAGTCGGTGTCGTCCAGGACCTTGCCGACCGGCGAGGGCGAGACCGTGCCGTCGCGGGTGTGCCCGGACGCGCAGGCCGCCGCGCCGAGCGGCAGCAGGACGCCCGCCGCGAGCGCGGCGAGCGTCCTGCGGGTCCACGACGTCCTCGGCATGATCTGGAGAGTAGAACAACCCTCCGGTCACCCGAATCCGTCTGAAGTCTGGTTCCGTCCACCCCGCGGGGTCCCCCTGGCGGAGTATGCGCGGACCTCTTGCGCCCGCCTCCGCCTATTCCTACGGTGATACATAGGAATCAGGGAGCGCAAGGGAGCGATCATGAGCGGGGACGCGCGGAAGACCGCCGCGGGACTGTCGTATCTGACCGGATTCGGCAACGAACACGCCTCGGAGGCCGTGCCGGGCGCGCTGCCCGAGGGCCGCAACTCGCCGCAGCGCGCACCGCTCGGGCTGTACGCGGAGCAGCTGAGCGGTACGGCCTTCACCGAGCCGCGGGCACACAACCGCCGCTCGTGGCTCTACCGCATCCGCCCTTCGGCCGCGCACCCGGCGTTCACCCGCACCGGCAACGGCGCGATCCGCACGGCCCCCTTCACCGAGACCGTGCCCGACCCCAACCGGCTGCGCTGGAACCCGCTGCCCGAGCCGACGGCCGGCACCGACTTCCTCGCCGGCCTGTGGACGCTCGGCGGCAACGGCGACGCGACACAGCGGACGGGCATGGCCGTGCACCTGTACCACGCCAACGCCTCCATGGAGCGTGTGTTCAGTGACGCCGACGGGGAGTTGCTCATCGTCCCGGAACGCGGCGGACTGCTGCTGCACACCGAGTTCGGCCGACTCGCTGTGGAGCCGGCACATGTGGCGCTGATTCCGCGTGGAGTCCGCTTCCGTGTGGAGTTGCTGGACGAGTCGGCCCGGGGCTATGTGTGCGAGAACTACGGCGCACCCTTCCAGCTGCCCGACCTCGGCCCGATCGGCGCCAACGGCCTCGCCAACGCCCGGGACTTCCAGGCACCGGTCGCCGCGTACGAGGACGTGGCGGGCCCGGTGGAGGTGGTGAACAAGTTCTGCGGCAACCTCTGGACGGCCACCTACGACCACTCCCCGCTCGACGTGGTCGCCTGGCACGGCAACCATGTGCCGTACGTCTATGACCTGCGCCGTTTCAATGTGATCGGCACCATCTCCTACGACCACCCGGACCCCTCGATCTTCACGGTCCTGACCTCTCCGTCGGACACCCCGGGCCTGGCCGGCGTCGACTTCGTCGTCTTCGCCCCTCGCTGGCTGGTGGGCGAGGACACCTTCCGGCCGCCGTACTTCCACCGGAACGTGATGAGCGAGTACATGGGCCTGGTCGAGGGCGCGTACGACGCCAAGGCGGAGGGTTTCGTGCCGGGCGGCGGCTCGCTGCACAACATGATGTCGGCGCACGGCCCGGACCGGGAGACCTTCGACAGGGCCAGCGCGGCCGAGCTCAGGCCGCAGAAGATCGACGACGGGCTGGCGTTCATGTTCGAGACCCGCTGGCCGGTGACCCTCACCCCGCACGCGGCCGGCGCGGACCACCTCCAGCACCGCTACGACGACGTGTGGCAGGGGCTCCAGCGCCATTTCCGCGCATGACGCCTCTGTTGCGCCTGACGTTCATCGACAGGTACGGATAGCCGAGTGACCTCCTTCGCTCCGGATTCGATCGTCCTGAACCGCAAGCTGCCGCTGTGGTACCAGGTGTCGCAGTCGCTGCGTGCCTCGATACTCGGCCGCTCCCCCGAGGACCCGCTGCGGCTGCCCACGGAGGAGCAGTTGGCGGAGCACTACGGCGTGAGCGTGCTGACCATGCGGCAGGCGCTGAAGGAACTGGAGGACGAGGGGCTGATCAGCCGCCACCGGCGGCGCGGCACGTTCATCGAGCCCGGTGTCCGGCGGGGCGCGCCCGTCCGGCTGCTGGGCTCGGTGGACGCGATCGTGGCCCAGCAGTCCGGGATGACGACGGAACTGCTGGACCACGGCCTGACACCGGTGCCGGCCGGTGCCGCCGAGTACTTCCCGGACCTGGCGGAGGTGATGACGTACCACCGCCTCCGCAGCGACGAGAAGACCGGAGAGCCGACCAACCACGCCGTCAACCACGTCCGCCCCGAACTCGCCGCGCGCATCGACCTGGAGGACCTGGTCCGCTGGCCGATGACGAAGGTGCTGCGGGACGTGGTCGGGGCGGACATCAGCCGTATCACGGACACGGTGGAGGCACGGCTCGCGGACCCGGAGACCGCGCGGCTGCTGCAGGTGCCGCTGCTCAGTCCGATCCTGCACTACACGGGGGTGACCTATGACAGCGGTGGGCGGGTGCTGGATGTGGCGGTGATCCAGTACCGGGGGGACCGGTTCTCGTTCACGGTCACCTTGGATGCGACCTGATACCGGGTCGGGGACAGGCCGTACCATGCCCTGCGTGACGCACGACGACGCTCCGCTGCTGGCGGACCTCATGCCGTGGTCCGTCGCACCGCTGCGGCCTGGCCGCGCCTGGCCGACGGCACCCGATCCCGGTTCCCTCAAGGCCCGGTGGGAGGCCCTGCTCAAGGCCGAGGGTCCGGACCGGGAGGCCCTCTTCGAGCCGACCCGGGCCCGCACCCCGCACTCCGCGGTGGGCCAGCTCCCGGGCCAGTCCACCGGTACCGAGCGGCTGGCCCGCGCCGAGGGCCCCTGCGCCGAGCCGGTCCGCGTCCTGTCGGCGCCCTTCGACGAGCAGTGGCTGATCCCGGACCACCGGCTGATCGACACCGCGCGCCCGGAGCTGTGGCGGGTGGCGGACGCGCACCAGGTCTTCGCGGTGGAGACGGGAGACGAGGAGGACCCGCTCCTGGCCACCTCCCTGCTGCCGACCCTCCGCACCGGCCGCATCCGCCCCCTGTACCGCCGCCCCGGCGGCAGGGAACCGAACCTGGCCCCGGGGCTGACGGCCCACCTGTCCGACCGTCTGGGCAGTGCTCCCACCCCGGCGGACGTCCTGTGCTGGATCCTGGCGACCACCGCCCCCGGCCTCACCGTCCCGCTCACCGACGACCCCCGCCTGTGGTCGGCGGGAGTCGAACTGGGCCGCCGCATGCTGTGGCTGATGCGCCGCGACGGCGAACGCCCCAAGCTGCCCGGCGGCCGCCGCCCCTACGTCCGCGCACCCCTGCCGGCCCGGCCCCTCACCCTGCACTACGACGAGGACGAGGAGACCCTCCACCTCGACGAGGGCCGCGTCTCCCCCGTCCCACCGGAGGCCTGGGACTACGAGGTGGCCGGAGTCCGGGTCCTGGAGTCCTGGTTCGCGAGCCGCACGCCCCCGGTCACCCCCGGCACCCTCGCGGCGATCGGCCCGACGACCTGGCCGCAGACCTGGACCTCGGAGCTGCTGGAACTGATCACGATCCTGGCCCTGCTCGCGGAACTACGGCCACAGCGGGCCGAGTTGAAGGCGACCTCAACGATCACAGCGACCGAGCTGCGCGAGGCGGGCATGCTCCCGGCACCGGGGGCTTCCCGCCGTCCCGCCTCGGTCCTGGACCACCACGAGGAGGGTCCTGAAGGGCAGTTCGCACTGATCTAGCGGCGCCAGCGCACCCCGCTAGCCCGGCGCGACCGCGTCCAGGAGCCGTTCCAACGCCCGCTCGAAAACCGCCTCCAGATCGATCGGCCCGGCGTCCTCCGCGAACGCCGCCGCCGTCCTCGGATACGCACCGGACGCGACCTGCCCCCCGAGATACGCGATCCGCACCGCGTTCTCCTCGTCCTCCGACCAGGGCAGCGCCCGCACCCTCTCGGCCGTGTCGATCTCGTTGCGGACATACGTCGTCACGACACCGTTCAGCATCGCGATCAACTCCAGCTTCGTGCCGTAGGACACCTCCAGCGGGTCCAGGCAGGCCAGGCAGTGCTCCAGATAGCGCAGGGCGTGAGGGCTGAAGCCGTACACCGGTGACATCAGCCTCGGCATCCACGGGTGCCGGCGCATGAGCTCACGCGTTTGCCGGGCCACCCGGAGCATGTCCGGCCGCCAGTCCCCGCTCGGCTCCCACGGGACGTGTTCCGCGCTGACCATGTCCATCATCAGCTCGTACAGGTCCTCCTTGCGGGGGACGTAGTTGTACAGCGACATCGTGCCGCAGCCCAGCTCGGCCGCGACATGCCGCATCGACACCGCGTCGAGCCCCCGCTCGTCGGCGATCCGGACGGCGGCGGCGGCGATGTCGTCGCGGGTGTACGCCGGCTTCGGACCCCGGCCGGTGCGCTCCGGACGCGCCCAGATCACTTCGGGGACGGCCCCTCGGACTGCCATCGATCATCACCTCGATCACCATCCTAGTTCCGTACGGCGTACGTAGTGGGCTATGGTTGCCGCATGAATACTACGTACGCTGTACTTAGTGAGGGGCTGGAGAAGCACTTCGGCCCCGTGCACGCCCTGCGCGGGCTGGATCTGGCCGTCGCCGAGGGCACCGTCTGCGGACTGCTCGGACCCAACGGGGCGGGGAAGACCACCGCCGTACGGCTGCTGACCACACTGCTGCGGCCGGATGCCGGTTCGGCGCGGATCGCCGGGCACGATCTCGTCCGGGACGCCGCCGCGGTGCGGAGCCGGATCGGGGTCACGGGGCAGTACGCCTCGGTCGACGGCGACCTCACCGGACGCGAGAACCTGCTGCTGTTCGCCCGGCTGCACCGGGTGCGCGGACCGGCCGCACGAGCGGAGGAACTGCTGGAGCGCTTCGGGCTGGCCGAGGCCGCCGGCCGCAGGGCCTCGACCTACTCGGGCGGCATGCGGCGCCGCCTGGACCTGGCGGCAAGCCTCATCCGACGGCCCGACGTGCTGTTCCTCGACGAGCCGACCACGGGACTCGACCCGGCCAGCCGCGCCGACATCTGGCAGGCGGTGCGCGACCTGAAGGCGGACGGTACGACCGTGCTGCTGACCACCCAGTACCTGGAGGAGGCCGACCAGCTGGCGGACGACATCGCCCTGGTGGACGGGGGCCAGGTCGCGCACACCGGCTCGCCCGCCGAACTCAAGGCGCTCATCGGGTCGTACGCGGAGGCCGTGGTCGCGGACGGGGAGGCGCTGGAGCGGGCGGCTGCCGTACTCGATCAACTCACAGGCAGCGAACCGGCATTCGACCACGAGCGCAACGCCGTCGGCGCCGTCACCACCGACCCGACCCTGACCCTGCCGCGCCTGGTGCGCGAACTCGACGCGGCGGACGTGCCGCTGCTGGACGCGAGCCTGCGCCCGCCCACCCTCGACGACGTCTTCCTGCGCCTCACCGGAGAGCACGCCGCCGCAGCCACCGACGGGTCCACCGACGGGACCACCGACGGGACCACCGACCGCAAGGAGCTTGCCGCATGAGCGCGTTGACGGTGACGTACGACGGGCTGGCCATGACCGGACGGCAGCTGCGCCGGGTCCGCAACAGTCCGGGCCTGGCGATCCTCACCCAGATGATGCCGGTCAACATGCTGCTGTTCTTCGGCTATGTGTTCGGCAGCGCGCTGGCCATGCCCGGCCGCGAGTACCGGTCCTTCCTGGTGCCGGGGCTGCTGGTCGCGACCGCGGCCGGCGGGCTGATGACCGGTATGTTCCAGGCCGCCGCGGACACCCACCGGGGTGTGATGGACCGGTTCCGCACGATGCCGGTGAGCCGGGCCGCCGTACCCCTCGGACAGGCGGTCGCCGACCTCGTCGTCACGACCGTGGGAACCGTGCCGCTGCTTCTGGTCGGGCTCGCGGTGGGCTGGCGGATCGAGGGGTCCGCGGTCGACGCGGCCGGTGCGGTCGGGCTGCTGCTGTTCTTCCGGTTCGCCAGCACCTGTGCCGGGATCTTCCTCGGACTGCTCACCCGCAGCGAGGACGCGGCCGGGCAGCTCGGGGCCTCCTCCTTCGTGCTGCCCCTGCTGTCCAACGCCTACATCCCGACGGACCATCTGCCGGGCTGGCTGCGCACCCTCGCCGAGTGGAACCCGATCAGCGCCGTGACGACCGCTCTGCGGGGCCTCTTCGGCAACGCGACGGTCCCGCCGGACTCCGCCTGGCCGGTGGCGCACCCGGTCGCCGGGGCGCTCGCCTGGTGCCTGGCACTGACCGCGCTGTTCCTGCCGCTCGCCGTGCGCCGGTACGCGCGCGGGGAGCGCTGACCGACTGACGCCGGGCTGCTGACAAACCCGGCGGCCGCGGGCCATGATCCGGTCATGGAACAGCGCACGGACACCCAGCCCCTGCCCCTTGCGGGCATCACCGTCGTGGCCGTCGAACAGGCCGTGTCCGCGCCCTTCGCGACCCGGCAGCTCGCCGACCTGGGAGCCCGGGTCATCAAGGTGGAGCGGGTCGACGGCGGCGACTTCGCGCGCGGCTACGACACGGCGGCCCGCGGTCTCGCCTCGCACTTCGTGTGGTGCAACCGCGGCAAGGAGTCCATCGCCGTGGATCTGAAGGATCCGCGGGGCCTGGACGTCGTACGGCGGCTGATCGCGGACGCGGACGTGTTCGTGCAGAACCTCGCCCACGGGGCGGCGGCCCGGCTCGGTCTCGACGCGGCCACGCTGTGCGCGGCGCTTCCGCGGCTGATCGCCGTGGACATCTCCGGGTACGGCTCCTCGGGGCCGTACGCGGACAAGCGGGCGTACGACATGCTCGTGCAGTGCGAGGCGGGGCTCGTGTCGGTGACCGGGACGCCGGAGCAGCCGGTGAAGGCGGGCGTCCCGGCGGCGGACATCGCGGCGGCCATGTACGCGTTCTCCGGCGTGCTGGCGGCCCTCGTGCGGCGGGGGACGACCGGGCGGGGCGGGCCGGTGGAGGTGTCGATGCTGGAGGCGCTCGCCGAGTGGCTGGGGCATCCGCTGCACCATGCGATGCATGGAGGTGAGCCCCCGGCGCGCACCGGCCTCGCGCACGCCGTCATCGCGCCCTACGACGCCTATCCGACGGCGGACGGCGGACGGGTGCTGCTGTCCGTGCAGAACGACCGGGAGTGGCGGCGGCTGGCCGAACAGGTCATGGGCCGACCGGCGCTGGGGACGGACCCGGCGTACGCCACGAACGCGTCACGGGTCGCGAACCGGGAGAAGACGGACGAGCTGGTGGCGCGTGCGCTCGGCGTGCTGGACGCCGAAGAGGCGCTGGCCCGACTGGAGAAGGCGGGCATCGCCTGTGCCCGGCTGCGTGATCTGCACGAACTGGCCGGGCACCCGCAGCTGGCCGCCCGGGAGCGGTGGCGTGAGGTGGGTTCGCCGGTCGGGCCACTGAAAGCGCTGCTGCCTCCCATCACACTGCCGGGCGGGGACGAGGCACGGATGGGTGATGTGCCCGCGCTCGGGCAGCACACCGAGGCGCTGCTGCGTGCCGTGGGGATGACGGACGACGAGATCGCAGCGATGCGCCGGGACGGTGTGACGGCCTGAGCGCCGGCGACCCGGAAGGGGTCCAGGGGCCGCGTGTGGCCGGGTCGGCGGCGGCTCGGTGGTGGCTCGACGGCCGCTCAGCTTCTGCTCAGCGGTCGGTCAGCTGCCGCTCAGTGACCGCCGAACAGCGAGCGACGCAGCCGACGCAGCGGTGCGAAGAGGGAGACGCGGCTGACCCGCCTGCCCCGGTCACTGCGCTGCTGTGCGGTGTCACGCGCCGTCAGCTCACGCATCAGCGAAGTCGCCTCGACCGTCTCCCGCTGCGGTATGGCGGGACCCGCCAGCACCGACAGATGGCGGTCGAGGCGCGAACTGGTCGCGCTGCTGCCGCAGGTGATCGCAGGGACCCTGGCCCTGCTGCGCACTGTTATCTGCTCCATGTCACTCCCCACCCGTACGAGTCCACCCGGCCCGGGCAGAGTAACCCTATCGCCCCAGGGCGGCACGCGTGTATCGCGTCCACAGGATTCACCTTCCCTGCAAGGCGGTTGACCATCCCACGTTGACTACTCTCCGAATCCGACCGATTTCAGGGTGAGTTGGACTATGGGCTGGCCGGTGGGCTGCGCTGAGCCACCGTCAGGCTCGACGGTTACGGCGAGTGACGTCGAGGAAGTGTCGAGGCCTTTCGCGACCAAGGGCGTGTCGCCCGCGAGGAGCCCGAGGGAGCGCGGTTGCGCCCGGGGTCGCATGAGCCAGAGCTGGCGGACGCGGCCGGCGGGCGGGCTGCCGTATCCGCTGAGGGTGACGACGGCTTCTCCCTGCGAGGCGGAAGCGATCACTCCGATCGCGCGGCCCCGTGCGTCCTTGCCGGTGGTGGCTCGGGCGTCGGCCGCGGCCAGAACGTGGGCGATCTCACGTCCCCGGGCCTTCTCCGCCGCGAGCCGGTCCTCGGTGCGCTGCGCCTGCACGGCGAAGAGCGAGGCGACGACGAGGGCCGCGGCCGCGGTGGCCGTGGCGAACGGCACGAACAGGGGGCGCGTGCGGGGCGTACGGGTGCGTCCCGGCGGGGGCTGGGTACCCCAGACGTGCGGCGGCAGTTGCGGCGTGCGCTCCCGGGCCGGTGCCTGGGCCTGGGCCTGGGCCTGGGTTTGGGTTTGGGCCTGGGTTTGGGTTTGGGCCCGGGCCTGCTCCTGCGGGATGGTGCGTACGGCGGCCAGCACCCGGCGGCGCAGGTCGGGGGGCGCGTGGGCGGCCGTGGACCAGGCCAGGCGCACCGCGTCCTCGGCCAGCTCCCGCACCTCGGCGGCGCACCGGTCGCAGCCCTGCAGGTGTTTCTCGAACCGGCGCCGCTCGCCGGGTTCCAGGGCGTCGAGGGCGTAGGGCGCGGCGAGGGAGTGCAGGTCCTCGCGGCGCAGCAGCTTGCCGAGGATGCTCATGCGGCGCCTCCCAGGCACTCGCGGAGCCGGGTGAGCCCGTCGCGCATCCGCGTCTTCACGGTGCCGAGCGGCAGCGAGAGCCGCTCGGCCACCTCACGGTAGGTGTAGCCGTCGTAGTAGGCGAGAGTCACGGACTGGCGTTGCAGGTCCGTGAGCCGGCGCAGACAGCGGCGTACCCACTCGCGCTCCATGCCGGCCTCGACCTCCTCGGCGACCTGGTCGAACGCGGGCTCCCCGGCCCGCACGGCCTCCCGCTGCTCGCGTTCGCCGGCCGCGCGGGCGCTGCGCACCCGGTCGACGGCGCGGCGGTGGGCGAGGGTGAGGATCCAGGACAGCGCGCTGCCCCGGCCGGGGTCGTACCGGGCGGCCGAGCGCCAGGTCTCCAACAGCACCTCCTGGGCGACCTCCTCGGACTGTGCCGGGTCGCGCACCACCCGTCGTACGAGCCCGTACACCGGTCCGGACACCAGTGCGTACAGGTCCTCGAACGCCCGCTGGTCGCCGCCCGCGACGAGCACCAGCAGCTCGTCCGCCCGCACCCGGGCCCCCTCTCCGTGGCCGCAGCCGGCCCTTCCGCGCACTCCACGCATCCGCACGTAGGCACACCTCCCGCGGGAGATACGGATCGGCGGGCCGAAAACGCGGGTCGGGGCGGGCCCAAAGTTTTTCCGCGGATTTTCTCCGTCCGACCAATCCGATCCGCGGGCCCGCTCCGAAGACCCGACCGTCAAAGGCAAGTCGGCACTGAGGACGGACGCATGACACCTCTCTTCTCCAGGAGTCTCCTCTCCAGAAGCGACAGGGGACGTACGGGCCTGGCCACGCTCCTGTGCGGTGCGCTGGCGGCCGGGGGGCTCGCGGCCGCCGGCGTCGCCACGCTGGAACCCGGGACGGCCTCCGCCTCCTCCCACCGGGAGGCCCCGCTGATCTCGGGGACCCCGCAGTACGACAACACCGACCTGTACGCGTTCGTCAGCCCGGACAAGCCCGACACGACGACGATCGTGGCGAACTGGATCCCGTTCGAGGAGCCGGCGGGCGGGCCGAACTTCTACACGTTCGCCGACGACGCCCAGTACGACATCCACGTCGACAGCAACGGTGACGCGCAGGACGACATGGTGTTCCGCTACACCTTCACGACCCACACGAAGAACAAGAACACGTTCCTGTACAACACGGGTCCGGTCAGCAACCTGGCCGACCCCGACCTCAACATCACGCAGACGTACGACATCGATCTGCTCCGGCTCAAGCACGGGCACGCGGTGTCGCGGACCAAGCTCGCGGACGACGTGCCGGCGGCGCCGTCGGACGTCGGCAAGGCGTCCATGCCGGACTACGGCAAGCTGCGCGCCCAGGCCGTCTACAAGACGGCGGGCGGCGCCGCGACCTTCGCCGGGCAGGCGGACGACCCGTTCTTCGCGGACCTGCGCGTCTTCGACCTGCTGTACGGCGGGAACCTCAGCGAGGTCGGGCGGGACACCCTGAAGGGCTACAACGTCAACACCATCGCCCTGCAGGTGCCGACCGACCTGATCCGGGAGTCGGCCGGGCAGCCGGTCGTCGGCATCTGGTCCACCACCCAGCGCCGCAACGCGCAGGGCTACTACACGCAGGTCTCGCGCCTGGGCAACCCGCTGGTCAACGAGGTGGTGAACCCGCAGAAGGACAAGGACAGGTTCAACGCCTCGCAGCCCGCGTACGACGCCCAGTTCCTGAAGAACGTCACCAACCCCGAACTGCCCAAGCTCATCGAGTCGATCTACAAGATCAAGGCGCCGAGCGAACCGCGCAACGACCTGGTCGACGTGTTCCTGAAGGGCGTCAAGGGCCTCAACCAGCCCCCGAACGTGCGCCCTTCGGAGGAACTGCGCCTGAACACCTCGATCAAGCCGGCCATGCATCCCAAGCGACTCGGTGTTCTCGACGGCGACAACGCGGGCTTCCCGAACGGGCGCCGGCTCACCGACGACGTGATCGACGAGGCGCTGCAGGTCGTCGAGGGCGAACTGGTCGGCTCCAAGAACGACTTGGGCGACGCGGTGGACAAGAACGACAAGGGCTTCGAGAAGTACTTCCCGTACGTCGCCGAGCCCACCTCGGGTTCGCGCGGCCCGCTCGCCAAGGGCACGACGGCGGGCACGGACGTCCGCAGCCAGCTCGGCGACGCCCTGCAACCGGCCGGGTCCTCCGGCAGCTCCGGTTCCGGCAACACGGTGCTGATCGCCGCGTCGGCGGCCTCGGGCGCGGCCGGAATCCTGCTCCTCGGCACGGCTGTCGGCTGGTGGCGCCGGCGCATACGCCGTCCGTACTGACCCCGCCCCCACCCAGACCGGCGCGGCCCGCACCTTCCCTTCCCCCACGGCGGGCCGCGCCATCCGACACGACCGAGCACGCAGGAGACGGCATGGGCCCGCGCAGACAGGACGACGACGACATGAACGGGCAGAAGGGCACGGGCACCGCCACCGCCGCCACCGCCCCCGAAGAGCCATCAGCCCACCGCTCCGACCCCCTCCCCACCGAGGACATCGCGCACCGCCCCGGAAAAACCTCACCCACCAGCCCCGACGACCAATGCGCGGCCGAAGAGCCCTCGGAAGCGGCCACCGCCGCCACCGCCCCCGAAGAGCCCCCAGCCAACCGCGCCGACCCCCACCCCACCCGGCACATCGCCCACGGCGGCCCCGGCGAACCCTCATCCATCGGCTCCCGCCAACCCGCGCCCGCAGAACCCTCGAAGTCGGCCTCCGTCGGCTCCGGTCCCGATCAGCGTGTGGCCGCCGTCCGGCGGCTCGCCGCTGCCGGGGGGCGCTGGCGGGGCGCCCAACTCGTCGGATGTGCTGCTCTGTTGGCGGTCGCGTTGACCGGCGGGGCCATCGCCCTGGGGGCCGGTCGGGCGCCCGTCACCGTGCCGGCGGCCTCCGCTGCCGTGGACCCCGGGGTGCTCGGCGGCGGTGACCTGGACGCGAGCATCGCCGCGCTCCAGGCGCATCTGCGGACCCAGCCCAAGGACTCCGGAAGCTGGGCCACGCTGGGCCTGGCCTATGTCGAGCAGGCGCGGACCAAGGGCGACCCCGCCCGCTACCCGCAGGCGGAACGGGCGCTGAACCGGTCCCTCGCGCTGGCCCCGGACAACGACCAGGCGCTGGCCGGCCGCGCCGCCCTCGCCGCGGCCCGGCACGACTTCAAGGACGCGCTGGCCTACGCGGACCGGGCACTGCGGCAGAACCCGTACAGCGAGCGCGCGCTGTCCTCCCGTATCGACGGCCTGGTCGAACTCGGCCGGTATTCGGAGGCGTTGACAGCCGCCGGGACCGCCGACACACGCAAGCCGGGGGTGCCGGTCTTCACGCGGTACGCGTATGTACATGAGCTGCGAGGTGACGTGGCGACCGCACGCCGGGTACTCAAGCAGGCCCTGGCGGGAGCCACGTCACCCGGCGACATCGCCTACGTGGCCGCGCAGCTCGGCCAACTCGCCTGGAACCAGGGCGATTACCGGACCGCCCTCGCGTACTACGCCCGTGCACTCGCCGCCGACGACACCTACCTGCCCGCGCTGGAGGGCCGGGCGCGTGCGCAGGCGGCGAGCGGGGACCGCGCGGCGGCGATCAGGGGGATGGAGACCGTGGTGTCCCGGTATCCGCTGCCCGGCCCGCTGGTCGAACTGGGCGAGCTCTACGAGGCGCGGGGCGCGGCCGGCGACCGGGCCAGGGCGCGCCGGCAGTACGCCCTCGTGGACGCCTGGATCGCACTGGCCAAGGCCAACGGGGTCAACGCCGACCTCGACACCGCGCTGGCCGCCGCCGACCACGGCGACAAGGCGGCCGCCCTGCGCGCTGCCCGCGCCGAATGGGCCCGCCGGCACACCGTGCACACCGCGGACGCGCTGGCCTGGGCGCTGCATGTGAACGGCCGGGACGCCGAGGCGCTGCCGTACGCCCGCCGGGCCACCGCCACCGGTTACCGCAACGCCGCCTTCCTGTACCACCGGGGCATGATCGAGCTGGCCGCGGGCCGGCGCACGGCCGGTCACGCCTCCCTCACCGCGGCCCTGCGCCTGAACCCCGGTTTCTCCCCGCTCGGCGCGGCCGTGGCCCGCACAGCCCTGGAGGCGACGAAGTGAAGTTCCGCCTCCCCTTCCTGCTCCTCGCGATGAGCGCGCTCGCGCTGCTGCCGGCCGGCCCGGCGAGCGCGCATCCGCTCGGGAACTTCACGGTCAACCGCTACGACGGCCTGGTCGCCGCTCCCGGGCAGCTCCGCATCGACCATGCGGAGGACCTCGCCGAGATCCCCGCGACCCAGGCCGGGCCCGACCTGAAGCGGCTGGGCACGGCGGAGTGGGCCCGGCAGCGGTGTGCGCGGGCGGCCGAGGGCAGCAGGCTCACCGTCGACGGCCGTACGGCGGCGCTGACCGCCGTCGGCGCCACGGCGCGGCTGCGTCCCGGTCAGGCCGGGCTGCACACCCTCCGGGTGGAGTGCCGGCTGACGGCCCCGCTCCCCCGCGGCGCCACCGTGACCCTCGGCTTCCACAGCGCGGGCGCCACCGGCGGACCCGGCTGGCGGGAGATCACCGCGCGCGGCGACCGTATGACACTGACCGCGACGGACGTGCCGAAGACGTCGGTCTCGCACGAACTGACCACGTATCCGAAGGACTTGCTGTCCTCGCCCGCCGACACCACCGCGGCCTCCGTGCGCCTGCGTCCCGGCGGCCCGGCCCTGGCCGAGGAGCGGCAGGCGGAACCGGGCGCCGCGATCCTGCCGCGGGGCGCCGACCGCTGGACCCGCGCGCTGGACGACCTGGTGGCCCGTCACGACCTCACCGTCGGCTTCGCCGCGCTCGCGCTGCTCGTCGCGGTCGTCCTCGGCGCGATGCACGCGCTCGCGCCCGGCCACGGCAAGACCCTGATGGCCGCGGCAGCGGCGGCCCGCGGGGGCCGGGCAAGACTTCGGGACGTACTGCCGCTGGCCGCCTCGGTCACCGTGACCCACACTCTGGGCGTGGTCGCCCTGGGCCTGCTCGTCACCGCCGGTTCCGCCGCCACGCCGTCGGTGATCGCCTGGCTGGGCATCGCCGGCGGGGCCCTGGTCCTGGCGGCCGGCGCGGGCCTCGTACGGAGGGTCTGGTCAACCCGCCACCCTCACCCCCGTCACCATGGGGAGCACACCCATGGTGGACACGCCCACAGCCACGGCGACTCCGGTCATGCCCACACCCACGAGGGGCACACCCACACCCACGAGGCGCACACCCACAGCCACGGCGGCCACACCCATACCCACGGCGGCCACACCCACACCCACCCCACTGCCCCCACCCTCCGCGGCACCCTCCTGCTCGGCTTCGCCGGGGGCCTTGTCCCCAGCCCGTCCGCCGTGGTGGTTCTCGTCGGTGCCACCGCGCTCGGGAAGGCCTGGTTCGGGCTGCTGCTCGTCGTGGCCTACGGTGCCGGGCTCGCGCTGACGCTCACCGCGGCCGGGTTCGCCGTGGTGCGGCTGGGGTCGGGGGTGAGCCGGGTGCTGGAGCGGCGTCCGCGCTGGACCGCCCACCCGGTGGCCGGGCTGGTGCGCCGCTCCGTACCGCTCGCGTCCGCGCTGGTCGTCATGGCTCTGGGCGCCGGTTTGGTGCTCAAAGGGGCCGCATCCGCGCTTGGCTGAGCTAACTTGGGGTGAATCACGCGACGGGGAGAAATCACACGACTTGCCTTGGGGGCGCCCGTGTCCGAAGAGCCGGGCCGCGAACGTGTGATCGCGGGCCGCTACCGTCTGCTGTCCCCGCTCGGCGAGGGCGGCATGGGCACCGTGTGGCGCGCCCGGGACGAGGTGCTGCACCGCGAGGTGGCCGTCAAGGAGGTGCGGGCCCCGGCCGGGCTGCCGGCCTCCGACGTGGAGCGGATGTACGCGCGCCTGGAGCGGGAGGCGTGGGCGGCGGCCCGGGTCGCCAACCGCAACGTCGTCACGGTGTACGACGTGGCCCTGGAGGGCGGCAGGCCGTGGATCGTGATGGAGCTGGTGCGCGGGCTCTCGCTCGCCGACCAGTTGGAGGCGGAGGGCCCGCTGTCGCCGCAGCGGGCGGCGCACATCGGTGCCGAGGTGCTGTCCGCGCTGCGCGCCGCGCACGCCGCCGGGGTGCTGCACCGGGACGTGAAGCCGGCCAACGTGCTGCTCGCCAACGACGGCCGGGTGGTGCTGACCGACTTCGGAATCGCCTCGGTCGAGGGCAGCTCCGCGCTGACCATGACCGGTGAGGTGATCGGCTCGCCCGAATTCCTCGCCCCGGAGCGGGCGTTGGGGCGGACGCCGGGGCCGGAGTCGGACCTGTGGTCGCTGGGCGTGCTGCTGTACGCGGCGGTGGAGGGCGTCTCGCCGTTCCGGTACGACACCCCGATCAGCACCCTGCGTGCCGTGGTGGACGAGGAGTTGCCGCCGCCGCGCCGGGCAGGTCCGCTGGCTCCGGTCATCGAGGGGCTGCTGCGCAAGGATCCCGCCGAGCGGCTGGACGCCGGGCGGGCGGAACACGAGCTGCGGATCGTCGCAGCCGGAGGTGCCCCCTCTGGGGGAGGTGCGCCCCGGGCGGCCACGCTGCCGGTGCCGCCGTACACCGCGCCGACGGCCGCCGCGCCGTACCAGCGGCCCCACCCCACTCCGCCGCTGCCCGTGTCCGGCGCCACGACGCCCACGGTGTCAACGACGTCCACGGGCTCCGACGCGCCCCGGCGCAGCCGGCGGGCGGGCGCGGTGCTGGTGGCGGGCCTGCTCGTCCTCGCGCTCGCGCTGGCGGGGCTGACGTACGCGCTGCTGAACCGCGGCAACGGCGGCGGTCAGGGGAACGCGGGCGGCGGCACCCGGGTGAGCGGCGGCGCACAGACACCGACCGCGCACGGCAGCACCGGCTCGGGCACGACCCCGCCGCCGTCGCCGAGCGGCAGCACGTCTTCGAGCGCACAGCCGGCGCAGTCGGTGGACGTCACCGTGGCCGGCGCGCACACGACGTACTCCGGGAGCTGTCCGCCGCCGGCCGGGCAGACGCCCTCTTTCACGGCGACGTTCACGGTGGGGCGGCTGCCCGCGCAGGTGGAGTACCGATGGGTGACGACCCGTGGATCGGTGTCCGACCCGGGGTGGCACACGCTGTCGTTCCCGGACGGCGGCGGGAAGAGCCGGCAGGTGCGGGTGACCCTGACGGTGTACCGCGGCAGCGGGACGACCGAGGACCAGATCGGTGTGAAGGTGCGCGCTCCCGTGCAGACCACGTCGAACTCGGTCCCGTTCTCGGTGAGCTGTACGACGGCCACGGCGACGGAGACCCCGTCGGGCGGGGCCTCCGCTTCGGCATCGGGCTCGCCGGGGAGTTCACCCTGAGGGGCGAGCCCGTTCGGGTCACGCGTTGTTCGTGAACACCGGCAGATAGCCGCCGGAGTGACCGGCCGCGGTGGGGTGGTAGGACTCGCCGATGTCGAGCCAGTTGACGCTGTGCAGCCACGAGTCGCCGGAGCAGATCTCGTGGGTGGAGAAGGCGGTGCGGACGTCGCCGAAGACGAAGCCGTGGGCCTGGGCGCGCTTCTGGATGGCGGCGTCGATGTAGTCGGCCGCGCCGTTGATCGCGGACCGCTTGGTGTCGGAGAGGCCGAGGCAGGTCTGGCCCAGCAGGTAGAAGCGGGGGTAGCTGAGCACGACCACCCGGGCGTTGGGAGCCTTGGCGCTGATCGCGTTGTAGACGGTGTCCAGCTTGCCGGGGAGCGTGGAGTCGACGTACGCCTTCGCGGTGTTGATCCGGTCGATGCAGGCGCTGTCGGACTGGATCACACAGGTCGTCATGACGTCGGAGAAGCCTGCGTCGTTGCCGCCGATGGTGATGGACACCAGTGAGGTCGAGGAGCTGAGCGAGCCGAGCTGGCCCGCCATGACGTCGTCCGTCGTGGCGCCCGAACAGGCGTTGAACGCGAACGAGGACGGGCTGTGGGCGGCGTTCCACAGGTACGGGTACGCCTTGGTGCTGCGGTCGCAGGAGCCGCTGGAGCTGATGTAGCTGCCCGCGCCGACTCCGGAGGAGTAGGAGTCGCCGAGGGCCACATAGCCACCGGTGGCGGCGGTCGCATGGCCGGCCCCGGTGAGACCGAGGCCGGCGGCGAGGAGGAGCGAGGTAACGAATCCGGTAAGTCGGGAACGTCTCATGGAACCTCCCTTTAGCAGGATCTCTGCCACAACTGTCGTAGCAACTACGCGTGTTGACGGGAAGTGTTCATGCCAAGACTTTTGTGGTCTCAACAGGATCAACGCGAAACGTTCACTGCTCACCTATTGCATGGACATGCCAGTTCGGTTGACGGTTCGACAACCGCCGTCTTGACGACCCCATATGGACTGCGCCACATTGAAGCCCGGCATCCGGCGCGTCGGGGGGCAAAGTCGGTCATGCAGACCATACGCATCAAGACATCTTCATTGCCGCTGCTCGCGGGGGCCGCGACCGCTGTCGCGGGGTTCGGCGCGCTGCTCGCTCTCATCGACTCCGCTTCTCCGCTGCGCGGCCCGTGCACCCTGTTCTTCCTGATCGCGGCGCCGGCCGTGGCGCTCGCCGCGGCGCTGCGCGGGCTGGATCCCTTCGGCCGAGCGCTCTGCGCACTTGCGGGCTCGGCCGTCGTCAACATGCTGGTTGCCCAAGGCATGCTCGCGGTCCACCGTTGGTCGGTCCGCGGCGGGGTGGTCGCGGTGACCCTGCTGAGTCTGCTGCTTCTGCTCCTGGTCCTGATCCGGGAACGAATTTCCGGAAAACGCACACAAACCCGAGCAGCACCGGCCAAGGTTGTGTAACGGCCAAACCAACAAAACCGTGAGGCAGTCCCCCAGGGGTTGCCTTTCGGGTTCAATCGTCAATAACGTCGTACATCTCACCCGCACCGGCACGTCGGCACACGGCTCCAGGGGAGGGCTCAGGGCCGCGGCGTCCACCGGCGCGGGGCGCGGTAGGGGGGTGCCGTGCTCGGTGACCGCAACTGTGACCGAGTCGTGCCGCGCGACCGGCTGCCGTTCTTCTCCGGCAGACGGCCAGCTTTGCCAGCTCATCGACGTGCACGGAGATCGGTTCGCAGTCGATTCACAGATCGATTCGCCGATCGGTCCCCCGTGCCGAAGATGACGAGAACCCCCCTTTCGAACCGGAGACAGAGCCGGACCGCCCGGGGGTGGGCGGTCCACCGGACGAGAGGGAAAAGACACATGAGTTCCGTCCTGCGCCCGCCGAGTTCGGGCCAAGATCCTTTAATCGCCGCGCACTACCGGCCGATCTCCTCCCACCTGGCGATCACGCCGCCGGTGAGCGTGGTGATTCCCGCCATGAACGAGGCTGAGAATCTGCCCTACGTCTTCAAGACCCTTCCGGACTGGATACACGAAGTCGTCCTGGTGGACGGCAATTCCACGGACGACACCGTCGAAGTGGCCCGTTCGCTGTGGCCGGACGTCAAGGTCGTCGAACAGCGGGGCAAGGGCAAAGGGGATGCCCTGATCACCGGGTTCGAGGCCTGCAGCGGCGACATCATCGTGATGGTCGACGCGGACGGCTCCGCCGACGGCAACGAGATCGTGTCGTACGTCTCCGCCCTGGTCTCCGGCGCCGACTTCGCCAAGGGCTCGCGCTTCGCCAACGGCGGCGGCACCGACGACATGACCTTCATCCGCAAGCTCGGCAACTGGGCGCTGTGCACGGTCGTCAACCGCAAGTTCGGCGCCCGCTACACCGACCTGTGCTACGGCTACAACGCGTTCTGGCGGCACTGCCTGGACAAGATCGACCTGGACTGCACCGGCTTCGAGGTCGAGACGCTGATGAACATCAGAGTGGTCAAGGCCGGCCTGAAGGTCCAGGAGATACCCAGCCACGAGTACCTCCGCATCCACGGCACCAGCAACCTGCGGGCCGTACGCGACGGGATCCGGGTGCTCAAGGTCATCCTCAGGGAGCGCTCCAACCGGCGCGAACTGCGCCGCCAGGAACACCACTCGCCGATGCTCGACGCGGTCCGGGGAGAGGTGTCTTGAGAGATCCCGGCATCTCCGTCGTGATCTGCGTGTACACCGAGGACCGCTGGGAGGACATCCTCGCGGCGGTCTCCTCGGTGCGCGCGCAGTCGTACCCGGCGCTGGAGACGCTCCTGGTCGTGGACCACAACCCGGTCCTGAAGGACCGGCTGGAGCGCGAGTACAAGGAGAGCGCGGGCGCCCGGGTGCTGGCCAACGCGGGCCCGCGCGGCCTGTCCGCCGGCCGCAACACCGGCATCGCCGCCTCCCACGGCGAGGTCATCGCCTTCCTGGACGACGACGCCGTCGCCGAACGCGACTGGCTGCGCCGCTTCGCCGAGGGCTACGCCGACCCGCGCGTCATGGCGGTCGGCGGCCGTACGGTGCCCGTCTGGGCGTCGGGCCGGCGGCCGGCCTGGTTCCCGGAGGAGTTCGACTGGGTGGTGGGCTGCACCTACAAGGGGCTGCCGCCGGGCCGGGTCCGGGTGCGCAACGTGCTCGGCGGAAACGCTTCCTTCCGGCGTACGGCGTTCGAGGCGGCGGGCGGCTTCGCGACCGGTATCGGCCGCGCCGGCGACCGCCGCCCGCTGGGCTGTGAGGAGACGGAGCTGTGCATCCGCCTCACCCGGGCCCGCCCCGACGCCGTCCTGCTCATCGACGACCGCGCGGTGATCCACCACCGGGTGCCCGAGCCCCGCGAGCACTTCGCCTACTTCCGCACCCGCACCTACGCCGAGGGCCTGTCCAAGGCGCTGGTCGCCCGGAGCGTCGGCGCGGACAAGGGCCTGGAGTCCGAACGCCGCTACACCACCAGGGTGCTGCCCGCCGGGGTCGTTCGTGGCCTGCGGGACGCCTTCCTGGCCCGGCCGGGCGGCGCGGGACGCGCGGGCGCGATCGTCGCCGGGGTGCTCAGCGCCGCCGGCGGCTACGCGCTGGGCAGCCTGCGGGCGCGGCGGGGAGGGGCGACGTTCTCGGTGGCGCCGATCGAAGGGGGAACCGGTGAGTGACACTCCCGTACCGATCCTCATGTACCACTCCGTCGCCACATCGCCCAACGACGCCACGCGTGCCCTGTCGGTCGCGCCGGAGGCCTTCGCCGAGCAGATGGCGCTCATCGGCGACCTGGGCCTGACCCCGGTCACCACCGCCGACCTCGCAACCCGCTGGCGCTCCGGCCGCCCGCTGCCCGCCCGGCCGGTGCTGATCACCTTCGACGACGGCTACGAGGGCGTGCACCGGCACGCCCTGCCCGTCCTCGCCAAGCACGGCTTCCCGGCCACCCTGTTCGTCTCCACCGGCTGGATCAGTGGCACGTACGACACCGGGGGCGGCCTGGACGCCATGCTCGACTGGCCGCAGGTGCGCGAACTGGCCGCCGCAGGCGTCGAGATCGGCGGGCACAGCCACACCCACCCACAGCTCGACCAGCTGGGCGACGACGCGCTGCACACGGAACTGACCCGCTGCACGGAGATCGTCAGGGACGAACTCGGCACCCGACCGGTGTCGTTCGCCTACCCCTACGGCTACTCCGACCGCAGGGTCCGCCGGGCCGTGCGCGAGGACGGGTACGCCCAGGCCCTCGCCGTCGGCAACGGCCTCGCCCGCCGCCGCCAGGGGCCGTACGCGCTGCAGCGGGTCACGGTGCGGCGCGCCACCGGTGTGGAGGAGTTCGAGCAGCTGCTCCACGGCCGGGCCGTCGCCCGCACCTTCGCCAGGGACCGCGCCCTCACCAAGGGCTACGCCCTCGTCCGCAGAGCCCGTCAGGTCCGCCGGAAGGCCATCCGTTCCCGTGTCTGACACGACGACCACGACCGAGTCCACGACGACCGGCGCCGAGCCGCCCCAGAAGTCAGGGCGCCGCCTCAGGCTGCCCGGCACCGGCCGGTCCTCCGGCGGCAGCCCGCTGTTCCGCAACGCCTACGCGCTGATGCTCAACACCGGCATCTCCGCCGTCCTCGGACTGGGCTTCTGGCTGGCCGCGGCACGCTACTACTCCGAGTCGGCGGTCGGGCAGGGCTCGGCCGCCATCGCCGCGATGAAGTTCCTCGCCGGGCTGACCGCGGTGACCCTGACCGGCGCACTGGCCCGGTTCATCCCGGTGGCCGGCAGACGCACCGGACGGCTCGTCTTCCGTACCTACGCGGGCAGTTCCCTGCTGGTGGCGGTCGCGGCGGGCGTCTTCCTGCTGACCCTGGACACCTGGGGGCCGTCGTACCGCTTCCTGCACGGGACGGTCAACGGGCTCGGCTTCGTCGCGGCCGTCGTCGCCTGGAACGTGCTCACCCTGCAGGACGGGGTGCTGACCGGGCTGCGCAGCGCCACCTGGGTGCCGGTGGGCAACACCGTGTTCTCGGCGGTGAAGCTGGCCCTGCTCGTCGCTTTCGCCGCGGCCATCCCGACCACCGGCGTCTTCGTCTCCTGGGTGGCCGCGATCGCCACCTCGGTGGTGCCGCTGGGCTGGCTGGTGTTCCGGCGGCTGGCACCCCGGCACGTCAAGGCGACCGAGGGGCGCACCGAGCCGCCGACACTGAAACAGGTCGGCAGGTTCCTGGCCGGGGACTACACCGGCTCGCTGTTCTCCCTCGCGGTGATCTACCTGGTTCCGGTGATCGTCGCCTCGCAGGTCAGCTCGGCGGAGAACGCGTACTTCTACATCGCCACCACCATCGGCGGCACGACCGACCTGCTCGCCATCAACATGGGCGCCTCCCTCACGGTCGAGGGCTCGCACGACCCGGCACGGCTGGCCGCCTACACCCGCGCCGCGCTGAAGCGGATGGCCCGGATCATGCTGCCCATCGCAGCCCTGTGGATCGTCGGCGCGCCCTGGATCCTCGGCGTGTTCGGCGCGGGCTACGCGCACGCGGCGACCCCGCTGCTGCGCTGGCTTGCGGTCGGCTCGGTGCTGCGGGTCGTGATCGAGACGTACTTCGCGGTGCTGCGCGCCCGCAGCCGCACCGCCGGACTCGCCTGGCTCCAGGGCCTGTTGTGCGCCCTGACGCTGGGCCTGACCCTGCTGCTCCTGCCTCGGATGGGGCTGACCGGCGCGGGCCTCGCCGAGGCCGCCGGCCTCGCGGTGATCGCCGCGATCGCCGCGCCGAGGCTCTGGAGGACGATCCGGGCCGCGACCGACGCCGTGCCCGACTCGGCGGCACCGGACGGGGACCTCGCCGACCTGGGAGCACCCGGGATTCCGGCCTCTCCGGCGCGGCGGCACAGCCCGGCCTGGGCGCTGGACTCCGACACCCTCGCCCTCGGCGTGCACGTCGACTTCGACCACGTGGAGCGCCGGCCGGACGTCCGCCCGGGCCCCGGCACCCCGCCCGCCGGTATGCCGGTGCCGCCGCCGGCACCTCCGGTCGGTCTCCCGGTGGAGGAGAGGGCGCCCGGCACCGAGGCCTCACTCGGCCCGGCCGAGGCGGAACTGCTGCGGGCGGCGGAGGCCGCGGAGGTCGACGCGCCGTTCACGGCGGAGGAACTGGACGCGTCCGTCGGGAGGACCGACTCCGTGGCGGGGATCGACGCGCCCCGAGCGCAGGAGCCGGCGGGAATGGCCGTACCGGACGGGTCCGTGCCCGCCGAACCGACGGCGCCGGTGTCGCTGCGGCAGGGGCTGCTGCCCACCCGCACCGGTGTGGTCCTCGGCTGTCTGCTGATCGCCGCGCTGCTGCTCTACTGGGTGCCCGCGCTGCGGCTCGGCGAGGGCGACCTGGACCGGATGGGCGGGCTGGGGCTGGTCTCGGTGCTGCCGCTGCCGACGCTGGTCGGAGCGGCCCTGCTGGTGATCGTCTTCGCCGCGCTGCTCTGGCTGCGCCGCGAGCACCGGGCGCTGCTGCTGCTCACGCTGGTGGCGACCGTCGTCTCGCTGCACGCGCTGCCCGCGGTGATCGAGACCGAGCCGCGGTTCCCGACGGCCTGGCAGCACCTGGGGTTCATCGACTACATCGACCGCACCGGGTCCGCCGTACCGGATCTGGACGCCCGCTGGAGCTGGCCGGGCTTCTTCGCGGTGGCCGCGTTCGTCGGCCGGGCCTGCGGGGTCACCGACTTCACCGAGGTCATCCGCTGGTGGCCGACGGCCGTCCAACTCGCCTACCTGGCACCGATGTTCCTGCTCACCCGGTCCCTGCGGGCGAGCTGGCGGGCGAAGTGGACCGGCGTCTGGCTGTTCGTGCTGTGCGGCTGGGTGGGCCAGGACTACTTCTCGCCCCAGGGCTTCACCTACCTCCTGTACCTGGTGTTCGTGGCGATCCTGCTGGTCTGGTTCCGCCCGCCGCGGGTGATCTGGACGAAGTTCCGGCCGGGCGAGGCCGAGGTGGAACCGGCCGGCCGCCGCCAGCGGGCGGTCCTCCTGCTGGTGCTGATCGGCCTGTACGCGGCGAGCGTGCCCGCGCACCAGCTCACCCCGTTCGTCATGCTCGGCGTGCTCGCCGCCCTCGTCCTGCTGGGCCGGTCCGAGCTGCGCGGGCTGCCGCTGCTGTTCGCCGTGTTGGTCGCGGTCTGGGTGGGCTTCATGGCCGAGCCGTACTGGTCGGGGCACTTCAACGACCTGTTCGGCGGGGTCGGCGGAGTCGGCAGCAATGTCTCCACGTCCGTGTCCGGCCGGATCCAGGGCGGCAGTTCGACCCACAAGCTGGTGCTGTACACCCGGGTGCTGCTGGCCGGCTCGGTCATGACCGTCGCCTGCTGGGGCTGGTGGCGCCGGCGCTTCCACCGCTACCGCGAACGCTCGCTGCTGGTGCTCACCTTCGTGCCCTTCCTGGGCTTCGGCATGCAGTCGTACGGCGGTGAGATGGCGCTGCGCGTCTTCATGTTCGCGGTGCCCGGCGCGGCCCTGCTCGGCGCCCTCGCCCTCTTCCCGCGCACCGGCGCCACCGCGCAGGAACGGGAGAAGGACCGGGTGAGCCTCGCCCCGCTGGCCGCGCTGCTTGCCGGGCTGCTGCTGATGGGCGGCTTCCTGGTGGCCCGCTGGGGCAACGAGCCGTTCGAGCGCACCCGGCCCGGCGAGGTCGCGGCCATGAACTGGGTGTACGCCCACGACAAGCCGACACTGCGGCTGCTGTGGCTGACCCAGGACACGGTCAACGACGTGACCCCGGCGATGCCGTGGGGGTCGAAGGACATGGAGCGGGTGAACTACGTGCCGACGCTCGCGCCGACCGACCCGGTGCTGGTGTCGGGCCTGGTCAAGGCGCTCAAGGACGCCGGCCCGAACTCGTATCTGATGATCAACAAGAGTCAGGTGACCTATCTGCGGCTGGACGCGGGCTACTCCGCGACCTGGGAGCCCCGGCTGATCGAGAACCTGGACGACCGGCAGGAACTGACGAAGGTCCTGGTCAACGACGACGTCACCGTGTTCGCGCTGCGCAGGCAGCCGGCGGCGCCGGTGCCGAAGCCGCACCCGGGGCCGATCGGGCCCCAGGTGACCTGGACCCCGTGGTCGGTGGTCGGCGCGCTGGCCGCCGTCGTCCTGGTCCTGCTGCTGGCCGTGCGGGAGGTCGTACGGGTCGCCGTCCGGCCGGGCGTACGCCAACTGCGGCTGCTGCAGGGCACGTTCTGGTTCTCGCTGCCGCTGCTGGCGGTGGTGCTGGCCTCGCTGGTGCAGCGGTTCCTGACCATGAAGTGACGTATGAGTGATGCATGAGGTGACACATGAGGTGACGGGTGTGGGGTGGCTCAGCGGTCGAGCCACTTCACCTCGTACGGCTGCATGTCGAACCGCCTGCCGTCGATCCGGGCGCTGATGGTCCGGTTCTGCGTGTTGACCACGAGGACGGTCCTGGCGTCGGCCAGGACGCGGACGTTGGGCACATCGTCCGGCGCGACCTGGACCGTCTCGTACCTGGTGCCGGGCGGGAACGCTCTGGCGAACCGGGACACCAGGTCGTACATGGGCAGGGCCTTGCCGCCGCCGGCGCTGTCGGTGGGCGTCCACAGGCAGCCGGGGCAGTCGGTGCCCGTCCTGCCCTCCGGGTTCCAGTAGAAGCCGGACTCCGCGCCGCCCTTGACCATGGCGATCATCCCGGTGGCCTGTACGGCGACGCGGTGCGGCTCGGACCAGCCCTTGCGGTCGTCGTGGCCGTCACCGGGTTCCACGTAGTACTCGGCCCACCACAGCGGCAGGCCGTGGGTCTGCTGCCGTACCCATGCGCCGACCGCCGTCAGTTTGCCGGTGGCCGCGAACTCGTTCGGCAGCATGTCGTCGTCGCGGGTGTAGCTGGCGCCGTCGACCACCGTGAAGTCGGCGCCCGCCCTGTGCGCGTTCCAGTAGGAGAACGCGTCGAGCACCCGCTGGTCCATGGCGCCCCAGGGCCCCTTCAGTGCGGTGGAGGCGTTCTGGTCACGCGGGTCGACGCTGTCCATCACCAGGTAGGGGCCGCCGACCATGATGTCCTTGTCGACCTTCTTCAGTGCCTGGTACACGAGGTTGTACATCTTGGTGTAGCCCTCGTAGTCCCAGCGGGACCTGGCGTCGTTCCAGAAGCCCTTGAACTCGTTCCAGACGACGAAGTGCTTCACGTCCGGGTAGCGGCGGGCCACGGTGGCGGCGAGGTCGGCGAAGTCCTGGTAGTGGCCGGGGGTGGGCGCCGTCTCCAGGGCGGCCCGGCTCCAGTCCGTGTTGCCGACGCCGGCCCTGCCGCCCTTCATCCAGTCCGGGGAGCAGCACAGCGTGATCACCGGGGTGGCGCCGGAGGCGCGCATGAAGTCGACACGGCGGTCGAGGGCGCCGAAGTCGTAGCGCCCCTTGACCGGTTCGGGATTGTCCGCGCCCCAGCCCATGATCTGCTGGTTCTGCGCCAGCCCGCCATCCTGCCCGAGCAGTCGCCGCACGCGCGCGGTCGCCTCGCCTGCGCCCTCGTCGGCGCTGTACTGGGTGTGGGTGAAGCCCCAGCCGACGTACGGCTCCGGTTTCGCGCCGGGACCGGCGGGGGTGCCGTGCACCTTGTCGCCGTCACGTATGGTGCCGGCCGTGCTCGGTCCGCCGGACAGCGTGCTGAACAGGGTCACGGCCAGGGCCAGCGCGGCCGCACCCACACCGAGCAGGGCGGTGAGCCGCCACCGCCGAGTATCCGAATCCCACCCATGACGTCCCATCAAGGACAACGGTAGCGGCGGAAGCGGCGCCTCGGGCAGGTCTTGGGAACACCCGGAACAGTCTTGGAACACCCGGAACAAGGGGAGGAAATGCCGTGCGCGGAGGGCACCGGTGGCGGATCATGGCCGCATGTCTGCTAACCCACACGACGCTCTGCCGATCCGGCTCCACGTCGACGACTCCGACTCGCCGTCCGACGTCGTCGACGCGCTGTTCCTCGGCCGCTTCGCGACGGGCGAGCAGCCGTACTCGCACGCGGCGAACATCGACCGCGTCCGCACCGGCGCGACCCTGCTGCCCGACGGCGCGCGCGTGCTCCGGGTCGCCCGCGACGAGGACCGCAGCGCCACCCTCGCCGAGGGTGACGGCTGGACCCTGCTCGTCTCCCGCTGGAACCGCGGCGCGGACGTCACGGTGACCGCGACCAGCGCCGAACTGGCCAAGAAGGTCCTCGACCAGGCCACGGACGGCGCCGCCGACGAGCCCGAGCCGCAGCCCGAGAACGTCACGATGGGCTTCTGGTACGTCTCCCCCAGGCGCGGCCCGCACCGCACCACCCGGCAGATCTCCGCGGGCACCTGGGAGGAGGTCCGGCCCAACTACACGGCACCGGTGGCGGAGGCGATGGACCGCCTGATGAAGACGACCCCGGAGGACATCGCGGGCCGGCTGCTCCTCCTCCACGGCCCTCCGGGCACCGGCAAGACCTCCGCCCTGCGCACCCTGGCCCGTTCCTGGCGCGACTGGTGTCAGGTGGACTGCGTCCTGGACCCCGAACGCCTCTTCTCCGACGTCGGTTATCTGATGGACATCGCGATCGGCGAGGAGGACTCGGCGGGCAAGGGCCGCTGGCGTCTTCTGCTACTGGAGGACTGCGACGAACTGATCCGCGGCGAGGCCAAGCACACGGCGGGCCAGGCCCTGTCCCGGCTGCTGAACCTCACCGACGGCCTGCTCGGCCAGGGCCGCAACGTCCTGGTCGGCGTCACCACCAACGAGGACCTGGAGCGTCTGCACCCGGCCGTGGTCCGCCCCGGCCGCTGTCTGGCCCGCATCGAGGTGGGCAGGCTGACCCAGCGGGAGGCGGTGAGCTGGCTCGGCAGCGAGGCCGACGGCCGGGAGGAGGCCATCGGCCGGGACGGGGCGACGCTGGCCGAGCTGTTCGCACTGCGCCGGGGCACGTCACCGACCTCGGTGCCCGGGGCGCGGGACGGCGCGGACGCGGGCCTGTACCTGTAGTGCTTTGATGGTGCTGTGACCTTGTTGGTCGGCACCTCCGGGTGGCAGTACAAGGACTGGCGGGACCTCGTCTATCCGGCCGGGGTCCCGGCTCGGCTGTGGCTGGAGGAGTACACGCGCCTCTTCGCGACGGTGGAGATCAACAACGCGTTCTACCGCCTCCCCTCCCGCGAGAACTTCGAGGCGTGGCGGGACCGGGTCCCGGAGGACTTCGTGGTCGCGGTCAAGGCCAGCCGCTATCTGACCCACATCAAGCGCCTGAAGGAGCCCGAGGAACCGGTTCACCGCCTGATGAGCCACGCGGCCGGCCTCGGCGACCGCCTGGGCCCGGTCCTCCTCCAGCTCCCCCCGACCCTGCGCGCCGACCCCGCGCTCCTGGACGCCTGCCTGGCCTGCTTCCCCTCCGGTACGCGGGTCGCGGTCGAGCCGCGCCACGACTCCTGGTGGACAGCAGAGGTGCGGGACGTCCTGTCGGCCCGGGGCGCGGCCCTGTGCTGGGCGGACGTCCTGGCCCGCCCGGTCACCCCGCTGTGGCGCACCACCGACTGGGGCTACGTCCGCTTCCACCAGGGCCGCGCCCGCCCCTGGCCCCACTACGGCAAGCGGTCCCTGGAGACGTGGGTCGACCGCATCGCGACGACCTGGGAGCGGGGGCAGGACGTGTACGCGTACTTCAACAACGATCCGGGGGGTGCGGCGGTGCGGGACGCGGTGACGTTCGGGAGGGCGGCGGGACGGGCGGGGCTGCCGGTGACACGGACCCCGGAGCCGGCGAAACTCCGCTGACCCCTCAGGCCCCGTAGGCCGCCCGCAGGGCATCCCGTACGGCGGCCAGCGCCTCCGGCTCCCCCAGGCCCAACCGCCGCACACGCTCCGCGTACGCCTGAGCGGCCAGGGAGGCCTCGCGTTCCGCGGCCGAGCCGGCGGCAGCCACGAACGTTCCGTTGCGCCCCCGCGTCTCGATCACCCCGTCGCTCTCCAGCGCCCGGTACGCCTTGGCCACCGTGTTCACCGCGAGGCCCAGGGACTCGGCCAGCCCCCGCACGGTCGGCAGCCGGTACCCCACCGGCAGTGCCCCGGACCGCGCCTGCTCGGAAATCTGCGCTCGCACCTGCTCGTACGGGGGCGCGCTGTCATCGATGCGGATCTTCAGGCTCACGGGCCGATTGTCCCGCACCCGCCGGAAAATCGGAGGCATCCCCGGCACGCCTGCGCCTACGGTGCCTACCCATGACAGTGATCGTGCGCGACCTGCGACCCGATGTGCCGGCCGACACCGAGGGCTTCGCCCAGGTCCGCCATCTCGCCCTGCCCTACGTCCTGTTCACCTCGGACTCGGTCCGTCACAACGCCGCCCACATGCCCCCCGACGCCCGCTACCGCCCGCTGGTCGCGGAGGAGGACGGCGAGGTGATCGGCACCGCCCAGGTCCATCTGGCCCACGACAGCACCGAGCCGGGCCAGGGCCTGCTGAACATCTACGTACGGCCGGACCGGACCGGTCGCGGCGCCGGCGGGCTGCTGCTGCGGGCGGCCGAGGAGTACCTCGCCGCCCAGGGCGCGACCAGGCTGCTCAGCTGGGTCCTCGACGAGCCGGCCAACCGCGCCTTCGCGGAACGGCACGGCTATCACGGCAGCCGGTCCGCCCACTTCCTCCGCCTCGACCTGGCGGACGCCGGCCTCCCCGCTGTCCCCGCGACCCCGCCGGGCGTCGAGCTGCGCACGGCCGCGGACTTCGCGCACGACCCGCGGCCGCTGTTCGAGCTGGACGCGGAGACCATGCTGGACGAACCGGGCGACGTCGACTTCGAGTACACGGACTACGACGCCTGGATCGAGCAGTACTGGAAGCATCCGCTGCTGGACCGCGAGCTGACGGTGGCGGCCTGTGTCGACGGCCGTCCGGTCGCCTTCAGCGTGGCCTACACCGACGGGGGTACCCGCTACTCCACCGCGATGACCGGCACCGTGCGCGCCCACCGGGGCCGCGGCCTGGCCAAGCTCGTCAAGGCCCACTCCCTGCACCGGGCTCGTGCCGCCGGGTTCCGGGAGGCCTTCACGGGCAACGACTCCGGGAACGGCCCGATGCTCGCGGTCAACAAGTGGCTCGGGTACGAGGTCTGTGCGGCGGAGGTGCGCTATGTCCGCGAACTCGGCTGAACCGGCGGCCCCGCTGGACATCGTCCTGGTCAAGGCGGGCCGGACGAAGATCCGTTACCCGGCCGAGCTGCTCGGCGACGACGGCACCCGCATCACCGTACGCGCGCCCTGGGCGGGCTCCGGCGTCCGCGACTTCGGCTTCGTCCGCTTCGAGACGGGCGACGTCTTCACCGAGTACTACTGGCGCAACCGCTGGTTCTCGGTGAAGGAGGTGCGCGCCGCCGACGGCGCCGTGAAGGGCTGGTACTGCGACGTCACCCGCCCGGCGGTCCGCACCGGCGGTGAACTGGTCGTGGAGGACCTCGACCTGGACCTGTGGCGCTCCGCCGACGGCAGGGACGTACGGCGGCTGGACGAGGACGAGTTCGCGGACAGCGGGCTGACGCAGAGGGACCCGGAGGCCGCGTCCGCCGCGCTGGCCGCCCTGGACGAGTTGGAGGCGCTGGCCCGCGCCGGCGGCTTCGAGGAGTTGCTGTGCTGACACCCTCGGCCACCGCCCGCCCGGCGCGGGCCGACTCACGCCCGGCGCGGGCCGCCGCACGGTCGGCGACGGCTCCAGGCCCCCGCTCTCACACCCTCGCCACCACCGCGTACCGCTCGTCCGCCACGGCCTTGCCCCACAGCACCGGGTCGTCGGACAGTCGCTCCACGCGCACGTCCGGGCTCAGCGGTGCGAGCAGCGCGGTGAGGCGGCCGGCGGATATGCCCACGGGGTGCAGGGTGCCCCAGACGCCCTCCACCAGGACGAAGCGCCCTCCGGGGCGCAGCAGGTCCCGCCAGTGCCGCAGGGTCCGGCCGGGCTCCGGCAGGGTCCAGAGCACATGCCGTACGAGGACCACGTCGAAGCGCTGCTCCCCGACCGGCGGGGCGGCGGCCTCCCCGTGCAGGACCACCGCGTGGCGCCCGGCGAGCTTGGCGCGGGCCCGCTCGACCATGGCCGGGGACGAGTCCACGCCGGTCACCCGGTGTCCCTGTTCGGCCGCGAGGAGCGACAGGCTGCCGGTGCCGCAGCCCAGGTCGAGGACGTCGGCGGGGCGCTCGGGCAGCCAGGAGCGGAGGCGGTCCGCCCAGGCCGCACGGATCCCGGGGTCGCGCAGACCGTGGTCGGGCTCGTCGTCGAAGGCGCCGGCCTCGGCGTCCCAGTCGACTTCCGGGGCACCCGCCGCAACCGTGTCGTCGTTCATGTTCGTCATACCCGAAGAGTGACAGCCGCCACTGACAACCCGGCTCCGATGAGGAACTCTCGCCAAAAGCGTCTACCACCGTGACAACACGGAAACTCGGTAGGCACTGAAGGAGGCAGTCATGCGCCGCGTAACCGTGCAGAAGCCCCTGAAGAGGACGGACGGCCGCCGGATCCGCGAAGAGGCGGAGGAGCGCCCCTGCGGGCGCCCCGAAGTGCGCAAGGACGTCGCACGCACCTGGTGGCCCGACGGTTGAACCGCCGGGGCCGTCAGTCCAGCCGCTTGCGGTAGTGGATCCGGTCGTAGGGCCCGTCGACGCGGCGTTCCACGACCTCGTATCCGTACTTCGGATAGATCCTCTGGTTCTCCCACATCAATGCGTTCGTGTAGAGCCTGATCTCGCCGAGGCCCAGCTCACGCGCGCGTGCCTCGACGAAACGCAGCAGCCGCCGTCCGACGCCCGTGCCGTGGGCGTCGGGGCGGACGGCGATGCTGTCCAGGAAGAGATGGCTGGCGAACGCCTCGATCACGGCCAGCCCGTCGACGTGCTCTCCCGTGACGAACACCTTGCCGGCGGCCACGTTCGCGGCGTGGTCCGCCTCCATGGGCTGCGGCACCACCCCGATGCGCTCGATGTAGTGCCGGTAGGCCGCCTCCGTCACGGCCTTGACGGCCGGCACATCGTCGGCGACGGCGGGCCGGACACGCTCCGGATTCTCTTCGGTCATGGGCGCACGCTATCTGTCTGAGCGCAGCCTGAGCGCGTCCTCAACGGCACCGTAAGAGCCCAAAGGCCTTCCCTGAACAAGGTTTCCGCAGCTCAGGGGCAGGCTTGTGGTCGGGACTTCACCCGTCTCCGTCGGGAAGACCAGTCGCTCATCGGTCCATTCCATGCCGACTGAGGAGGATGCCGCCTGCTCACGACGCTTGTGAGCCTTCATGACGGCGACGGTTTGCTGCGGCATGGCCGGCGAGCGTCGACTCCTGCGGGTCTTCGCGTCGCCGTGCCTCCGTACCGAACGCCACACGTCCACGTGCGGCGCTACAAGCGCCATGACCGCAGATGGAAGCGGTACGAGAAGCAGCTGCCCGGCCACCGGGTACAGATCGACGTGAAGTTCATCGAGCCCCTTGCCTCAGCACCGCAGGGGCGCCGCGACGGCCGCAACAAGTACCACCAGTTCACCGCCATAGACGACTGCACGAGGCTGCGCGTCTTGAGGGGGAAGCAGCGTGGCGAAGTGTGGCGCGCCGACCAAAGCAGGAGGCCAATGTCAACGGCCAGTGGTGACCGGCACGTCCCGGTGCCCGATGCATCAGGGACCGTGGTTCCCGTACGGCGTGGCCCAGCACAAGGAGAAAGAGCGCAAGATCCGCAAGAAGCGCTTGCTCCGGCTGACATCCATAGGTGACATCAACAGAGCCGGACGCGGGCACCCATGCACGACCCAGCACGATCGATCCACCCGCCCACTGCCGTCGCCGGGGCGTGTTCGGATCGAACTCCTGAAGCGGGCGTCTGCGGCCGGCCTGACTGACGGATCGTCATGTCCGATGCGCCGGCCCCGGGTGCGAGCTACTGACCCAGTTGCCGCGCCGGTGCCCAGCTGCTCAACTGATCACATGTTCGGGCGGACGGTGTGGGAACGAAATCTTCACCAGGCAGGTTATGCGGCCGGACTGGCGGTGACCGGCGAGCACATCGTCATCCACGAGCGCTGGACTCGCATGGTCGGTCTCGATCCCCGCGACGGCACTCAGCGCTGGGATGTCCCGGTCGGCACCTGGCCCCGGGGGATCGTGATCGCCGGCGAACACTGTTTGGTGATCCCGCAGAGTGTCCCCCGACTGCTCTGCCTGGACGTACGCACCGGGGAATTGCTGTGGAGTGCGCTCCTCGCTGAGTTCACCGGGCATCTCGTTGCGACACGGGACACGGTGATGGTCGGTGGGTGGCGCGGCTACACCCCGCTCACGGCCTTCGACCTGCGGACCGGGACGTTGCTCTGGCGGAGTGCCAAGAGTGCCGAACTCGTGGTTCCAGCCGTGGTGGGAACCGGTGTGTTGGTCGGTGAGCCGCACGGCAGCGAGATCCGCTTGATCGACCCGCGTGATGGACGGACCAGGTCGCGGTGGTCACTGCCCGAGCCGCTGGCCTCTGGCGATGCGCGACCGGTCCTCACCCCGCTGGATGGCGATCGGGTCCTCGCCCGTTCCGGGCCACGCAGGGTAGTCGAGATCTCGCTCTCCACGGGAGCCGTCGCGGACTTCTACCGATCTGACGAGGATCTTGCGTCGCAGGCTGTTGGCTGGACCGGCTCGACGCTCTGGGTGCCCAACGCTCGCGGTGGGACCCTGGCCATCGATACGCACTGTGCCAGGCCGATGCGCGCATTCGGCGCGGTGCAGCCGTTCGTCGGTCACCCCGTCCAGGTGGACTCCGGGTTCGTCATCGCGGCACGCCACGGACTGCTGGGCCTAGTCGATCCAGACCTGGAGGCGCCCTGCTACAGCAAGTTCATCGGCCGCAGGATCAACGCCCTGTGTGACCATGGCCCGAGCACGGTACTGATCCTGGCCAAGGGCACGTTGCGCGTCGTCGAGGTCGATACGACAGCCGGTCCATGACCGACGGTGTTCGGGGCATGTCGCTTGGCTCCGGCCGCCGGGTGCGGTTCGCGATCTGGTCAAAGCGACACGATCTTGCCGGCGAGCAGCACTTCGGCCAGCCGAGCTGCGGCCCAAGGTCTCCCCTGGGCTGCTGAGCCGGCGCCCCTGGATCGTCGCAGTACAGCCGCGAAGTACAGCAACCCACCGACCTGTATCAACCGTCGGTGCCCCTAGCCATCCGCCATACCAGCCCAGAAGACCTCGGCGACCGCCCAGCCCACAGTTCGGGACGAGGAGGTCGTGCCAGAACCGTGCCAGGTCGTGCGGGGACACACGGGAAATGGCGGACCCGTCAGGCACACAACCGCCTCGCCGCAGGTCAGCGCCGCAACCACCTCTGAAAGACCGAGGCTTCCCAAGCTGAGAGCTTCGCCAGGCGATCAGCTGTCCGTCCCCACGGCCCAGCCGGCGCGGCTTGTGTCCTACGTGTCCGGCTGTCCGATCAGAGCTCTGGCCTGCACAAATGGGTGGGACAGCGAGATTCGCCAGTGTCCCACCCGTCCGGCCTGGGTACCGGGCTGCAACACCCCGGTGTTGCAGCCCCTCACGTCGTCGCCTCCCTGTCGGGCCTCAACAACCGGAGGTGACCTCCCGTCCTTCCCCTGTGCGCGTGTGAGGGGCGTGTGCGCGAGACGAAATCACGCACCCTGCGCAGCTCCCTTGCAGGTCAGAGCCGTAATCAAGCACGTCATGAGCATGCTCTCCGGAGCCGTGTTGGTTGCCAAAGCCGTCGAGTACTGTGCCGCAGCAGGGGCCGATGCGCCCGTGCGGCGCCCCCGGCCTGGGCGACTGCAGAGGCCCTGGGACAGCACCGCAGGTACGAGCATGTGCACGAGAGTGCCGCTGCCGGCTCTGGCCACCTCAGGCAGGCGCAGTGGGACAGTGCGACATCACCTGCTTCAGGGGGTTTCACCCTTCCCTCAAGGGCACTCGGCCAGTGAGCGCGGAGGTACTGAGATGGGTACCGGAGAGAAGGCCAAAGCAAAGGCCGAACAGGTTGTAGGAAAAACCGTGCGAACGCTGGCTCACGCGGTACACAAGGATGATCTCGCAGCCAAGGGTGCCGCCCTCGAGGCGCGGGGCAAGATGCGGGGCGCGAAAGAGGGGGCTAAGGGCTCTTTCAAGCACTGACGATGTCACCACCGCCGAGGGTGGTGTGCGGCGACGGTTGGGCCGTCCATGGGCCGCCCAAGGTCACACCACGCCAACCGACAATGACAGAAGCCACGCCATCTGAGCAGCTCAGAACCGTGGGCTTCTTCAGTCCCGCTAGGCGACGTCTGTTGTGACGCACGCCCCGTCTCACATAGGCGGGCCCCGCACTCCCCAGTGGGCCTTGAGGTGCCTCCAGCTACGTGCCCGCGACCGAACCGACGATCACGATCCGGCCCTTGGACTTCCTCAGGTGTGGCAGTGCCTCGCGTACCAGCGGGGCCGGGCCGAGGATGTTGGTGAGAACCATGGCACGCATGGCCGGAGGGTCGTGGTCCTCCAGCGTGCCGGGCAGGGAGAACCCGGCGTTCGCGATCACTGTGTCCAATCGGCCCCACAAGCCCGCGACTTGACCCACGGCAGCGGCGACATGGCTCTCGTCACCGGCGTCACCGCTGATGGTCAGCACCCGCTCGCCCGCTCCGGTGGACGTGGCGAACGCGGCCAGCCGATCGGCATCGCGGCCGGTGATCGCCACGCGGCCGAGGCGAGGTGAGGAGCACCCTCACGCCGTGCGCCGCCCGGCTCCCTCAGGTGGAGTTCATTACCGGACCCCGCGCCAGACATCCCCGTCACCGTCCCGTCAGCTACGGCCGCGCGGCAGCATGAGGGCCGCGGCCGTGGTGGCCATCAGCATCACAGCCGCGAGGCACAAGGCGACCCGCAGACCCACAATGAACTCACCCCGGTCCGCGACCAAGGCTCCGAAGACGGCCACGGCGAGCGCGCCGCCCGTCTGCCGGAAGGAGTTCAGGATCCCGGCGGCCATTCCGGCCCGATCTGCGGCGATGTCGTTCAGCAGGATGGCGGTCAGGGAAGGTACGAAGAAACCTAGGCCGAGGCCGACCGGGATGAGCATCGCCGCGATCACTGGTCTGCTGGTGCCCTCGTCGATCCAGAGCAGGCCGAACATCGCCAGCGCGAAGATCGCTTGTCCCATGGCGATCGGCATCCGCGGCCCAAAGCGTGCCGCAGCCCTGGCCGAGGCCAGGTTGGCTCCGGCGATCACGGCCATCATCGGTAGGAACATCAGCCCCGCGGCCATGACGGACAGGTTCAGAACGTCCTGAAAGAACAGGCTCAGCACGAACACCAGCCCGTAGAACGCGGCATTGACGACGAAGCCGATCGCGACCGAAACCGTCACCGTGCGCGAACGGAAGAGGTCGAGCGGGACCAACGGCGCGGCGGTACGTGCCTCGATCATGATGAACGCGGCCGTCGCCACTGCGGCGAGCCCCAGGCAGCCCAGCACCACGGGCTCGCCGAAGCCGTTCTCCCCTCCGTCGATCACCGCGAAGGTGAGCGCCGCGAGCGCGACGATCGCCGTGAGCTGGCCGTACGGATCGAGCGGCGTGGCACCGCGCGGCGAGCGCTCCACGCGGGTCAACACCGCGAGGGTGGCGATGCCGACGGGCAGGTTGACAACGAAGATCGCCCGCCAGCTCAGAGTCCTGGACAGCACTCCGCCGGCCACCGGGCCGGCGGCGACCGCGACGGCTCCGCAGGCGGTCCACAGCGCGATGGCCCGTGCCCGTTCGGCCGCGTCCGGGAAGGCCTGCCGGACGAGGGCCAGCGAGGAGGGCAGCATGATCGCCGCCGCGCTCCCCTGGATCAGGCGGGCGGCGATCAGCGCCGCTCCGGGATCAGCTTTGACAGTGGCTCAGCCAACTCACCGAAGACGCACTGCGACCATGACGCGCTGCGCTCCACCATCCTGGTCCCCCTCGTACTCGTGGCACCGTCAGAGGTAACTGCGAGTACTGACGGTGACCCGCAGTGAGGCTCAGCGCGGGGGCGCATAGTGGGCGCTTCTGGCGCATGTCATCGGCAACAGCAAGATGAGGGGCCCTCTGGAGCTATGTCTGCAGGTCTGGCGAGGCAACACGTGCACGCACCGCCGGGAGCCAATCGGGGAGCCAATCGAGGCGTCCGACAGCGAACGAACCCGAACCGGGGCGGACAGTCGCGTTGCTCGGGCGCAGGTGGGCCACCGCGTTCCCCCTCCTCTTCCTGAGCCCTCCGTTAGTCCGGCCTTAACGGCACCATAAGGATCTCCTCCAGCCGCCTCCAGCAGGCGATTTCGCGGTTTTCTGGGGCTAGCTTCGGATCACCCCCACGGGTTCCCGCCCCGCCGAAGGACCGTCTTTCCGAGGAGTTCCGTATGCCCGCTCGTGCCCGCCGCACGGCCGCCGTCGTCGCCGCGCTCGGTCTGCCGCCCCTCGCCCTGACCGTGCTCGCCGCTGCTCCGGCCTCCGCGCACGGTTCGATGGGCGACCCGGTCAGCCGTGTCTCGCAGTGCTATGCGGAAGGGCCGGAGAATCCGAAGTCGGCCGCGTGCAAGGCGGCCGTGGCAGCCGGCGGCACGCAGGCGCTGTACGACTGGAACGGCATCCGGATCGGCGACGCCGCCGGACAGCATCGGAAGCTGATCCCGGACGGCAGGCTGTGCAGCGCGAACAACGAGGAGTTCAAGGGCCTGGACCTGGCCCGCGCCGACTGGCCGGCGACCGGCGTGCACGGCGGGTCGTACACCTTCAAGTACCGGGTGACGGCGCCGCACAAGGGGACCTTCAAGGTCTATCTCACCAAGCCCGGTTACGACCCCGCCAAGCCGCTGGCCTGGTCCGAGCTGGATCTGGGGCATCCGGTGGCTGCGGTCACCGACCCGGTCGCCTCGGGCGGCTTCTACACGTTTTCCGGCACGCTTCCCGAACGGTCCGGCCGGCAACTGCTGTACGCGATCTGGCAGCGCTCGGACAGCCCGGAGGCGTTCTACTCCTGTTCGGACGTGGACTTCGGCGGCGACAACCGGGGAAACGCCGGTACCGGGCCCGCTCCGGTCGCCTCCGCGCCCTCCGACCGGCAGATCGCGGACGGTGCCGGCAAGTCGACGATGCGGCACCACGGTCAGGGCGGTGACGAGACGACGGCCCCCGCGCAGCAGCCCTCCAGCGCGCCCAACGCGCCGAAGGCGGCCGGTACTTCGCGCGACCTCGCGGAGACCGGCGCCTCCGCCGGCACCGCCTACGTGGCGATCGGCGGCGCGGCGGCGCTGGCGCTCGGTTCGGCGGCGCTCTTCCTGTCGGTGCGGCGGCGCGCGGCGGGTGGCGCCCACCGCCGCTGAGGTTCCGGGGCCTGTCCGGCGGCTCAGGCCGGACAGGCCCCGGCGGCACGTCAGCTGAACGCGGACGCGCAGGTGGTGGCGGTGGCGTGGGGCGGGTCGAGCGCGTTGGCCACCTCGTGGAAGGCGATGCGGTCGAACAGGCCGATGGCGACGTGCTCGGAGAGGTCGAGCGGGCACAGGTCCTGGAGCAGGACGTTGTGGACGTCCGAACCGCTCAGGTACTGGCTCTGCCAGGGGGTGGCCACCTCGTCGTACTTGGTGGCGACGACCGTGTAGTGCACTCCGGGGACGGTGTCGCCGCCCGCGTTGAGCTTGGCGAGGAAGTCGGAGCCGGGGATCTGGTCGGCGAGGCCGGGGGTGGTGGCCTTGATCAGGTCCGAGGCGCCGGGGAAGTACGGCAGCAGGTTGGTGAGGCCGCTCAGCGTGGCGCCGTGGTTGTCCGGGGCCAGGCCGACGAGGGCGTTCACCTTGGCGGCTCCGCCGAGGAACCTCAGGTAGTAGCGGGGCATCATGCCGCCCTGGGAGTGCCCGACCAGGTCGGCCTTGGCGGCGCCGGTCGCGGCGAGCACCTTGTCCACGAAGGCCGACAGCTGCTCGGCGGACTTGTCGATGGGACCGAGGCCGTAGAAGAGGGGGACGCCGGTCAGCTGGCCGTAGTCCAGGGAGTAGACGCAGTACCCGCGGTCCTTCAGGTACGGGGCGAGGGAGAGCCAGTTGTCGACCGAGTTGCCCAGGGTGCCGTGCACCAGGACGACCGGGCGGGGGTGGGCGGCGGAGGGCTGGCAGGAGAAGTCGTTCCAGCCGCTGGAGGGGGCGGTGTCGGCGGCAGCGGCGGTGGCGGCGGGAACGGTGGCGACGGCGGCGGTGAGGAGCAGCGCGGCGAGCGGTCTGAGCGCTCGTTTCCAAGGCAGCATCGTGTGATCTCCTTGCGGCTCAAGGGAGGTGGGGGCCTTACCCTGTGATCCGGATCACGAGGATGCTGTTCATTCGTCAAGTTACGGGCGAGTAGCACATGTGTGAAGTTACGCGTCAGTAAAAACTTCCAGTGATAACCAGAGCGCCGCCGAATACTGACGGACCGTCACCAGGCGGGCCTGATCGGACCATAGGGAGCGATCCGCGCCAAGCGCTCCCCCAGCGCGCGCACTTCCCCCTCGCCCAGCAGCTCAGCCCATCCGCTCACGACCTCGGCCGCCGCCTCCTCCGCCGCCCGGGTGCAGGCCCAGCCGCGCCCGGTCAGCACGACCAGCCGGGCCCGCGCGTCCTGCGGATGCGGCCGCCGCTCCGCGTATCCCTTCCGCACGATCTCGTCCACCAGCTGGCTCGCGGCCTGCTTGGTCACCCCGAGGTGCGCCGCGAGGTCGGTGACGGTGGCCCCGTCCGGGGCGAGCCGCGCGAAGGCGAAGCCGTGGGCCGGCCGCAGATCGGCGAACCCGCGCGCCATCACCCCGTCATGGATGCGTTGCGTGAGGTCGCCGGCGACGGCGAGCAGGGCGGCGGACAGGGCCATGGCTTCGGAGTTGTACACGGAGGCATTGAAACACCCTTGACAATTTGGTCAAGCGACTTGACCATATAGTCAAGCAGCTTGACTACTTGAACGGAGATCACCGCCATGCCCGTCGTCCGCTCGTCCGAGGCCACCACCCATGAGATCCACGGCGCCCGCTTCGTCTCGTACGCCACCCCGCTCACCGGGAGCAAGGAGCTCTGCGCCTGGCGCGGGGAGATTCCGGCCGGCACCAAGGCGCCCGCGCACACCGTCAACCGTGAGGAGATCTTCCATCTGCTCGTCGGGGAACTGCTGATCACGCTCGACAGTCGAACCGAGCGGATCTCCGCCGGTGACACGGTGATCGTCAACCCCGGTACGACCCTCGCCCTGGAGAACCCGACCGATCACACCGCGCTCTCCTGGGTCACCACCTCCGTCGGCCTGGAGGCGGAGCTGGCCGACGGCACCCGCATCACGCCGCCCTGGGCCAACTGACCGACGTGGAGCCGCCACCACGCCCCAGCGCCCCCGGCATCACCGCCCTGGGCCCGAACTTCGCCCGCGCGCGGTCCGCGACCTCCTCGATACGGCGGGCCTTCTCGTCCACGGGGTCGAAGGTGAGCTGATAGGAGGCCTGGTCGGCGGGGGCCAGACCCTCGGCGCGCAGGACGAGCGCGCGGACCCGGGCGCGCTGCAGGCCGAGCGCCTCGTACATGCCGTAGGCCGCCCTGGTCAGGGCCGCCGAGTGCGCGGTCGGCTCCTTCAGGGTGCGGCTGCGGGTGGTCGAGGACCGGTCGGCGTAGCGCACGGTGAGGGTCAGGGTGCGGCAGACCTTCTGCACCGCGCGCAGCCGGGCGCCGAGCTCCTCGGCGGCGGACAGCAGCGCCCTGCGGTGCCGGTCGGGGTCCAGCTCGTCGAGGTCGAAGGCGCGTTCCGTGGCCAGCGACCGCGAGACGGCGTTCGGCACGACCCGGCCCCGGTCGATGCCGCTCGCCTTCTCGCGCAGCTCGCGGCCGGCCTTCGCGCCGATGAGCCGCTGGAGCGTGGACAGCGGCGCGGCGGCGACCAGGCCCAGGGTGTCCAGGCCGTACTCGCTCAGGGTGCGGGCGGTCGCCGTGCCGACTCCGGGCAGCGCGGACACGGGCCGCTCGGCGAGGAACTCCGCGATGCCGTCCGGGTCCTCGGGCACGACACACGTCACCCCGGGCCGGGCGTCGCGCAGCGCCATGCGGGCCAGCATCGGGCCGGGACCGGCGCCGATCACACAGTCGACGCCGTGCCGCGCGAGGGCCCGCACCCGGATCACCGAGGCCAGCTCCACCGCGCTGCGCCCGAAGTACCGCTCGGCACCGCGCAGATCGGCCAGCGCCCCGTCCGGCGGCAGCGCCTCCACGACCGGGGTGAAGTCCTCCAGCAACCCGAGCAGTCCCGGCAGGGCCGCCTCGTGCTTCGGCGGCAGCTGGAAACGTACGCAGAGAATGGTCATCCCGCACTCCCCGGACTCTGGTGCCACAACTTCCGTACGGCAGCAGGCCCTTGTGCGGCCTCCTGCCCCGCGGGCCGCAGGTCGGCCCACGGATGCATCTGGTATCCGGTCGGCAGCTGGATCCGCCGCCCACCGGTCGGATCGCCACCCGCGCCCTCGGCCACCGGCTCCGCGAGCCGCGCCGCCACCTCGTCGAGCCCGCCCTCGGCGCGCAGCTCGACCAGCTCGGCGAGGTTCCAGGCGGCGGAACCCACCACGCTCAGGCTGCGCGGGCCGCGCCGCTGCACCACTCCGCGCACCAGCAGCAGCCAGGAGTGGAAGACGGTGTGGGCGCAGGCGTCGTGCGAGTCGTCGAAGAACGCCAGGTCGACCAGCCCCGTGCCGTCGTCCAGTGTGGAGAAGATGACCCGCTTGCCGGAGCGGATCGGCGGGGTCTGGGTGGCCGCCTTGGCGCCCGCGACCAGCACGGTCTCACCGTGCCGCGCCTCGCGCAGCCTGCGCGCGGAGACCACGCCCAGCTCCCTGAGGAACTCCCGGTGGTCGTCCATCAGATTGCGCGAGGCGTCCATGGACAGCACACCCAGCTCGGCGCTGAGCCGTTCCGCCGACGTCAGGTCCGGCAGCCCCGCCGAGGCGGTCTTCCGCCCGCCCGCCAGCGGGAGTTGTCCCCCTCCACCGCCCCGGGCGCCCCGGTGCAGCTCGGTCAGGTGCAGCTGCAGATCGCGCCGGTTGGCACCGAAGGCGTCCAAGGCCCCGACCTGGGCGAGCCTTTGCGCCAGCGGCCGGCTCGGCCGCGCCCGCTCCCAGAAGTCCACCAGGGAGGCGTACGGCTGCCCGTCCGCGATCCTTTTCGCCTCGGCCTCGCTGATGCCGTGCACATCGGAGAGGGCGAGCCGAAGTCCCCACACCCCAGGGGATTCAGACACCAGTTCGATCCTGTGTGCGACCCCGGACACGTTCACGTCCAACGGCAGGATCGGCACCCCGCGCCGCCGCGCGTCCGCCAGCAGCAGCCGCTTCGGGTACATCCCGGGGTCGTGCGTGAGCAGCCCGGCGTAGAAGGCGGCCGGATGATGGGCCTTCAGCCAGGCCGACTGGTAGGTCGGTACGGCGAAGGCGACGGCGTGCGCCTTGCAGAACCCGTAGGACCCGAAGGCCTCCACGATCTCCCAGGTCCGCTGAATCGTTTCCGCCCCATAACCCCTGGCCGCGGCCTGCTGCGCGAACCACACCTTGATCCGCCCCTGCGACTCCGGGTCGGACAACCCCCGCCGCACCCGGTCGGCCTCGCCCCGGCCGCATCCGGTCATGATGGCGACGATGTCGATGACCTGCTCGTGGAAGACGACGACGCCGTACGTCCCCTTCAGCGCCTCTTCCAGATCCGGGTGCGGACAGCGCACCGGCGCCCGCCCGTGCCGCGCCTCGATGAACGGCCGCACCATGTCGGCGGCGACGGGCCCGGGCCGGAACAGCGAGATGTCCACGACCAGGTCGTGGAAGGTGCTCGGCTGCAGCCGCCCCACCAGATCCCGCTGACCGGGCGACTCGATCTGGAAGCAGCCCAGCGTCTCGGTGGAACGGATCAGCCGGTACGTCTCCGGGTCCCCCGGCGGCACCGCGTCCAGGTCGATCCGCTCGCCCGTCACCCGCTCCACCTCGGCGACCGCGTGCGCCATGGCCGACTGCATCCGCACGCCCAGCACATCGAGCTTGAGCAGCCCGAGGTCCTCCACGTCCTCCTTGTCGAACTGCGACATGGGCAGCCCCTCACCGCTGGTCGGCACCACCGGCGTACGGGCGAGGAGCGAGGCGTCGGACAGCAGCACCCCGCACGGATGCATGGCGACCCCGCGCGGCAGGGCATCGAGCGCCTCGACGAGCTCCCACAGCCTGCCGTACTTCTCCCCTCCCCTCTGAAGCTCTCTCGCGAGCTGCTTCAGCTCCGGCAGCTCCTCCAGCGCGGCGCGCGCGTCCCGGGCCCGGATGTGCGGAAAGGACTTGGCCATCCGGTCGATCTCACCCGGATCCATGGACAGGGCGGCGCCCACGTCCCGGACGGCATGCCGCACCCGGTAGGTCTCCGGCATGGACACGGTCGCGACCCGCTCGGTGCCGAACCGGCCGATGATCGCCCGGTAGACCTCCAGCCGGCGCGCGGACTCCACGTCGATGTCGATGTCGGGCAGCACCACACGCTCCCTGGAGAGGAAGCGCTCCATCAGCAACCCGTGCTCGACCGGATCGGCGTGCGCGATCCCCAGAAGGTGATTGACGAGGGAGCCCGCACCGGAACCGCGAGCAGCCACCCGGATCCCCATCTCCCGTACGTCATCGACCACTTGGGCCACCGTCAGGAAGTAGGAGGCGAAGCCGTGATGGGCGATGATGTCCAGCTCGTGGTGCATCCGCTCCCAGTACTCGCGCCGCCCGCCGTACCCGAGCCGCACCATCCCGGCCACCGCCCGCGAGGCAAGGGCCCGCTGGGCGGTGCGCCGCCCGGCACCCACCAGATGCGCCTCGGGAAAGTGAACGGTCCCGATGCCGAGATCCTCCTCGGGGTCGACCCGGCACTCGGCGGCCGTGGTCAGGGTCTGCTCCAGCAGCCGGTGGGCGGTGTCCCGCCGGTACCCGGCAGCCTCCACGACCCGCTCGGCGACCTGCAGCATGGCCTGCGCGTCCTTCAGCCAGGCCTCGCCGGAGTCCAGCTCCCCGCGCGGGTCGATCGGAACCAGCCGCCGCGCGGCATCCAGCACATCGGCAACGGGCCCCGCCCCGGGATCGGCGTACCGCACGGCGTTGCTGAGCACCGGCCGTACGCCCTGCTCGGCGGCGAACCCGACGGTACGGGCGGCGAGCCGCAGGGACCCGGGCCCCGTGCCCGCACGCCCGTGCCACACAGCCTCCAGCCGCAAGGCGTCGCCGTAGACCTCGCGCCACGCCCCGAGAAGCCGTGCGGCCCGGTCGGGACGCCCCGCCACAAGGGCCCGCCCCACATCCGACCCGGGCCCGAGCAGGACGGTCAGACCGTCGCCGTGATTGTCGGGCCAGGGCAGCAGGGGGGCGTCCCCGCTCCTGTGCGCCGCCGTGATGATCCGGCACAGGTCTGCCCATCCTCGGGCATTCCGGGCGAGATAGGTGACACGCGGAGCCGACTCGTCCACGAAGGCACCACCACGCACCGGTACCCGCCGCCTCCCCCGCACGACCCGTACGGCCTCGGCCTCGCCCACCGCCAGATCCACCCCGAAGACCGGCCGCACCCCCACCCCGGCGCAGGCCTTGGCGAAGCGCACCGCCCCCGCGACGGTGTCCCGATCGGTGAGGGCGAGCGCGTCCATCCCCCGCTCCGAGGCGCGCTCGGCCAGCCGCTCCGGATGGGATGCCCCGTACCTCAGGGAGAACCCGGAGACGGTGTGCAGATGCGCGAAGCCCGGCACACGCACCTCCCGCACTCGCGAGCCCCGAACAGCTCTCGAACATCAGTTCCCTACTTCCACCCCCACCATACCCCCATTCTCGAACGTATGTACGACATCCGCGAGACGGTCCCTCACCTGCGCAAACGCCCTGGCGCTGGTCACCCGCGGCGCCCAGCACGGAGCCCCGCCCCCGCACACCCGGGGACGGGGCTCCATGAAACGCAACGCCCGAACACGTCAGCCGATCTGCGCCCCCGTGGCGGACAGCGCGGCGGTGACCGGCTGGAAGAACGTCTCCCCGCCGGAGGTGCAGTCACCACTGCCGCCGGAGGTCAGCCCGATGGCGTTGCTCCCCGAGAACAGCGACCCGCCGCTGTCCCCGGGCTCGGCGCACACATCGGTCTGGATGAGACCGCTGACGGTGCCCTCCTGGTAGTTCACCGTGGCGTTCAGGCCGGTGACCGTCCCGTCGTGCACGTGGGTCGTCGACCCGCTGCGCGTCACCTTCATCCCCACCGTCGCCTCGGCGGCACCGGTGATCTTCCGAGTGGACCCGTCGTACAGGTCGACCTCACTCGGGTGGTCCACCTGTGACGTGTACTTGACCAGACCGAAGTCGGTCCCCGGGAAGTGTGACTCCGCGTTCTGCCCGATCTCCTTGCCGCTGGAGTCCGACCAGGTGGAGATGGCCGCGGTGCAGTGCCCGGCGGTCAGGAAGTACGGCTGCCCGCCCTTGACCACGTTGAAGCCGAGCGAGCAGCGCCCGCCGGACCCGCTGATCGCGTCGCCACCGGCGACGAAGGGCCTGAACTCCCCCTTCGACCGCTTCAGTTCGGCCTTGCCGCCCAGTCCGTCGACCACCTTGCTCAGCTTGGCCCACTGCGCGCCGGAGACCGTCTTGTCGGCGGTGACGACGACCTTGTTGCCGACCGGGTCGGTCGCCCATGACGTCCCCGGTATGGTCGCGTCCTTCTTCAGCGTCGTCCGCGCGCCGTCGAGCGCGGCCAACGAGTTGGTGACGAGTCTCGCCTTGGCCCCGGCCGCCTCGACGGCGTTCGCCGCGGCCCGGTCGAGCACGTTGACGACGAGGCTCTTGGCCCGGGCGTCGTAGTAGCTGCCGGCGGCAGCGGAGCCGAGACTCTTCAGCAGTGTCGAGCCGAGATTTCCGGCCGCCGGGGCGGACAGAACCTTCGGCTCCGGAGCGGACTTCGCGGGCTCGCTGGCGTTCGCATTCTGCAAGGTGACACCCGCGGCGACCAGTGCGGCGACTCCCGCACCGGCCACGGCGACCCGCCGCCCGGTTGTGCGTCGGTGCTTCAACTCACGTCCTCCTGTGGGGGATGGTCCGCGAGTTGTGGGGACTCCACGGACCGGAAGGCTGGTTGACGAGCGTCCACTCTTCCGAACCGCACAGGGAGCACACAAGGTTGACTTCAGGACGCGCACAGACAGGGCTTGCACCCCTCCTTCCGCTTGACCGTGCACAGTCGCCCAGGGGCAATTCGCACAGCAAACACGACACGCACGTAACCCTCACCGGACGGTGACGACACCAACTGGCCGAAACGAGACGCCCCCGCACACCACGTGGTGTGCGGGGGCTTCCCGAAGACCCGAGCCGGAGTGTCAGGGCAGCGTGACCCCGTAGTAGCTCAACGCCTCGGTCACCGGCTGGAAGAACGTCGTACCGCCGGAGGTGCAGTCACCGCTGCCGCCGGAGGTCAGACCGTAGGCAACGGTCCCCGCGTACAGCGGACCGCCGCTGTCGCCGCCCTCTGCGCACACCGTGGTCTGGATCAGCCCGTAGACGATGTCACCGCTGCCGTAGTTGACGGTGGCGTTCAACGCGGTGACCCGGCCACTGTGCGTACCGGTGGTGGAACCACGCCGGTACACGGTCCTGCCCACGGACGGCGTGGCCGCGCTCGTGATGGACTGGCTGCCCACCGCACTCGGGTGCGAGATGGAGGAGTTGGTGTAGCGCACCAGAGCGAAGTCGTTGCCCGGGAAGCTGTAGCCGACGTTGGTGCCGAGCACCGTGCTGTGACTGGAGTTGCTGTACCAGGTCGAGGCCACCTGGCCGCAGTGACCGGCGGTGAGGAAGTAGTACGTACTGCCGCTGTGCACGTTGAAGCCGAGCGAGCAGCGGTACTGGCCGCCGTAGATGGCGTCGCCGCCGCTGATCAGCTTGCTGAACCTGCCGGGGGTGTGCTTGATGGTGAGCGCGTCCGCGTTGGCGCCGGCCTGCCGCTTGATCTTGGCGATCTCCGCCTTGGACACGGTGCTGTCGACGGTGACGAGGACGCGGTCGGTCTTGCTGTCCACCGCCCAGGCCGTACCGGGTACGTCGGCCTTGAGGACGGCGTTGTTGGCCTTGCTGAGCTGGGCGGCGCTGAACGCGTGGCCGTCGCTGGCGTTCGCTGTGGGGGCGGCGAACGCTGCCGCGGCGAGGAGGCCGGTGGCCACGGCGATCAGCCGGGTCCGTCTCGCGGTGTGGGGAGTATTGCGCTTGATCCTCACTTTTCGTTCCCTCCCAGGGGAAGTCGGGGGCCCATGTGGGGTCGGTGCCCGTGAGGCGCAGCCAGGGAGCGGCGCCGGGTTCCGAACATCCATGCCCCCTGACAAGCGCTGAGGGGGAGTATTCGGCCGAACGACCGGTCGCCACAAGAGTGCCTTTCGGCCGTTGGCCTTTAAACCACCTTTAGGTAGGAGCCCCTGACACCGGTTCGGCCCACACGCACCGCGGCCCGCAGCGTCAGCTCACCGCGCGCTCCCCCGCCTCGATCGCCACGTCCAGTGTGTTGCCGGGCGGCGGAAACCGGACCGCCAGGTGCATCTGCGGGCGTACGGTCATGACGTTCCCCCGGTCATGACGTTCCTCCCGGTCACGGCGTACCGGTTGGCGGCCGGGTCAGGCCCAGGTGCTCGCGCAGGGTGCTGCCCGGGTAGAAGGTGCGGAACAGGCCGCGGTGCTGGAGCAGCGCCACCGTGCCGTTGACCAGCCGCTCCAGGTCACGGCGCGGCTCGACGGGCACCAGGTGGAAGCCGTCGGTGAACCCGTCGGCGTGCCAGCCGGCGACCAGGTCGGCCAGGTCGACCGGGCCGCCCCGGTACAACGGCCCCCGCCCGGTCGCCCGCGGGCCCCCGCCCCCGTGTCCGGGCTCGGCCGCGTGCTCGCCGCCGCCGAGGTCGACCAGCAGGCTCACCAGGACCCGCAGGGTGTCCGGGTTCCGCCCGAACTCGTCGGCGCGGGCACGCAGTTCGTCACGTGCGGCGGTGGCCTGCGCCGGGGTCGCAGCGCGGACCAGGGCCACGTCGGCGTACCGGGCGGCGACGGTGCGGGCCCGGCGCTCGGTGGCGTCGACCAGGCGGACGGGGTGGCCCTGCGGCGGCCGGGGCACGGTCGAGGGGCCCCGGACCGAGAAGGCGGCGCCGGTGAAGTCCACGCGGTGCAGCTTGTCCCGGTCCAGGAAACGGCCGGACGGCAGGTCCCGGATCTCCTCCCGGATCTCGGCGCCGTCCTCCCAGCTGTCCCACAACCTCGCCGCCACGTCGGCGGCTTCGCCCGCCTCGTCCCACAGGTCCCGGCCGGGCGCCGCAGGCCGGCGGCCGAAGAGCCGGACCTCGCCCTCACCGGCCGACACGTCGATCCGCCAGCCGGCCCGCCCGCCGCTGACCCAGTCCAGCGTCGCCACGGCCGCCTGCACCCGGAACGGCTCGGTGTGGGTGGTGGTGACGGTCGGGACAAGACCGATGCGCCGGGTCGCGGGCGCCGCCCGGGACAGCACGGCGAGCGCGTCGGGCCCGGGCCGGGCGAAGGAGTCGTCCAGCGTCACGAAGTCCAGCCCGCCGCGCTCGGCCAGCCGGACCAGCTCGAGGTACGGTTCGGCACCGGAACAGTCCGGCAGATCAACGGCAGCGGCCAGATGCAGCGGCCCACGGCCGTACGAGACACCCATGCCTCACAGCACCTTCGCCAGAAACGTCCGGGTCTCGTGCGTGACGACGAGCACCGAGGCCGGCTCGTCGGACAGCAGCAGCCCGGACTCCAGCACGGGGACCCGCACGGGGGCCACCCTTCCCCAGTGCCTGAACGGCCCCGACGGTGCCGCCAGTTGCCCCCCGCCGGACAACTGCCGGGGGTGCGCAACGGGCTTGACCCCGAGCCCGGCCCTCTCCAGCAGCCGGCGCGCGCCCGCCACCGACTCCTTCTCCGGATCGCTCATCGCGCGTTCTCCCTTTCGAGTGAGATGCCCAGGAAGGCCAGCGCCGCCCGGGCGGTGGCGTCGTTCTGCCGGAACGCGGCCCCTCCGGTGCGCGGCCGGGTGAAGGCGCCGGGGGTACGGGCGTCGGTGTACGGGCCGAGCGCGAAGCGCCGCGGATGCGGCCGCCCGGCGCCGTCGAGGATCCGGCCGTCGCCGGGGTCGACCCGCAGCAGTCCGTCGCGGGTCTCGGCGGCGCCGTCGGCATGCAGTTCGCGCAGCAGGCGATCGCGGGCCCGGCCGACGGTGGGCTCGGGCAGCCGGGCCTCGACCAGCGCCCGGGCCTCGACGGCGAAGCCCGGCACGGTGGGACTCGTGGCCCGGAACACCCCGTCCTCGGCGGTGACGGTCATGTCGGCGCCGACGAACCTGAGCAGGCCGGCCCGGGACAGTGCGAGCATCTGCCGCAGCCGGGGTCCGGGCGGCCCGGACGCCAGGTAGCTGAAGAAGCCGTGCCACCAGGGGCCGATGTTCCCGAGGCGGACGAGCTGCCCGTAGACGGAGAGCAGCCCGAGGAAGACGCCGAGATCCGCGCTGTACGAGGCATCGTGACGGCGGCTCAGGTCCGCCTCGGCATACCCCCGCAGGCCCTCCTGGAAGTCCTCGTGGGAGGCGTACCGCACCCCGTCCAGCGGGTGGTCGAGCGCGGTGAGGTCGAGGCGGTCGGCCGGATCCGGCACGGCGGCCGCGACCAGCGCCTGCACCTCGGCGGAGTCGCTCGCGGCTGCGTACTTCTCCTCGAAGTCGGCCCACGCCATCGCCGTACGTTCGGCGTGGGCGGTGAAGAGGCGGTGGTAGTGGGCGAAGCCCAGCTCCTTCTCCACCAGCGGCCACACATCGCGCCTGAAGTCGAGGTCGCCGGGACGGTTCTGCAGGTCCTCGACCTGGGCCGGGCCGAGGAAGCGGGGCAGCGGGGGCCGGTCGCCGGTCCAGTCGTAGCCGATCTTCGCGTGGTACGGCACACCGCGCCGGGAGCCGACGTAGAGCACCGGCTCGCGGCCCGAGGGAACGTAGGTGTCGCCCTCGTACCGCCCGCCGCGCCCCTCGGTGAGCAGCACCATCAGGTCGACGAAGGCCAGACCGAAGCCGCGCACGAGCACGGGTTCGCCGGGCTTCAGCGGGGACAGCTCGCTGTCGGCGGTGAAGTCGGGCGGCAGGTGCACCAGGCCGTGCTCGCGGGCGTGCGCGGCCAACTCTGCATGCTCACCGTCGAGTTGGGCGTCAAGGTGGCCGATCGCGAGGATCACCAGGTCGGCTGGGAGAGGACGCGGGTCGCCCTCCAGCCACACCTGCTGGCGGCCCTCGCGCGGACCGCCGATCCTGACGGCGCGCCGGGGGTGGTGCCGAACGGTGATGCCCTCGGGCAGCTCGGCCCGTGCGCGCTCGTACACCCAGCGCAGATAGCGGCCCTGGAGCTGCCGGTCGGCGAAGGTGCTGCCGTCGAGGCCCGCCCACTCGTGCAGGGTGGGGCCCTCGCGCACCGGGCCGGCCATGAGCACCGTCTCGTCGGTGAACATGGTGACGTCCTCGGCGTGCGAGTTCATCCACAGCAGTGGTGACTGCGCCTGGCGCCAGATGCGGCCGCCGCCCGGCGGGTGCGGGTCGACCAGGTGGATGTCGAGGCCCCGACCGGCGTACAGCTCGGGGGCGTTGGCGGCGATGCGCTCCAGCAGTCCGGTCCCCCGCGGCCCGGCTCCCACGACCACCAGCTGCGGCCTCATCGGGCGTGCTCCGTGCCGCGCGCGTGGTACTTCTCGATGTGGTGCCGGCCGAACGCTGCCGTCCACTGGCCGTACCGGCGCTGCGGGACGATCCGTGGGGCGTTGGCGGGCTGGGGTGTCTTCGCCGCGGTGGTGACTTCGGCGAGGGTGTCGGAAGACATGCGAAGGCTCCGTGACGTGAGCGGAACACGGGTGGTGCCTTCACACGGGCGCGCCGAGCGGCGCGGGTACGGCCGAGCCCCTCAGCAGGACCGTCCACCGAGAGTACGCGGGCGTTTCGGTGCACTGTCAAGGCTGTCCGGACTGTGAGCCGTACGTCTCAGGTCAGTTGACGCGGAACCGGATGCCTGTTCCACTTGGCCCATGCATCCACAGCAGTGGCTGGTCACCCGCTCCCACATCGACTTCGGTCGCGTGTGGTCCTGTTCCTGTTGAGCTGACCCCCTGCGCGCGCCTGCCGTCCGGCGGGCGCCTTCCTCACGTTCTCCCGCTTCTTTCGTCACGCCTTCACACGCGCCCCTCCCCTCGCGCTTCGCACCCTTTTCGCTTCAGGAGATCGCCCACCGACGTGTACGCGCCTTTTCGGACGCTCCCGGATCAGCCCGCCGGAACTGACGAACTGAACGGCACGGTCACAGCCCGCAGTCACAGCAGGAGCAGCACTCACAGCACTCGCAGCACTGACAGGCCTCGCAGCACGACAGATCACAGTCGCAGTCGCAGTCGGCGCAGCAGCCCTCGCGCTTCTTCCGCGACCAGGGGCCCTCGAACTCGTCGGCGCAGCACACCTTGCAGGTGCAGCACAGGCCGAGGGCGGCCGCGCAGCCGGCCCAGAAGCCCCGCTTGTCCGGGTGCGGCGGCTGCCCGCCGAAGGGGTTGCCGTACGGGTGGCCCGGCGCGTTCGGCGCGTGGTGACCGGGCGGCGGTCCGAACGAGGCCTCGGGCGCGTGTCCGCACGAGCGCGTGCCGAACGCGCGGTCCACGGAGCGCTCCAGTTCGTGCACGAGCAGCAGATGGACCAGCTTGCCGTCGGCGAACTCGGCCTCCCGCAGGGCGAGTCGGATGCCGTGCAGGGCGTCGTCGGCGAGTCTGCGGGCCTCGGCGAGGGAGGTGCCGGTGGCGGTGAGCGGGTTCCAGGAGACCGACGCGGCGTCGGCCTCCTGGTCCTCCACGGCGTCCAGCAGATGCGCGAGCCGGCCGAAGAGCCGGCCCGCCTCCGCGAGGGGCTGCGCGTTGCCCGGCCGTCCGGCCAGCACCGCCGTGTGCGCGAAGGCGGCCGCCGTCGCCGTCTCGGTCGGCTCGGTGACCGTCAGGATCGGGGTGCCGTACCCGGCCAGGGTCTCCAGGCCCAGTTGCCGGTCGACGGCCTCGACGAGGACGCCGGTGTCGAAGCCGACCGCGGCGCCGCTGTGGGCGCCTGCCCTGCCCCAGCCCGCGGCGACCCGGCGCGCGGCGGCGGCCATGGGGCGGCGGGCCAGCAGCCCGTCCCGGTCGGCGACATGGTCGCGCACCTTCGCCGCGGCGAGCACCAGCGAGACGGCGGCGGCGAGCCGGGCGCCCTCGCCCTGGGCGACGGACGCGGTGCGCAGCCCGCGCAGCGCGCACGGTCCGGCCGTACGGCGGCCGTCGGCGGTCCGTCCAGCCTGAGCCTCCGTCAGGACCGAGATGAGAAGGCCGTCATAGTTCGTCACAATACGCGCGAGCTGCCCGTGATCGCGGCGCAGGGCGAGACAGAGCCCGCACAAGTGCGCCATCCACTCGGCCTTGAGGCCTTCACCGAGTCGATGAGAGCACGGTCTGACGATTCCGAACACGACGATCCCCCGTGATGTGGTACGACGTTGACGTTCACCCGGACGCACCGATCATCACCCATCCGCCGGTGACTATCATATTTCACTCTCAGTCAGCAGCCGTACGTGTCGCGACCCTTGGGGCACAAGGACTCTCGACGGATCGGCTGTGCACCAGTACCGTCACAAACCCCCCGCGCGGCGTCTATCCACTTGGCGCGCCGTCCGCATCATGGATGACCATAGGGACGCGGAAAGCAGAAAAAGACCGCTGTGAGAGGAGGCGTCCATGGGATCGGTACGCAAGGCGAGTGCGTGGCTCGGCCTCGTCGACGACAACGATGACGAGCGTTACTACGACGACGAGTACTCCGAGGGCACCGAATCCGAGGGCGCCTGGGTCACCGACCCCCGGGTGAAGGTGGCCTCGGACACGGCCGAGGAGAAGGGCCGCCGGATCGGCACGGTCAACCCGGACAGCTTCCGGGACGCCCGCGCCATCGGCGAGCTGTTCCGGGACGGGGTCCCGGTCATCATGAACCTCACCAACATGGAGCCCGGCGACGCCAAGCGGGTCGTGGACTTCGCGGCGGGGCTCATCTTCGGTCTGCGCGGCTCGATCGACCGCGTGTCCAACCGGGTGTTCCTGCTCACGCCGGCCGACACACAGATCATCAGCGGCGAGGCGTCCACGCACCGCGAGGACGGCTTCTTCAACCAGAGCTGAGGCAGGGCCGCTCACCGGCCCTGCCTGCTGACGGGGATCAGCGGAAGGCGTCGAGCCCGGTGAGCGCCTTGCCCAGCACGAGCTGGTGCATCTCGACGGTGCCCTCGTAGGTGAGCACCGACTCGAGGTTGGTGGCGTGCCGCATCACCGGGTATTCCAGGGAGATCCCGTTGGCACCGAGGATCGTCCGCGCCGTACGGCAGATCTCGATGGCCTCGCGGACGTTGTTGAGCTTGCCGAAGCTGACCTGCTCGGGGCGCAGGCGGCCGGCGTCCATCCGCCGCCCGAGATGGTGGGCGAGCAGGATCCCCTTGTGCAGTTCGACCGCCATGTCGGCGAGCTTGGCCTGGGTGAGCTGGAAGCCGCCGATGGGCCGCCCGAACTGCTCCCGCGTCTTCGCGTAGTCGAGCGCCGCCTCGAAGCTGCTGCGCGCCGCGCCCATCGCGCCCCAGACGATGCCGTAGCGGGCATGCGACAGACAGCTGAGTGGTCCGCGCAGTCCGGTGCCCTCCGGGAGTACGGCGTCTGCGGGCAGTCGTACGTCGTCCATCACCAGTTCGCTGGTGACCGAGGCGCGCAGAGACCACTTGTGCTTGATCTCCGGCGCCGAGAAGCCGGGGGTGTCGGTGGGGACGACGAAGCCGCGGATGCCGTCCTCGGTCTGCGCCCAGACGACGGCCACCCCGGCGACCGACCCGTTGGTGATCCACATCTTGCGGCCGCTGAGGACCCAGTCGTCGCCGTCGCGCTTGGCGTGGGTGCGCATGGAGGCGGGGTCGGAGCCGTGGTCGGGCTCGGTCAGCCCGAAGCAGCCGATCACCTCGCCGGCCGCCATGCGGGGCAGCCACTGCCGCTTCTGCTCCTCGCTGCCGAACCGGTGGATCGCGTACATGGCGAGGGAGCCCTGCACGGAGACGAGGGAACGGATGCCGGAATCGGCGGCCTCCAGCTCCAGGCAGGCCAGGCCGTACTGCACGGCACTGGCCCCGGCGCACCCGTATCCGCTGAGCGACATCCCGAGCGCCCCGATCCCGCCGAGCTCCTTCGCGAGCTCACGGATGCCGGGCAGCTCCCCCTTCTCGTACCACTCGGCGACGTAGGGCAGCACACGGTCCGCCGCCCAGGCCCGCACGGTGTCCCGCACGGCCAGGTCTTCCGGTTCCAGCAGGTCGTCGATCCCGAGCGGGTCGGCGGGATCGAAGGGGGGCAACTTCGCGGACGCGGACATGGGACACCCTCCGGCACACAGAAAACTAGCACCGCTAGTCAGTTGTTTGCCGCCGACGTTACGGCGCGGTGTCCCGCACGTCCAGTCCGTCAGGCCGAGACGCCGGACTCCACCACCGCCGCTTCCCGTTGCTGTTCGCTCTCCGCTTCCCTCTCCGCTTCCCTCTCCGCTTCCTTCGCCTCTTCCCTCGGCGCGGGCAGTTCCACCGTCGCCACGGGCTCCGCGCACTGCATGACCCGCGGCAGCCGCAGCGCCATCACCGCGCCCAGCAGCAACAGCACCGCGCTCACCAGCAGCGTCACATGCAGCCCGTGCACGAAGGAGTCCCGCGCGGTCCGGCGCAGTGCCGCCCCGACCGGGCCGCCGAGCCGCCCGGCGACCTCGTAGGCCTCGCCGAGCGAGTGGCCGGCCGCGTCCGAGGCATGCTGGGGAACGCCCGGCACCGAGCGCAGATGCGGCGCGTAGGCCGCGTTCATCACGCTGCCGAGCAGCGCGATGCCGATGCCGGCGCCGAGTTGGTACGAGGTCTCGCCGATCGCCGCCGCACCGCCGGCCTGGTCGGCATGGCACTCGCTGAGCATCGACTCGTACGCGCCGAAGAGCGTGGTCTCCAGACCGAAGCCGAGCAGCACGAAACCGGACAGCAGCAGCGGTGCGTCGTCGGTGCCGCCCATCGCGGTGAGCGTCACGACCGCGGCGGCGGTGAGGCAGAAGCCGAAGCAGACCATCCGGCGCGGTCCGAAGCGGCGCAGCATCCGCGCGCCCGCCAGGCCCGCCGCCATCGCCGCGACGGTCAGGGGCAGCAGCCTCAGGCCGGTCTCCAGCGGGGAGAGCCCGAGCACCAGTTGCAGGTACTGGGCGGCGATCAGCTCCAGGCCGACCAGCGCGAGCATCGCCAGCACGATGCAGCCCACCGAGGTGCTGAACGCAGGCCGGCGGAACATCCGCAGGTCCACCAGCGGATGCGCGAGCCTGCGCTGGCGCCGTACGAAGAGGACGAGGAAGGCCGCGCCGGCCAGCAGCGGCAGCAGGGTGAAGGGACTCGCCGGTGCCTCTCCGCCCCCCAGCCGCTTCACACCGAGGACGACACCGAAGAGGCCGCCGGCCGCCATCAGGGCGCCGACGACGTCCCAGGGGCCGCTCTGCTCCCCGCGCGACTCGGGCAGCAGGATCCGGCCCACCGGGAGGCTGACCAGCATCAGCGGGATGTTGACGAGGAAGACCGCGCCCCACCAGAAGTGCTCCAGCAGGAAACCGCCCAGCAGCGGGCCGACGGCCGCGCCGACTGCGGCCACCGCGCTCCAGATGCCGATCGCGAGCGCGCGCTCGCGCCGGTCGGGGAAGACCTGACGCAGGATCGACAGGGTGGCCGGCATGATCATGGCGCCGCCGACGCCGAGCAGCGCGCGGGCGAGGATCAGCATCTCGGCGGTCTGTGCCAGGGCGGCCACGGCGGAGGCGACGCCGAACAGGCCGTAGCCGAGCAGCAGGACGCGTCTGCGGCCGACCCGGTCGCCGAGGGTGCCGAAGAGGATCAGCAGCGAGGCGCAGACCAGCGGATAGACGTCGACGATCCAGAGCAGTTCTATGGCACTGGGCTTGAGGTCCTCGGTGACGGCGGGGACCGCCACGTGCAGCACGGTCGCGTCGAGGGCGACGAGCAGCAGGCTGACGCAGAGGACGACGAGGACGACCCAGCGGTTGGCACCGGCACCGGCCGCCCGACGGCGCGGCCGTACGGCAGCCGTGGTCGTCCCGGACATGTACGTACCTCCCAGATGTGCCGCGCGGGGCGGACCGACGGGGTGGGGACTCCCTGTCGTACGGCCGGAGAGGAGCGGGGTCTCCGGCCTGCGCAAACCCACGCGGGTGACTCGTCAGCGTACGCGAGTTCACCAGCACGACACGTGGCGGACCTCTCACACGCAGGACGGAACCCGTGTGGCGTACGCCACGTCGGCCCCTCTTGACCACGCCCCGGGGGCCGGTCCGGTTCCGCCGCCCGTCGATAATCGAGTCCGTGACCGATCTTGACACGCGCGTGGCCCCACCCCACGCCCCGCTTCTGCGCCGGGCGGCCCCGGCCGTCCTGGGCTATGCGGCGGTGCGCGCCCTGGGGCTGGTCGTGCTGGCGCTGTGGAGCGCCGCGCGCGGCAAGAGCGCGTACACCCTGCTGACCGCGCGCTGGGACTCGCTGTGGTACACCCGGGTCGCCGGGCCGGGGTACGGCTACGAGGTGCGACTGCCGAACGGCGACGTGCACTCCGACCTCGCGTTCTTTCCGCTGCTGCCATGGCTTGAACGGCTGCTGCACGCGGTCACCCCGCTGTCGTACGCGGACGCCGGTTTCGTCGTCAGCCTGCTCGCCTCGCTCGCCGCGGCCTGCGGGATCTTCGCCGTCGCCGAGCGGGTGTACGGCCCGCGGGTGGGGATGTGCGCGGTCCTGCTGTGGGCGGTGCTGCCGGTCGGGATCGTGCAGTCGATGGCGTACAGCGAGTCACTGTTCACGGCGCTGGCGGCCTGGTCGCTGTACGCGCTGCTGACCGGCCGGTGGATCACCGCGGGCACGCTGGCGGCGCTGGCGGGGCTGACCCGGCCGGTGGGGGCGGCGGTGGTCGCGGCGGTGTGGGTGGCGGGCGTGCTCTCGTTCGTGCGGGACCGGAGCACGATGCACATGCCTGGCGCGCACAATGACGGACGCGCCCCCGCGCCCGCGCTGGGCGCGTCCGGCGGCACGCAAGCCCCCGCTCGCGCACCCGGCGCGCACACCGCTTCCTACAACCCACAGGTCCCTGAAGCACCGGCAGACACCCACGTCCCCTGCGCCCCACCCGCCCCCGTGTGGCGCCGTGTGCTCGGCATGGTGATCGCTCCGCTCGGCGCCGCCGGGTACGTGCTCTGGGTCGGGCAGCGGACCGGAAAAGGAGTGCTCGGGTACCTGGACGTTCAGGCCGGATGGCGCAACGGGTTCGACGGCGGCTATGCGTTCGCACGCTTCGTGGCCGACAAGTTCACGTCGTTTCCGTCCGCGTTCGCCGGGGCCGGCCTGATCATCGGGGTGGCCCTGCTGCTGTGGCTGTACGCGACCGGCGTCCGAAGGCGTCAGCCGGTCGAACTACTGGTGTACACGGGGGTCGTCCTCGCCCTCGCCCTGTGCGCGTCGAGCTACTTCGGCTCCAAGCCGCGGCTGCTGATGCCCGCCTTCCCCGTGCTGCTGCCGCTCGCCTGCTCCCTCGCCCGGCTGCGCACGTCCCGATCCGTGCTGGTCACGGCGGGGTTGGCGGTCGCCACGGCGGTCTACGGGGCGTTCTGGCTGAACGGCTCCGGTCCTCCATGATCGACTTCTCCGGCCGATGACGCCCCGGAAAATTCCGCCCCAGGACCGGGTTAACGCATTCATAAGCGCCATATAAACAACGCCCGGCATGATCAAAGGAATTGAAGAGAACGGCCTCACAGGATTGCGGAATGCCTGGAATTCGGGCCGCGCTTGAGAGGTTTCCCACATCACATCGTCATCACAAACCCGCTGTTTCGACCGGGACCACAGCTCACCCGCTGTAACGTCGATTGGGTGCGTACCGAACGAAACCTCACCCGGCGTCTGGACCGGGTGTTCGCCAGACTCGACCGTGAGCCGGAACGACCGGCCCACATCGATGTGCCAAGTATGAGCCGGCACCGGGTCGTTCTCTTCACCGCGACCCTGGCTTTCTACCTGGCGATCGTGTGGGCCGTGGTGATCACGTCCTGGCTGGTCCGGCTCGACTGGCAGGTCATGTTCTTCCGGCCGTACCAGCAGTGGCCGCAGATCCACGCCTTCCTCGACTACTACGTGGTGCTCGGCCAGCGCGGCCCCACCGCGGTGATGGTCGCGGCCTGGCTCGGCTGGCGCTCCTGGCGGCAGCACACGCTGCGCCCGCTGCTCACCCTGGCCACCTCGCTGCTGCTGCTGAACATCACGGTCGGCGCCGCCAAGCTCGGCATGGGGCGCCTCGGTCCGCACTACGCGACCGTGATCGGCTCGAACGAGATGGGCCTGGGCGGCGATATATTCCCCAGCGGCCACACCGCCAACGCGGTGGTGACCTGGGGCATCCTGGCCTATCTGGCCTCCACCCCGAGAGCGCGCCGCTGGCTGTCGGCGCTGTCCGCGATCACGTCGCTGGGCGTCGGCCTCACCACCGTCTACCTCGGTACGCACTGGCTGAGCGACGTGCTGCTGGGCTGGGCCGCCGGTCTGCTGATCCTGCTCGCCCTGCCGTGGTTCGAGCCGCTGATCGCCAGGGCCGAGACCGCGCTGTTCGATCTGCGCGACCGCTGGCGCGCCCGCCGCGGCCGTCCCGTGCCCGAACCGGCCGTGCCGGTCACGCCGGTGGTGCTCAGGCCGCTCGGCACACCGGCCGAGCAGCCGGCCCCGGCGCGCGAGCCGGTCGCCTCGACCCGTGCCTCCAGAGGTCCGGCGCATCTGGCCCCGGGACCGCACACGACCCGGTCGGAACGCACTCCGGTCACCCCGGCGGGCAGCCGCCGCCCGCCGCACGCCGACCGCCTCCCGCGCGGCACGACCCAGCCGGCCCGGCCGTGACGCGCCGCTGACGCCCGGGCCCGGTACGCACAACGGCCCCGCGCACACGACGAAGGCCCCGCTTCCCGGAGGAGGGAAACGGGGCCTTCGCCCTGCATGTGCACAAAAGGCGCGGCCCTCAGCCCTTCCAGGCACGGGCCACCACGCCGTCCCGCACCTCGAAGTTCAGCCGGCCCGCCCGGTACTCCATGGTGATGATCGCACCCGGCGGCAGCGACCGTACCGTCGGCCATCCCCGGTCCCGAGCGAGCCGCTCGGCGTGCTCGGCGTCGAGGCCGACGTACCCGTCCGGACTGTCCTGGGGCTCCGCTGGCGGAGTGGGAATCGGTGGCATGCCGCCACGCTACCGCGCAGTGCAAGGTAAGAGCCGTATCCGGCTACCGTCACACTTCTGTCACAGCTGTACGGCCGCGTTTCCCTCGAACCTGGTCACACGTACGGGCGTTTCGGGAAGAGCCGCCGGGATAATCGAACAGAATTGACGCGCCCTCTGAGCAGCCCGTCGAATTACCCGGCGGAGAGTTCCACTCCCGGGATCCGGACGGGTCCATGTATGTGATTACCCGCGCAATCCGGCAGTGATGCCAGGGCATCTGACGCCGCATGGGAATATTCACGGATTCAGCACATCAACGCCGTACGCCCCCTGTCGGAGCGGATGACCCCGCGAGCATCATGGCGCCGGTCTGCGGGTAGGCGTGCCGCGGCGGGCCCGGGCGCGACGATGCGAAGAGGCGGCGAAGCGATGGGGACGGAGACCGCGGGGGCGACGGCAGGGCCGGTGCGCGGCAGGGACCGGGCCGGCCGGGTGGTGGTCGACTGGCTCACCACCACCGACCACAAGAAGATCGGGCATCTGTACCTGATCACTGCGTTCGGCTTCTTCCTGGCCGGCGGTGTCATGGCGCTGCTGATGCGTGCCGAACTGGCCCGGCCGGGACTGCAGATCATGAGCGACGAGGAGTACAACCAGCTGTTCACGCTGCACGGCACGATCATGCTGCTGCTCTTCGCGACCCCGAGCTTCGCGGGCTTCGCCAACGAGCTGATGCCGTTGCAGATAGGCGCGCCGGACGTGGCGTTCCCGCGGCTGAACATGCTGTCGTACTGGCTGTTCGCCTTCGGCGGGCTGATCGTGCTCGGCTCACTGTTCACCCCGGACGGGCCCGCGGCCTTCGGCTGGTTCGCCTACGCGCCGCTCAACGGCTCACTGCACTCCCCCGGCGTCGGTCCGGATCTGTGGATCATGGGGCTGGCGCTGTCCGGCTTCGGGACGATCCTGGGCGCGGTCAACTTCGTCACCACGATCGTCGGGATGCGCGCGCCGGGCATGACGATGTTCCGGATGCCGATCTTCACCTGGAACACACTGTTCACGTCGATCCTGATCCTTCTGGCGTTCCCGGTGCTGGCGGCGGCGCTGCTGGTGCTGGAGGCGGACCGGCGGTTCGGCTCGCAGGTGTTCGAGGCGGCGAACGGCGGGGCGCTGCTGTGGCAGCACCTGTTCTGGTTCTTCGGGCATCCCGAGGTGTACATCATCGCGCTGCCGTTCTTCGGGATCATCACGGAGATCATCCCGGTGTTCAGCCGTAAGCCGATCTTCGGGTATCTGACGCTGGTCGCCGCGACGACGGCGATCACCGGGCTGTCGGTCGTGGTGTGGGCTCACCACATGTTCGCCACGGGTGCGGTGTTGCTGCCGTTCTTCTCCTTCATGTCGTTCCTGATCGCGGTGCCGACGGGCGTGAAGTTCTTCAACTGGACCGGCACGATGCTGGGCGGCTCGCTGTCCTTCGAGACGCCGATGCTGTGGGCGACGGGCTTCCTGGTGACCTTCCTGTTCGGCGGCCTGACCGGGGTGATCCTGGCGTCCCCGCCGCTGGACTTCCACGTCACGGACTCGTACTTCGTCGTCGCGCACTTCCACTACGTCGTGTTCGGCACGGTCGTCTTCGCGGTCTTCGGCGGCTTCTACTTCTGGTGGCCGAAGTTCACCGGGAAGATGCTGGACGAGCGGCTGGGGAAGATCCAGTTCTGGACCTTGTTCGTCGGCTTCCACACCACGTTCCTGGTGCAGCACTGGCTGGGCGCCGAGGGCATGCCGCGCCGGTACGCCGACTATCTGGCGGCCGACGGCTTCACTGCGCTCAACACCATCTCGTCGATCGGCGCGTTCCTGCTGGGCCTTTCGACGCTGCCGTTCCTCTACAACGTCTGGAAGACCGCCAGGTACGGCCAGAAGGTCGAGACCGACGACCCCTGGGGCTACGGCCGCTCCCTGGAGTGGGCGACCTCCTGCCCGCCGCCCCGGCACAACTTCAACGCGCTGCCCCGGATCCGCTCGGAGTCCCCGGCGTTCGACCTGCATCACCCGGAGTACGCGGCGAAGGAGCAGGTGCCGCGGTCCGCGCCAGCGCCGCATCGAGCCGGTCCCGGATCCTCCTGATCTCCTCGGTCAGCCCGGCGGGCTCGATCACCTCGAACGTGAAGCCGGTCATCATGATGTGAATGACCATCACCTCAAGGTTCGGCGCCCCGCTGCGCAGGACGCAGGCGTCCTCCCCGTCGGCCTCCAGCGTCCCGGCCGACGGCGAGATCCGCTCGGCGGCCTCGTGCAGCGGCACCAGCAGCCGTACCGCGGAATGCGTGGCGTACGCGCGCGTGGAGACGCCCTTCGAGACGTAGGCGGCCAGGTCCTCCGCGGGCGGCTCGCGCGGGGTGAAGCGGGGCCCGTGCGGTGGTGTGGGGGTGATGCGGTCGACGCGGAAGGTGCGCCAGTCCGCCCGGTCGACGTCCCAGGCGACCAGGTACCAGCGCCGCTCGGTGCACACCAGCCGGTGGGGCTCGACGGTACGGCGGCTGTCCGCGCCGTCGTGCGTGCGGTACGCGAAGCGCAGCCGCTCGGCGTCCCGGCACAGGTTGGCCAGTTCGGTGAGGAGCGCCGGGTCGACGTCCGCGGCCGGCGGGCCGCCGCGCAGCATCGGCACGGTGAAGGCGCCCAGGGCGCTCACCCGGCGGCGCAGCCGGCCCGGCAGCACCTGTTCCAGCTTGGCGAGGGCCCGTACGGAGGTCTCGCCGATGCCCTCGATGCCCTGCCCGGCGGCGGTGCGCAGGCCGACGGCGACGGCCACGGCCTCGTCGTCGTCCAGCAGCAGCGGCGGGAGTGCGGCGCCCGCGCCCAGCTGGTAGCCGCCGCCGGTGCCGGGGCTGGCGTTGACCGGGTAGCCGAGCTCGCGCAGCCGGTCCACGTCCCGGCGGACCGTGCGCGTCGTGACGCCGAGCCGGTCGGCGAGTTCGGCGCCGGACCACTCGCGGTGGGCCTGGAGCAGCGAGAGCAGCCGCAGCAGACGTGCCGAGGTCTCCAACATGGGGCCGAGTCTGTCAGGGACCGCGGACAGCCGCTGTCCTCGACGGACAGCGGCTGTTCTGCGCGGGTGCCCGGTGCTCAGAGCGCGAGGCGCTGGCCGGGCACGATCAGGTTCGGGTCGTCGCCGATGACCTTCTTGTTGCCGGCGTAGATCCGCTGCCAGGTGGTGCCGTGCCGCTCGGCGATGGCGCTCAGGGTGTCGCCCTCGCGGACGGTGTAGTCACCCGTGCCGCGGGACTCGCTGCGGTTGGTGTGGCCGGCCGGACGTTGCGGTGCCTTCGCCGGGGCGGACTTCGTCGTCACGCTGCCCTTGTCGACGCTCGTACCGGTGGTCGCGGACGCCGGGGCGGCGCCGGAGGCTCCCGCGCGGCCCGAGCAGACCGGCCAGGCGCCCCAGCCCTGGGCCTGCTGGACCTTGGTGGCGACGGCGATCTGCGCTTCCCTGGAGGCCTGGTCGGCCGTCGGGGCGTAGGCGGTGCCGCCGTACGCGCGCCAGGTGCCGGCGGAGAACTGGAGCCCGCCGTAGTAGCCGTTGCCGGTGTTGATGTGCCAGTTGCCGCCGCTCTCGCACTGGGCGATGCGGTCCCACACTCCGTTGTCCGCCGCGACGGCGTTGCCGGTGGCGGCCAGCAGTCCCAGCGGGGCCAGCAGCGCGGCCCCGGCCAGCGCGGCCGTGGTACGGCCCTTGCGGGCGCCGTCGGGACGGGCGGTGTTGCGGGTGGTATCGGCACACTCGGACATGTAATTCCCTCTCCACGAACCCGGGTTCCCCCGGGCGGAGCACGGCTCGCCGCGCAGGAGCGCGGTTGCTCGTGCCCGCCCCGTCCGCGTGACCGGTGCCGGCGGTGGTGCTGTGCCGGTGCCGGGTGTCGGACGTACCCGAGCGGTGCTCGTTGCACACGGCGGAGGAATGTAGGGAGGACGAGCGGTCGGAATCAACCAACTCCTTGTCATTCCAGGCCAGTTGCCGGTTACCGCGGGTATCGGCGATTTTCGGCCACCCACTACATTCTCTGATTTCCGGATTTGTCGACCAACGGCAGGAGCGATCTGTGATTCACTTCACCCCGTCAAGTTCCTTGAGGCGGCCACGAGTTGACCGTGAGTAGCACATTCCGGACCGGCGGTGACCGTATGCGCTGGTTGGTTCGAACCGGTCGCACCCGGGGCGTGACTCCCACCACAGGACGTCCGTTGTCTTCTTCATGAGCCCGGGACCCCGGAACTCAGCGGCCGGGAGCCACCCGGCCGACCCCAGCACGCATCCCGAGGGAGCCATCGTGCCGCGCATGCTCGACGTCAGTGACGCCGTACGCGCCGAGATCGGCGACGAAGAAGCCGACCGGCTGCTCGCCGGAGAGAACGCCCCGGGCAGTTACGACTGCACGTCCTGCCGCACCCCGGGCGACTCCGAGCAGGAGCGCACCAGCACCGTTCTGTTCGTCGGCGACGAGACCGCCGTCCTCGCCTTCGCCCACGCCAGCTGCCTGCCCTCGCAGGTCGTACAGGTCACCGAGGAGCAGCTGCAGGGTGCCGTCCGGTCCATCGGCGGCGTCGGCGCCGCCCCGGGCGAGCCGCGACAGGCCGCGCCCGAGCAGGCGGTGCTCGGCGTGACCAGCGGGCTCGTCCTGATCGAGGGCGAACTGCACCCCGCGCTCGTCGTCGAGCCCACCTCGCCGATCGTGCGCCCGGGCTCCACCGGCGCCGGCGACGACTTCCTCCCGCTCCTCATCGAACAGGGGTTCATGCCGCTGACGGAGCTGGCGTCCGTGCCGCCGGTGCTGCACGGCTGGTCGGTCCTGCTGGCCGTGGGCCGGCTGCACGCGGTGCTGCAGCCCTCGGCGCACGGCGGGCAGCCGGTCGCCTGGTGGCAGGCGCATCAGCCGCTGCAGGTCACGGACAGCTGGCGGGCCGCCGCGAACAAGCACCAGCAGGTTCTGCTGTTCGCGGCGCCGGTGGGGTCGATCGGGCGGCAGCCGCGGGAGGATCTGCTGCGGGAGTCCCTCGACAAGGCCGCGGCCAGCGGGAAGCTGGTCGCGGCGGCGCTTCCGCTCGCGGGTACCTGATCATCCCGCCCGAGGGACGAGGGTTGCGCGTCGCCGGCGCCCCGGCACCCCCCAGGGGGTTGCACAACCGCATCTCTTTGACGCCCCGGTCGTTTGGACACACGTGCACGCATACGACATTCCTCCCCCACGCCGGTCCGCCTTCGGCTCCGTTCCGTCCGCTCGGACGACGCAGGACGGGGTCGGGAGCGCCTCGGCGACGCCGATCTACGACATGCTCTACGCGGAGTGGGTCAAGACCTTCCGCACGTTGCCCGGTGACCGCAGCGGGGAGGAGGGGCTGAGGTTCAGTCCCTTCGGTCTCCTGCAGGACCGTACGGGCACCTATGCCACCGGCCCGTACGGCGGCCACCGGCCGGGGTCGTTCAGCAGCTCGTACAGCGCCTACAGCGCCGGGGCCTACAGCGCGCGGCAGCAGTCGCAGTGGCAGCGGGTCGGCGGCCTCGGGCGGCAGCAGGACACCGGGATGCAGCATGTTCCGGCGGCGCTGCCTCCAGGGCCGCGCCGGGGCGTGTGACCCGCGCACGGTGAAGGGCGGCACCTGGATCTCCAGGGGCCGCCCTTGACGTCGTACCGCCGTTACTTCTTCTTCGCCCCGCGCTTCTCGCGCACCCGCACGGAGATGTGGATCGGGGTGCCCTCGAAGCCGAACTCCTCGCGCAGGCGGCGCTCGATGAAGCGCCGGTAGCCCGCCTCGATGAAGCCGGAGGCGAAGAGGACGAAGCGCGGGGGCTTGGTGCCGGCCTGGGTGCCGAACAGGATGCGCGGCTGCTTGCCGCCCCGGATCGGGTGCGGGTGGGCGGAGACCAGCTCGCCGAGGAAGGCGTTCAGGCGCCCGGTGGGGACGCGGGTCTCCCAGCCGGCCAGCGCGGTCTCGATGGCCGGGACCAGCTTCTCCATGTGGCGGCCGGTGCGCGCCGAGACGTTCACGCGCGGGGCCCAGGCGACCTGGCCCAGCTCGGTCTCGATCTCCCGCTCCAGGTAGTAGCGGCGCTCCTCGTCGAGGGTGTCCCACTTGTTGTAGGCGATGACGACCGCGCGGCCCGCCTCGACGGCCATGGTGACGATCCGCTGGTCCTGCACGGAGATGTTCTCGGAGGCGTCGATCAGGATGACGGCGACCTCCGCCTTCTCCACGGCCGCCGCCGTGCGCAGGGAGGCGTAGTAGTCGGCGCCCTGCTGGAGGTGGACGCGCTTGCGGATGCCCGCCGTGTCGACGAACTTCCAGGTCACGCCGCCCAGTTCGATCAGCTCGTCGACCGGGTCGCGGGTGGTGCCCGCCAGTTCGTTGACGACGACGCGCTCCTCGCCCGCCACCTTGTTCAGCAGGGAGGACTTGCCGACGTTCGGCCGGCCGATGAGGGCGATCCGGCGCGGGCCGCCGATGCCGCCCCCGCCGAAGGTCTGGCGCGGCGCGGCCGGCAGCACCTCGAGCACGGCGTCCAGCATGTCGCCGGTGCCACGGCCGTGCAGCGCCGAGACGGGGTGCGGTTCGCCGAGGCCGAGGCTCCACAGATAGGCCGCGTCGGCCTCGCCGCTCGGGCCGTCGACCTTGTTGGCGCACAGCACGACCGGCTTGCCGGCCTTGCGCAGCAGCCGTACGACCGCCTCGTCGGTGTCGGTCGCGCCGACCTTGGCGTCCACGACGAAGACGACCGCGTCGGCCGCCTCGATCGCGTACTCGGCCTGGGCGGCCACGGAGGCGTCGATGCCGAGGACGTCCTGCTCCCAGCCGCCGGTGTCGACGACCTTGAAGCGGCGGCCGGCCCATTCGGCCTCGTAGGTGACGCGGTCGCGGGTGACGCCCGGCTTGTCCTCGACGACCGCCTCACGGCGGCCGATGATCCGGTTCACCAGGGTCGACTTGCCGACATTGGGGCGGCCGACGACGGCGAGCACGGGCAGCGGACCGTGGCCCGCCGCCTCGATGGCGCCCTCGACGTCCTCGATGTCGAAGCCCTCTTCCGCGGCGAGCTCCATGAACTCCGCGTACTCGGCGTCGCCGAGAGCCCCGTGGTCGTACTCGTGCTCAGCCGAGTCGCCGGGCTGGATGTCGTCGTTCATGTAGTCCGTACCTCGTCGTTCATTGTGGTGATCGGTGGAACAGGCCCTGACGGGATGCACCCCGGTGGGCTGATCCACTACTCAAGTGTCGCCTGGCGCCCGGTGAGGCGCCTGGCGTTTTCCAGGTGGCTGGTGAGCTGCTTCTGGATGCGCTCGGTCGCCTCGTCCAGCGCCCTGCGCGTACGCCGGCCGCTTCCGTCGCCCGCGTCGAAGGGCTCGCCGAAGACGACGTCGATGCGGGAACGCAACGGGGGCAGCGCCTTTATCAACCGTCCCCGTTTCTCGGAGCTTCCCAGTACGGCGATGGGGACGATCGGCGCCCCGCTGCGTACGGCGAAGTAGGCGAGCCCGGCGCGCAGCGACGCGAAGTCGCCCTCGCCCCGGGTGCCCTCCGGGAAGATGCCCAGCACTCCGCCGGCCTCCAGGACCCCGAGGGCCCGGGTGATCGCGGTGCGGTCGGCGGCGGCGCGGTCCACCTTCACCTGGCCGATGCCGGTCAGGAAGGGGTCCAGCGGGCCGACGAACGCCTCCTTCTTGATCAGGAAGTGCGTCGGCCGGGGTGCCACGCCCATGACCATCGGGCCGTCGACGTTGTGCGAGTGGTTCACGGCGAAGATCACCGGGCCGCTCGCGGGCACCTTCCAGGCGCCGAGCACGCGCGGCCTGAACAGCCCGTGCATCAGGCCCACGCCGATGCGCCGCCCGACCTCGGCGCCCCGCCGCGAGGGCAGCTTCTCCGAAGGAGCTGCGGGAAGGCTCACTTCCCGGCCCGCTTCTCCTCGACCAGGGTGACGACGCACTCGATGACCTGGGCGAGGGTCAGCTCGGTGGTGTCCACCTCGACCGCGTCGCCGGCCTTGGCGAGCGGCGAGGCCTTCCGGGAGGAGTCGGCCGCGTCCCGCTTGATCAGGGCCTCGCGGGTGGCGTGGATGTCGGCGCCCTTCAGCTCGCCGCTGCGGCGGGCCGCGCGGGCCTCCGAGGAGGCGGTGAGGAAGATCTTCAGGTCGGCGTCCGGGAGGACGGTCGTACCGATGTCGCGGCCCTCGACCACGATGCCGTTCTCGGCGCCGGCGGCGATCGAGCGCTGCAGCTCGGTGATCCGGGAGCGCACCTCGGGCACCGCGCTGACCGCGCTGACCTTGGAGGTGACCTCCTGGGTGCGGATCGGGCCGGCCACGTCGACGCCGTCGACCGTGATGGCCGGGGCGGCCGGGTCGGTGCCGGAGACGATCTCCGGCTTGCCCGTGACAGCCGCGATGGCGGTCGGGTCCTCAAGGTCGATGCCGTTGTTCACCATCCACCAGGTGATCGCCCGGTACTGGGCGCCGGTGTCCAGGTAGCTCAGGCCGAGCTGCGCGGCGACGGCCTTCGACGTGCTCGACTTGCCCGTGCCGGAGGGGCCGTCGATCGCGACGATCACGGGCTTGGCGGTCGGGGCGGCGCCGTTTTCCACGGAGGGACACCTTCCTGGTGCGGTGTGGGCGGGTGCGGGGGCAAGAGCGCCCTGCACAAGGTTACTGGGTGCGGGTCACTCGTCCGGACGCGTGCGGCCGCCTTTACTGCCGCAGCGCCCAGCCCCGCTCCCGCAGCGCCTCCGTCAGCACCGGCGCCGTCCTGGGCTCCACGCTCAGCTGGACCAGGCCGGCCTGCTGCCCCGTCGCGTGCTCGATGCGGACGTCCTCGATGTTGACCCCCGCCCGGCCCGCATCGGCGAAGATCCGGGCGAGCTGGCCGGGCTGGTCGTCGATGAGGACGACGACGGTCTCGTAGACCCGTGGGGCGGACCCGTGCTTGCCGGGCACCCGCACCTGACCGGCGTTCCCGCGGCGCAGCACGTCCTCGATGCCGGCGGTGCCCTCGCGCCGCTTGGCCTCGTCGGAGGACTGCAGGGCGCGCAGCGCCTCGACGGTCTCGCCCAGGTCGGCGGCGACGTCGGAGAGCAGGTCGGCGACCGGTCCCGGGTTCGCGGAGAGGATGTCGATCCACATCCGCGGGTCGGAGGCGGCGATCCGGGTCACGTCCCGGATGCCCTGCCCACACAGCCGTACGGCGGCCTCCTCGGCGTTCTCCAGGCGCGCGGCGACCATGCTGGACACCAGGTGGGGCATGTGGGAGACGAGGGCGACGGCGCGGTCGTGGGCGTCGGCGTCCATGACGACCGGTACGGCCCGGCAGTGCGAGACCAGCTCCAGGGCGAGGTTGAGCACCTCGGTGTCGGTGTCCCGGGTCGGGGTGAGCACCCAGGGGCGGCCCTCGAAGAGGTCGGCCGTCGCGGCCAGCGGGCCGGACTTCTCCCGGCCGGACATGGGGTGCGTGCCGATGTACGCCGACAGGTCCAGGCCGAGCGCCTGAAGCTCACGGCGCGGTCCGCCCTTGACGCTGGCCACGTCGACATAGCCGCGGGCCACACCCCGGCGCATGGCGTCGGCGAGGACGCCGGCCACATGGGCGGGCGGGGCCGCCACGATCACCAGGTCGACCGGGCCCCCGGGGGCCTCGTCGGTGCCGGCGCCCAGCGCGGCGGCCGTACGGGCCTGCTCGGGGTCGTGGTCGGCGAGGTGGACGGTGACGCCGCGCTGGACGAGGGCCAGGGCGGCGGAGGTGCCGATGAGGCCGGTGCCGATGACGAGTGCGGTTCTCACTGGGCGATGTCCTTGCGCAGGGCGGCCGCGGCGCCGAGGTAGACGTGGTTGATCTCGGAGCGGTGCCTGTCCGACTCGATGTGCGCGAGCAGCCGTACGACCCGGGGCATCGCGCCCTCGATGTCCAGTTCCTGGGCGCAGATCAGCGGCACGTCGACGATGCCGATCTTGCGGGCGGCGGCGGCCGGGAAGTCGCTGTGCAGGTCGGGGGTGGCCGTGAACCAGATGCTGATCAGGTCGTCGGCGGTCAGTCCGTTCCGCTCCAGGACCGCGGTGAGCAGGGCTCCGACCTGCTCGTCCATGTGCCCGGCCTCGTCCCGCTCCAGTTGGACGGCCCCCCGGACCGCTCGTACCGCCACGGCGCTGCTCCCTGCTGACATGCGGATCTGTTCTTGGTCCGTCCAGCGTAGTCAGCCAGCGCGGAGGGAGCGCACGGCGCCCGATCGCTGAGACGATGCGAATCATCAGGTACCTACCGATTTCGACTTCTGTACGGAGGCTGGCATGACCGAGGGCGCGACGCGGCGCACGGTTCTGGCGACGGGCGCGGCGGCGGTCGTCGCACCGGTCGCGGCATGTGGCGGCAACGCCGACGGAGCCAGTGGCGGAGATCTGGGCAGCACCAAGGACATCCCGGAGGGCGGCGGCAAGATCTTCAAGGACAAGAAGGTCGTCGTCACCCAGCCGAAGAAGGGCGACTTCAAGGCCTTCTCGGCGATCTGCACGCACCTGGGCTGCACGGTGAGCAAGGTCGCGAACGGCACGATCGACTGCCCCTGTCACGGCAGCAAGTTCCACATCGCCGACGGCTCGGTGGCGCACGGGCCTGCGAAAAGGCCGCTTCCGGCGAAGTCGATCAAGGTGCAGGGAAATTCGATCAAACTGACGTGAGGGGTCGGCGTACGCTCCGGGCATGCAGCCCGAGACCCTGGTACGCGACCACACCGTCTACGCCTGTGTCATGGGTTCGCGGGCCTTCGGTCTGGCGACGGACACGAGCGACACCGACCGGCGGGGTGTGTTCCTCGCCCCCACCCCCTTGTTCTGGCGGTTCGAGAAACCGCCGATGCACGTGGAGGGGCCGGGCGAGGAGCAGTTCTCCTGGGAGCTGGAGCGGTTCTGCGAGCTGGCGCTGCGCGGCAACCCGAACATCCTGGAGTGCCTGCACTCCCCGCTGGTGGAGCAGGTGGACGACACCGGCCGGGAGCTGCTGTCCCTGCGCGGGGCCTTCCTCTCCCGCCGGGCCTACGACACCTTCACCCGCTACGCCCTCGGCCAGCGCAGGAAGCTCGACGCCGACGTCCGCACCCGCGGCGTCCCGCGGTGGAAGCACGCCATGCACCTGCTGCGCCTGCTGACGAGCGCCCGTGACCTGCTGCGCACCGGCGAACTGCGGATCGACGTCGGCGACCAGCGGGATCCGCTGCTCGCGGTGAAGCGGGGCGAGGTCCCCTGGGCCGAGGTCGAGAGGTGGATGGCCCGGCTGGGGACGGAGACGGAACAGGCCCTGCACCACACCCCGCTCCCGCCCGACCCGGACGAGGCACGGGTGGCCGACTTCCTCCACCGAACCCGCCGGGCCTCGGCGTACGACGCACTCGCCGCCACGGCACCGGACCTGCGGTAACCGCAGCCCCCGGCCACCACGTCCGGCGCGGTCCGGGCTGACTCGCGATGCCGCCTGTGCCTGGTCGCGGCGGCTGGTGGTTGATTCCTGCATGCGGCGCGAGCGGGCCGAAGGTGTCGCTCGCGTGCGGTTCCGGCGGGCCCGCTGGGCCCGGGCGTGCGAGGTGCGGCGCCGCCGTCCCGTTCCGGTGGGTGGCGTCTCCTGACCGCTGCCGGTCCGGCGGGCGTGTCTGCTCACGCCCCATTCGCCCGCACGCACTCCCTCGTCACAGCGGCCCCGCGGACCTGTCGGCCACAGGGCCACGCTCCTGACTCGCCCCGCTCAGCCCGCCAGGCGGACCCGGACCACGAAGTCGTGCAGGGCGTCGTACACGGTCGGCGTGTCCGGGAGGGACGAGGTGGACCGGGCCTCGTCGAGCTCGGCGTGCAGCCGTTCCACGTCGGCCTCCACACGCGCGTGCGGGACGGTGGCGCTGCCGTGCTCCCGCTCCGCCTTGGCGGCTATCAGCTCGGGCAGATAGCCGGGGGCGTCGAGCTGCTCCAGGAGCGTGGGCAGGTGCGCCCGGACCTCCCCGCTGCGCATGAGGTGGATGCCGGTGAGCAGCACCCGGAACGTGTAGAGCAGCGGCTTGAGTTCGCCCGTCTTCTCGAACAGCCGCCACTGGGTCACTGCGAACCCCCGGTAGTGGTGGGCGTGGTGGCTGGTGAGGACGCCGGGGGCGAGCGCGGCGAGCTCCCGGTGCGCGTCCCCGGTGTGCACGACCAGCGGCGAGAGCAGCTGCTCGAGCACATAGCCGTTGCGGCGCAGCATCAGCCGTACGAACTTGCGCAGATCGTGGGTGACGAGGTCCAGTTCGACGCCGTAGCGCACCCAGGCCCGGGAGCGGGTCTCCTCCGGCTCGCGCAGCCCGACGAGGTCGGCCGCCGGGAGCAGATGGACGCCCCGCAGGTCCACGTCCGAGTCCTGCGAGGGGAAACCGTACAGATGGGCTCCGGAGACGGTCGCGAACAGCAGGGGGTCGGGCTGTTCCGCGACCACGGGCTTCAGGTCGATGTCGAGGTCGTCGATCATGGGCCTAAGCGTCCCAGAGTGCTCCCAGGGCCGACAGATCGCCCCGGTACTCGATCCGCTCCGCCCAGTCGGCCGGCCAGGCCTGTTCGCCCAGCCAGGCACCCGCGAACGCGCCGGTGAGGCAGGCGATGGAGTCGGAGTCGCCGGAGGAGCAGGCGGCCCGGCGCAGGGCGGTGACGGGCTCGTCGGGGAAGAGCAGGAAGCACAGCAGCCCGGTGGCGAGGGCCTCCTCGGCGATCCAGCCCGCGCCGGTGGCCAGACACGGGTCGGTCTCCGGGGAGACGGTCCGCACGGCCTGCTGGAGCCGGTCGAGGACGGCGAGGCACTCGTCCCAGCCACGCGCGATGAAGTGCTCGGGGCTGGGGTCCTGCGAGCGGGTCCACAGGTCGCCGAGCCAGGTGTGGTCGTAGTGCGTGCGGTGGTCGAGGGCGTACGAGCGCAGTTGGCCGACCAGGCCCGTCGGGTCGGTGCCCCGGGCGAGCAGGTGGACCGCGCGGGCGGTCAGGTCCGAGGCGGCGAGTGCGGTCGGATGGCCGTGGGTGAGCGCGGACTGCAACTGGGCGGCGCCGGCGCGCTGTTCGTCGCCGAGGCCTGGGGCGAGGCCGACGGGGGCGACCCGCATGTTGGCACCGCAGCCCTTGGAACCGACCTGGCTGGCGTCCTGCCAGGCCCGGCCCTCCTCCTTCAGCAGGGCGCACGCGGTCAGGCAGGTGCGGCCGGGGGCGCGGTTGTTGTCCGGGGAGTGGTACCAGTCCACGAACTCCTCGCGCAGCGGCCGCTCCAGCCGCTTCGGCGCGAGGTACCCGCGGTCCATGGCCGTCCTGAGCCCGCGTCCGACGGCGAGGGTCATCTGGGTGTCGTCGGAGACGAAGGCGCGCCGCGGCAGCTCCATCTCCCGCCAGGGCCCGCACTTGGCGAGGATCGACGGTACGTCGTTGAACTCGGTCGGGAAGCCGAGGGCGTCCCCGAGGGCGAGGCCCAGGAGTGCCCCGGTGGCGGCGCGCTTGGACATAGGATCACCATCCCCCTTTATCGTCACTCTGACAATAAAGGCGGATGGTGATCGCGGCAAGGCGTTTTAGAGGTCGACTTCCTTCATCAGCATCCCGACCTCCGTGTTCGACAGGCGCCGCAGCCAGCCCGACTTCTGGTCGCCGAGGGTGATCGGCCCGAAGGCGGTACGGACCAGCTTCTCGACCGGGAAGCCGGCCTCCGCGAGCATGCGCCGCACGATGTGCTTGCGGCCCTCGTGCAGGGTCACCTCGACCAGGTAGTTCTTGCCGGTCTGCTCCACGACCCGGAAGTGGTCCGCGCGCGCGTAGCCGTCCTCCAGCTGGATGCCGTCCTTCAGGCGCTTGCCCAGGTCGCGCGGGATCGGGCCGACGATCGCCGCGAGGTAGGTCTTCTTCACGCCGTACTTGGGGTGGGTCAGGCGGTGCGCCAGCTCACCGTGGTTGGTGAGCAGGATGACGCCCTCGGTCTCGGTGTCCAGCCGGCCCACGTGGAACAGCCGGGTCTCGCGGTTGGTGACGTAGTCCCCGAGGCACTGCCGCCCCTCCGGGTCCTCCATGGTGGACACCACGCCCGCCGGCTTGTTCAGCGAGAAGAACTGGTACGACTGCGTCGCGACGGTCAGGCCGTCGACCTTGACCTCGTCCTTCTCCGGGTCGACCCGGCGGCCCTGCTCCAGGACGATCTCGCCGTTGACCTCCACCCGCGCCTGCTCGATCAGCTCCTCGCAGGCCCGGCGCGAGCCGTAGCCGGCGCGCGCGAGGACCTTCTGCAGCCGCTCGCCCTCCTGCTCGGCACCCGGGAAGGTCTTGGGGAGCTTGACGTCCTTCTTGCCGGCGTAGCGCTCCCGGTTGCGCTCCTCGACGCGCGTCTCGTACTCACGCGAGCGCGCGGGGGCCGTACGGCCGGACTGCTGGGGCTTCTTCGGGCCGCCCTTGGCGCCGCCGCGCGCGGTGCCGCCGCGCCCGGACTTGGGGCCCTCCTGGGAGGCGCCGGGGCCCACGTCGTAGCGGCGCTCCTCGGGGCGGGGCTTGCGGGGACGGCCCTGCCCCTGCCGCTCGTCCCGGTTGTTGCCGGCGCCGCGGTAGTTACCGCGCCCGCCGCTGTTCCTGCCGCTGCCGCTGCTTCGCATCAAGGTTTCCGTCTTAGTCGTCTGCGTCCTGAGCACCGGGCGCGTCGGGCGCGTCCGGGTCGAACGACGGCACCCCTTCCTGGGTCTCGGCCTCGATCGCCTCCGCCTCCGGGAGGAAGGGCGCGAGCTCCGGAAGCTCGTCCAGGCCGCGCAGGCCCATCCGCTCCAGGAAGTAGTTCGTCGTCCTGTACAGGATCGCACCTGTTTCGGGTTCCGTGCCCGCCTCCTCGACCAGACCCCGTTGCAGGAGGGTACGCATCACACCGTCGCAGTTGACTCCGCGTACGGCGGAGACGCGGCTGCGGCTGACCGGCTGGCGGTAGGCGACGACCGCGAGGGTCTCCAGCGCGGCCTGGGTGAGCCGGGCGGTCTGGCCGTCCAGGACCAGCCGCTCGACGGCGGGCGCGTACTCGGCCCGGGTGTAGAAACGCCAGCCGCCCGCGACGTACCGCAGCTCGAAGCCGCGGCCCTGCACGGTGTACTCGTCGGCCAGCTCCCGCAGCGCGTCCGCGACCCGCCGTTTCGGCCGTTCCAGCAGCTTGGCCAGGTGCTCCTCGGTCGCGGGCTCGTCCACGACCATGAGCATCGCCTCCAGGGCGGGCTTGAGGTCGAGGTCGGCGGCGCCGCGCAGCCCCGGGGGGAGCTCTGTGGTCTCGCTCATGCCTTCTTCTCCTCCTTGGGCTGCTCGGGCGGCCGGTCGAACTCGTCGGTGACCATCGGTGCGGTGTCGGTGTCCCCGCCGGTCCAGCGCACGAGCAGCTCGCCGAGCGCGGTCTCCTGCTCCAGGGCGACGGCCTTCTCGCGGTACAGCTCCAGCAGGGCGAGGAACCGGGCCACGACGGTGAGGGTGTCGTCGGTGTCCTCCACCAGCGCGCGGAAGCTGGCCTCGCCCAGCTCCTTCAGCCGTGCGACCACGATTCCGGCCTGTTCCTGCACGCTGACCAGCGGGGCGTGGATGTGGTCGACGTAGACCTGCGGCTTGGGCCTGGGCTGCATCGCCTTGACCGCGAGCCTGGCGAAACCCTCGGGGCCGATGCTGATGACGACCTCGGGCAGCAGCTCGGCGTGGTGCGGTTCCAGGCCGACGGTACGGGGCCAGCGGCGGGCCTCGTCATCGAGCCGCTGGTTGAAGATGTCCGCGATCTGTTTGTAGGCGCGGTACTGCAGCAGCCGCGCGAACAGCAGGTCCCGCGCCTCCAGCAGCGCCAGGTCGGCCTCGTCCTCGACCTCGGCGGCGGGCAGCAGCCGGGCCGCCTTCAGGTCGAGCAGCGTGGCCGCGACGACGAGGAACTCCGTGGTCTGATCCAGGTCCCAGTCGGGTCCCATGGCCCGGATGTGCGCCATGAACTCGTCGGTGACCTTGGAGAGGGCGACCTCGGTGACGTCCAGCTTGTGCCGGGAGATCAGCTGGAGGAGCAGATCGAAGGGCCCCTCGAAGTTGGCGAGCCGCACCTTGAAGACCCCGTCGGCGGCCCCCTGGGGCTCCGCGCTCTCCCCGGCTTCACCAACTGCGGCCACCCCGGCACCGGCGAACACGGACGCTTCCGGCCCGGCGACTGCGAAGGCTTCACGCCCGGCGGCCACCAGCGCCTCCGGCCCGGCTGGTGCGGACCCTTCGGAGTCGGCAGCCACGGGCCCTCCCGGCTCGCCCACTGCGGGAGCCTCTGGCTCGGCGACTGCGAAAGCTTCCGGCCCGGCGGCTACTAGGGCTTCACGCCCGGCGGCCACCAACGCCTCCGGCCCAGCGGGCGCGGACCCTTCGGAGTCGGCAGCTACAGGAGCTTCGGGCTCGGCGACTGCGGGAGCTTCGCGCTCGGCGACGGCCGGCGCTTCCGGTTCGGCGGTTGTCGGTTCTTCGGGCGGCGCGGACGCCGGTTCCTCGGGTGGGGAGGCTCCGGGTGCCTCTGCCGGCAGGCCGCCGTGCCCATCGGCCCGCGCCGGCTCGGTCTCCGGCGCCGCCGTCGGAACCCCTGGACCCCGCCCCAGCGCACGCCGACGGCCGGCGCCGGTGCCGGGGAGGGGAACGTCGTTCGAGGTCATAGCCCCCGCAGGCTACCCCTACCGCCCCCGCAGCCGGCGTACGAGGATGCTCGCGTCCCCGCGGGACTCCAGGTCGGCCAGGACCACGGCCACCGCCTCGCGGACGATGCGCCCGCGGTCGACCGCCAGTCCGTGCTCGCCGCGGAGCACCAGACGGGCGTGTTCGAGGTCCATCAGCTCCTCGGCCGACACATACACCGTGATCTTCTCGTCGTGCCGCTCGCGGCCGCTGGGCCGCCGCGACGCAGACCGTCCCCGCTTCCGCGGCGCCGCGGCGGAGGGTGCGCCAGAACCTTCCTGCGCCGCCTGCCGACGCGCCGGGCGGGTGCGGGACTCGCCGGCCCCGTCCTGCTCGGCCTCCGCCGCGACATGCTCTGCGCCCTCGCCGTCGCCGCCCTGGACCGGCACCGACTGCGGTGCGTCCTCGGCGGCGGCCACGTCGTCGCTCTCCCCCGCGGGAGCCGGCACCCGGGCCTCACCACCCGCCGCGCGCCGAGGAGTCGACGGCTGAAGCGCCATCCCCCCTGTCGTACGGAAGAGTTCGTCGGCCCCGGGCAGACTCACTCGGCGTGACACCGGGCGAGCACCTCCCTGGCGAGCTGGCGATAGGCGGCGGCACCGACGGAGTTGGAGGCGTAAGTGGTGATCGGCTCACCGGCGACCGTGGTCTCCGGGAAGCGGACCGTGCGGCCGATGACCGTGTGGTAGACGTGGTCGTCGAACGCCTCGACCACACGGGCCAGGACCTCACGGCTGTGGACCGTGCGCGAGTCGTACATCGTGGCGAGGATGCCGTCCAGTTCGAGCTCGGGGTTGAGCCGCTCCTGGACCTTCTCGATGGTCTCGGTCAGCAGGGCCACACCGCGCAGGGCGAAGAACTCGCACTCCAGCGGCACGATCACCTTGTGAGCGGCCGTCAGGGCGTTGACGGTGAGCAGGCCGAGCGAGGGCTGGCAGTCGATCACGATGTAGTCGTAGTCGGACAGCAGCGGCTTCAGGGCCCGCTGCAGCGTCGACTCGCGGGCGACCTCGGAGACCAGCTGGACCTCGGCGGCCGACAGGTCGATGTTGGAGGGCAGCAGGTCCATGTTGGGGACCGCCGTCTTCAGCAGGACCTCGTCCGCGGACATGCCCCGCTCCATGAGCAGGTTGTAGACCGTCAGGTCGAGTTCCATGGGGTTGACGCCGAGTCCCACCGACAGCGCGCCCTGCGGGTCGAAGTCCACGAGCAGCACCCGCCGGCCGTACTCCGCGAGCGCGGCACCCAGGTTGATGGTCGACGTCGTCTTGCCCACGCCGCCCTTCTGGTTGCACATCGCGATGATCTTCGCGGGGCCGTGGTCGGTCAGCGGGCCCGGGATCGGGAAGTACGGCAGCGGGCGTCCGGTCGGGCCGACGCGCTCGCGGCGCTGGCGGGCCGCGTCGGGCGCGAGCGTGGCCGCGTACTCCGGATCGGGCTCGTACTCGGCGTCGGGGTCGTAGAAGTGCCCCTCGGGCAGTTCGTCGTAGTCGGCGAAGTGGTTGTGGGGCGCGCCACTTCCGTCGCCGGCCATGGCGTTCACGTGATGGCCATCCATGCTCTGGTGTGCTGTCCCGGCCACCTGCGGACCGGAACTCTGGTGGGCTGCGAAGGTGCGCACAGCTACGGAGCCGACAGCCTCGAATCCCGCGGGGCCCTGGCCCCGGATCGGCATTCCTGGTTGACCACCCCCGGGAGAAAATGTCGACTCATTCACAAGTCGTCTTACCTCCTTGGTGACCAGGAAACTTCTAGACAAGGTCAGCGTGGCACCATGCCGACGGTTGGCGACTCTATGGCGTGTCGGCGGTCCGCAGCAACACAATCCGCCGGACCCGGCAGGATGTGTCGGCAATGAAACATCTCGCTGTCAAGGGCGTACGGCCGTCGCACAGCAGGTTTCACCGGTGTACGAATCGGTCGAAGGGTTGCGTTCGAGGCGAGTTGACCAAGAGTCGCCAAGTGACCATACACACATCCGGCCGGACCTTGTCGGGCAAGGTCCGGCCGGGTGCGTGCTGTTGACGAGTCGTGTTGACGAATCGCCTTTTACATCAGCCGAGCAGGGTCTCCAGCTCCACGTGCTCCAGGCCGTGGGCCTCGGCGACCTCCTTGTAAACGACCTTGCCCTCATGGGTGTTGAGACCCTTGGCGAGCGCGGCGTCGCGGCGCAGCGCCTCGGCCCAGCCGTTGTTGGCGAGGGAGACGATGTAGGGAAGCGTCGCGTTGGTGAGGGCGTTGGTGGAGGTGTTGGGCACCGCGCCGGGCATGTTGGCGACGCAGTAGAAGACCGAGTTGTGCACCTGGAAGGTCGGCTCGGCGTGCGTGGTCGGGTGGGAGTCCTCGAAGCAGCCGCCCTGGTCGATCGCGATGTCGACAAGGACACTTCCGGGCTTCATGCGGGCCACCAGCTCGTTGGTGACCAGCTTCGGGGCCTTGGCGCCCGGGATGAGGACCGCGCCGATGACGAGGTCGGCGTCGAGAACGGCCTTCTCCAGCTCGAAGGAGTTGGACATGATCGCCTTGACCTTCGTACCGAAGATCTTGTCGGCCTCGCGCAGCTTGTTGATGTCGCGGTCGAGCAGGGTCACGTCGAAGCCCATGCCCACGGCGACCTGGGTGGCGTTCCAGCCGGAGACGCCGCCGCCGATGACGACGCACTTGGCCGGGGTCACGCCCGGGACGCCGCCCGGCAGCACGCCACGGCCGCCGGCCGCGCGCATCAGGTGGTAGGCGCCGACCTGCGGGGCGAGACGGCCCGCGACCTCGGACATCGGGGCGAGCAGCGGCAGCGCGCGGTTCGGCAGCTCGACGGTCTCGTAGGCGATGGCCGTGGTGCCGGACTCGATGAGCGCGTCCGTGCACTCCTTGGAGGCGGCCAGGTGCAGGTAGGTGAAGAGGATCTGGTCCTTGCGGAGACGGTGGTACTCCTCCGCGATGGGCTCCTTGACCTTCAGCAGCAGGTCGGCGGTGGCCCACACCTCGTCGGCGGTGTCGAGGATCGCGGCACCGGCGGAGACGTACTCCTCGTCCGTGATCGAGGAGCCGAGGCCGGCGCCCCGCTCGATGACGACCTGGTGCCCGTTGCGCACCAGCTCGTGCACACCGGCGGGGGTGATGGCCACCCGGAACTCGTTGTTCTTGACCTCGCGGGGGATGCCGACCTTCACGTAGATCACGGTCCTTGGCTCAGAGGGTATGGGGGTGCTTTAAAGACGTACCCAGACATGCGGGGGCATACCGGGAGACACCGCAGGAGAACGTGCGGCAGAGCCAGTTTAATGAAGGTGTTCCGCGTGTCTAGCCTTTCATTGCATCAATCTTCACTGGATGCACTACGGATTTCGCAGGCCTCAACGTCCTGTTTGGGGCTTGTCTCGTCGTTCGGGGCCTCCTGGTCCAGCATGCGCCCGGCCGCCGCGCGGTGCAGACGGGCCGCGGTCGGGTCACCCAGGTGCTCCAGCGTGTCGGCGAGCCGGAGCTGCAGCGCGGCCTGCAACCGGACGTCGTCGGCGCGCCGCGCCCACTCCACCGCCTCGTGGCAGGTACGCAGGGACTCCTCGAACCTTCCCGCGTACTCCTGGACCCGGGCCAGCTCGCTCAACGCCCGCGCATGGGCGGCGACATCGCCGCTCCTGCGGTAGCCGGCGACGGCGGCCCGCCAGTTCCTGAGGGCCTCGCCGTAGCGGCCCGCGTAGGTGTGGGCGGTGGCGATCCGGCCGTACAGCCGGGCGGCCTGATCGCGCTCGCCGCGGGCCAGCCGCTCGGCGAGGGCCCGGCCGAACCAGTCCGCGGCCCGGTCGTGATCCGCGAGCTCCTGGTAGGCGCCACCTACGGATTCCATTGCGCGACCGATGGCGTACGGGTCATTTGCTCTGCGTCCGGCGTCCAAGGCCGACCGATATCGTGCCAGCGCATCCTGCGTACGGCCGGTCTGCGCGTCCACGTCGCCGAGGTTCAGCAGGGCCGCGGCCTGCTCACGGGGCAGCCCGCGCCGCTCGGCGACGTCGAGGACCAGGCTGTGCACCTCGTACAGGTCGTGGGCGGCGGACTGCGTGCCGACGTGCGCCACCATGGCCCTGACCAGCTGGGACATCAGCCGCCGGGCGAGGGTGTCCAGCTCGCCGTCGGCCACTGCCAGACGTGCGGACGCCAGCAGGGCGGGGCGCCGGATGCGCAGCCAGTCGGCGGCCGCCCGCGGGGTGGGGAAGCGCACCTCGTGGGGCATCGCGTTCAGCTTCTCCCGGGCCTGCGGACTGTCCGTCTCGGTGATCGCCCGGCAGGCCTGCAGCAGCCGTACGGTCCGCTCCAGCATCCGGGCCCGGGCCAGTTGCAGCTCCGCGGGGCGCTCCTGGGTGTGGGCGTAGGCGCGCAGCAGCGGGTGCAGGCAGCCGGGGACGTCGTACTGGGGCAGCGGGGAGTCCACCGCGCGCAGCAGGCTGAGGGCGACGAGGTCGTCCAGGATGGCGCGGGCGGCGCTCACCGAGCAGCCGGCGAGGGATGAGGCGGTGTGGGGGTCGATCAGGCCGGCCGGGGCGAGGGAGAACAGCGGCAGCATCCGGGCGGCCGGGCCGGGCAGCTCGCTGTGGACGTGCCGGAAGACGCGGGCCAGCGAGGTGCCGTCCGGGCCGTCCTCGGCGGCCGTGTGCAGCCGTTTGGCGAGGTCGGAGACGGCGGCCTTGGGGCGGGCGGCGAGCCAGCCGCCCGCCAGGACGAGCGCGGCGGGATAGCCCTGGCAGGCCTCCACCAGGCTCTCGGCGGAGCGCGGGTCGACCGTGATGCGGACGGTGCCGGTGTAGCGGGTGAGGAGTTCCACCGCCGACTTGGTGTCCAGGCCGCCGAGCGTGCAGGGGCGGACGTCCGCGATGCCGGTGAGCGGGCCCGAGGAGACGGCCACCACCAGGCAGTCCGGGGCCTCCGGGAGCAGCGCGTCGACCTGCTCGGCGCCGGCCGCGTCGTCCAGGAGCAGCAGGGCGCGCCGGTCGGCGAGGGCGGTGCGCAGCGCCTGGGTGAGGTCGTCCTCGGCGGCGCCTGCCGGGGCGGGCAGCTCCAGCGCGGCGAGCAGTTCGCGGGCGGCGTGCCCGATGGGGACGGGGGTGCCGTCGGGCTCGCTGAGCCGGGCCCGCAGCACCCCGTCCGGGTAACGGCCTTCGACCTGTCGTACGAGTTCCTCGGCCAGCGCGGTCCGGCCGGAGCCGGGGCGGCCCGCGATCAGCAGCACGCGCGCGCGTGGCGCCTTGCGGCCGGAGAGGGTGTCCAGGCCGGCGCGCTCGATGTCGGCGCGCAGCTCCTTCAACTCCCTTGTACGGCCCAGGAAATGGTCTTGTGTGCCCTCGTGCGCCGACAGTCGCACGCCGCCTGGGTGCACCACCTGATCCGTCACGGGCCACACTCCCGTCCCACCGCACGCGCAAGCCCGCCGGATCTTCCGCTGCGGGCGTGCAAGAGCCTAGTTCACGCTCTGCGAGGCGCCGTGCGGAGCGCGACGGACAGATCCCCTGATCGGATCAGGCGATCGTCACACCAGTACGACGAACGGGTCCGGTTCGGGGCGGCGCGTGCGGCTCAGGACTGGAAGGGCCGGGCCGGCCAGGGTGCGTCGGCCGGGCGGAGTGCGTCGAGGCCGTCCCCGCCGCGCGCGGCCACCAGGGAGAGGACGCCGACGACCAGGCAGTTGTTGTGCACATCGCCGGCCAGGACGCGGCGCACCAGCTCCTCGACCGACACGCGCGCGTGCTCCATGTCGGTCTCCTCGTGCTCCGCCTCGAAGCGCTCGCCCTCGGCCTCGGACAGATCGCGGGCGAGGAAGATCCGTACGGCCTCGTCGCAGCCGCCGGGCGTGGTGTAGACGTCGGTCAGCACCCGCCAGTCCTCGGCCTTGACGTGCGCCTCCTCGTACAGCTCGCGCTGGGCGGCGTGCAGCGGGTTCTCGCCGGGCACGTCGAGCAGGCCGGCCGGGATCTCCCACAGCTTGTGCCGCACCGGGTGGCGGTACTGGTTGATCAGCAGCACCCGGTCCTCCTCGTCCAGGGCGAGGACGGCGACCGAACCGGGGTGGACCTGGTAGTCGCGGCGGGCCACCGAACCGTCGGGCATGACCACGTCGTCCGTGCGGACAGAGGTCTTGTTGCCCGTGAAGGGGGTCTCCGTCGCCCGGATCTCCCACTCCTCGGGGGTGTCCTTGATCGTCATGCCCTGTCCTTCCCCACAGCGCCGAGCGGCCGGGACGCGATCGTTCTGAATGCGCGCGCCCCGGCCACCGTACAACCCTTGTGTTACTTCGAGATCTTCTGAGCGTCGGCCGCCTGCTGACGCTCCACGGCCGCCTTCACCAGGCCGGCGAACAGCGGGTGCGGACGCGTCGGCCGCGAGCGCAGCTCGGGGTGGGCCTGCGTGGCGACGAGGTAGGGGTGGACGTCACGCGGGTACTCCACGTACTCCACGAGCTTGCCGTCCGGCGAGGTGCCCGGGAAGAGGATGCCGGCCTTCTTCTCCAGCTCCGCGCGGTAGGCGTTGTTGACCTCGTAGCGGTGACGGTGCCGCTCCTCGACGTACTCCTTGCCGTCGTACACCTCGCGCACGATCGAGCCATCGGCGAGCTTCGCCGGGTACATGCCGAGACGCATGGTGCCGCCCATGTCGCCCTCGCCGGCGACGATGTCCAGCTGCTCGGCCATGGTGGAGATGACCGGGTGACCGGTGGCCGGGTCGAACTCGGTGGAGTTGGCGTCCGGGATGTCGGCCAGGTTGCGCGCGGCCTCGATCACGATGCACTGCAGGCCCAGGCAGAGGCCCAGCAGCGGGATCCGGTTCTCGCGGGCGTAGCGGATCGCGCCGACCTTGCCCTGCACACCGCGGTCGCCGAAGCCGCCCGGGATGCAGATGCCGTCCACGTCGGACAGCTGGGCCTTGGCGCCGGCCGGGGTCTTGCAGTCGTCCGAGGTCACCCACTTGATCTTCACGCGGGCGCGGTTGGCGAAGCCGCCGGCGCGCAGCGCCTCGGTGACCGACAGATAGGCGTCGGGCAGGTCGATGTACTTGCCGACCAGTGCGAGGGTGATCTCGTGGTCGGGGTTGTGGACGCGGTCCAGCAGGTCGTCCCAGGTCGTCCAGTCGACGTCGCGGAACGGCAGGTCGAGCTTGCGCACGACGTAGGCGTCCAGGCCCTCGGCGTGCACGACCTTGGGGATGTCGTAGATCGAGCGGGCGTCGGGGCAGGCGACCACGGCGGCCTCGTCGACGTCGCACATCAGCGAGATCTTGCGCTTGATCGCGGTCGGGACCTCGCGGTCGCAGCGCAGCACGATCGCGTCGGGCTGGATACCGATGTTGCGCAGCGCGGCGACGGAGTGCTGGGTGGGCTTGGTCTTCAGCTCGCCGGAGGGCCCGATGTAGGGCAGGAGAGAAATATGAACCACGAAGACGTTGTCCCGGCCGACCTCGTGGCGGACCTGGCGGACGGTCTCCAGGAACGGCAGCGACTCGATGTCACCGACGGTGCCGCCGACCTCGGTGATGACGACGTCCACCTCGTCGGTGGCCATGCGCCGGATCCGGTGCTTGATCTCGTTGGTGATGTGCGGGATGACCTGCACCGTGTCGCCCAGGTACTCGCCGCGCCGCTCCTTGGCGATCACCGTCGAGTACACCTGGCCTGTAGTGACATTGGCGGTGCCGTCCAGGTCACGGTCGAGGAAGCGCTCGTAGTGTCCGATGTCCAGGTCCGTCTCGGCGCCGTCGTTCGTGACGAACACCTCACCGTGCTGGAAGGGGTTCATCGTGCCCGGGTCGACGTTCAGGTACGGGTCGAGCTTCTGCATCACGACGCGCAGGCCGCGGGCCTTGAGCAGCATGCCCAGGCTGGAGGCGGTGAGGCCCTTGCCGAGCGAGGAGGCGACACCCCCGGTGACGAAGATGTGCTTGGTCGTCGTAGATTTCGGCGGCATGGCCAAGAGGGGGCTCCCGTGGTCGCTGTCTGTGATGCGGTGCGGCTGCCGTCCCGGATGCCTCCGGGGGTGCCGTCGCTGCGGTTCGGGGGTTTCAGGCCCACCGGTCCACGGGCTACCAGGGTATCAGCGCCCGGAGCAGATGGCTTCCGGCCACGCTCCGCGCTCGCCCGGGTACGGGGCGGCTCCGTCACGCCGGAACAGGGCGGCTCCCCCGGCCCAGGACAGCGCAGGTCGCCACACCTGTCACCACAGGCACACACAGGTCACAGGGTTGTCACCCGCTGCTCACCCGTTCGGCCCACACGGGTTGCCCCGAGGGGCGCGCAGATCATCTACGTGCGTCGTATCCTGCTCGGACACTCGCTGCCGAGCCCGGCCGGAACGACGGCACACCCCCGCCACCATCACCCGGAACAACGTGAGCGCGGCAGTTCGTTGAGCAAAGACTGTCGTGTTGCCTCAGGGCTCGGCGGGCTGCTTTGCTTCACCGCTCAACGACGCATAACAACGACCCCTTGACCGCACTAGCGACAGCCCCCCTGCGCGGGGGCGACGTGGCCGTTCGACTGGAGTTGCACGTGGCCGGGCGCATCGAAGACTACGCACTCATCGGAGACATGCAGACCGCAGCCCTGGTCTGCCGGGATGGCACGGTGGACTGGCTGTGCCTGCCCCGCTTCGACTCGCATGCCATCTTCGCCGGCCTGCTGGGCACCGAGGAGCACGGCTTCTGGCGGCTCGGTCCGGCCCACGCGGCCGACTGCCCGCCGCCCACGGCCGCCCGGCGGAGCTACCGGGGCGACTCGCTGATCCTGGAGTCGGAGTGGGACACCCCGCGCGGCACGGTCCGCGTGACCGATTTCATGCCCCCGCGTGAGGGCGCGCCCCAGCTGATCCGGATCGTGGAGGGCGTCACCGGCCGGGTGCCTATGCGCTCGGCACTGCGGATGCGGTTCTCCTACGGCCGTGTCGTGCCCTGGGTGCACAAGCACGAGGGCCGTACGGTGGCGGTCGCCGGGCCGGACTCGGTGTGGTTCGACACCGAGGCCGAGACCTACGGGAAGTCGCTGACGACGTACGCCGACTTCACGGTCGCCCCGGGTGACCGGATCGCGTTCACCATCTCGTGGCAGCCCTCGCACAAGGAGCCCCCGGCGCTGCCGGAGCCGGAGGCCTCGCTGGAGGCGACGGAGGAGTTCTGGCACGAGTGGGTCGAGCACTGCACGTACCACGGGCCGTACCGCGAGGCGGTGGTCCGCTCCCTGATCACCCTGAAGGCCCTGACGTACGCCCCCACCGGCGGCATCGTCGCGGCCCCGACGACCTCTCTCCCGGAGGACATCGGCGGGGTCCGCAACTGGGACTACCGCTACACCTGGCTGCGCGACGCCGCGATCACCCTGTCCTCCCTGCTGCGCACCGGCTACCGCGAGGAGGCCCGCGCCTGGCGCGAGTGGCTGCTGCGCGCGGTCGCCGGCGACCCGGACAACCTGCAGATCATGTACGGCATCGCCGGTGAGCGCGAGCTGGGCGAGGCCGAGCTGGACTGGCTGCCGGGCTACGAGAACTCGGCCCCGGTCCGGGTGGGCAACGGCGCCGCGCACCAGCTCCAGCTGGACGTGTACGGCGAGGTCACCGAGGCCCTGCACCTGGCGCACATGACGGGCCTGGCCCGCAACGACTACGCGGCCCTGCTCCAGCTCAAGCTGATCCGCTACCTGGAGGACCACTGGCAGGAGCCGGACGAGGGCATCTGGGAGGTGCGCGGCCCGCGCCGGCACTTCGTGCACTCCAAGGTGATGGCCTGGGTCGCGGTGGACCGCACCATCAAGCTGATCGAGTCCGGTGACGCGGACGGCCCGCTGGAGCGCTGGAAGGAACTGCGCGACGACATCCACCGGGACGTCTGCGAGAAGGGCTACGACAAGGAGCGCAACACCTTCACGCAGTCCTACGGCTCCCAGGAGCTGGACGCCTCGCTGCTGCTGATCCCGCAGATGGGCTTCCTGCCGCCGGACGACAAGCGGGTGATCGGCACGATCGAGGCGATCCAGCGCGAGCTGTCCACCCCGGACGGGTTCATCCTGCGCTACCCGACGGAGGGCGCCCACGCGGGCGTCGACGGCCTGCCCGGCGACGAGGGCGCCTTCCTGGCGTGCTCGTTCTGGATGGCGGACGACCTGGCGATGATCGGCCGCGTCGACGAGGCGCGCAAGCTGTTCGAGAGGCTCCTCGCGCTGCGCAACGACCTCGGCCTGCTCGCCGAGGAGTGGGACCCGCGTCTGCAGCGCCAGGTGGGCAACTTCCCGCAGGCGTTCAGCCACGTGCCGTTGATCGACACGGCGCTGCGGCTGACGGCTTCGGGGGCGTACGGCGGCTGAGCCCGTCCGGTCACCGTCTCGGGCATGCTCGGCGGCGAGCTGACGTAACCCCGCGTCACGTGCGGCCAGTTGGGCCCCGCGCAGGGTCGTTCCACGCATGTCCGGGAGGTCGGCGGTCTGCTGCCGGGCGCACAGGTGACCTGGGCGTAGCCGGTGCTGCGGTCGACGTCCTTCAGCAGGTCGGTGACCTCCGGCCGGGGGGCCTCGCCGGCACGCCTAAGCTGTAACCGGACGAAACCCCTTTCCGGAAAGGGGGCGGCCATGGCTCCCCCTTCGAAGGCGCGCACGGCTCTCGCCGCGCTGCGGGAGGATCTGGCCGGGGAGGTGTTCGCCCCGGGGGACACGGGCTACGACGACGCCCGTACGGTCTTCAACGCGATGATCGACCGACGCCCGGCGGTGATCGCCCAGTGCTCGGACGCGACCGATGTCGTCCGGGCCGTGCGCTTCGCGCGGGACCTGGACCTGCACATCGCCGTCCGCGGCGGCGGGTACGGCCTGGCGGGGGCCCGGGTCGACGGCGCGCTGGCCGTGGATCTGCGCCGGATGCACGAGGTGACCGTCGACCCGGCGGGCGAGGCGGTCCGGGTCGAGGGCGGGACCACGACGAGCGACCTGGACCGTGCCACCCAGCCGTACGGCCTCGCGACCACCGGCGCCCGGGCCTCGGCCACCGGGGTCGCCGGGTACGTCCTGGGCGGCGGCACCGGCTGGCTGGACCGCGCCTTCGGGCTGGCCGCGGACAACCTCCTCGGCGTGGAGCTGGTGACCGCCGACGCCGAGCGGGTGCACGCCAACGCCGACGAGAACCCCGAGCTGTTCTGGGCGCTGCACGGCGGAGACGGCAACTTCGGCATCGCCACCGCGCTCACCCTGGAGCTGCACGAGCTGCCGGAGTTCTCGGTGGCGCTGCTGCTGGGCCTGCCGGAGTCCGGACCGGACGTGGTCCGTGCCTTCCGCGAGATCATCCGCACCGGTCCGGACGAGCTGGGCGGCACCGTGCTGTACCTGGCCGATCCGCCCGGGGAGTTCCCGCTCCTGTGCGGTGCCCTGCTGACGTACGTGGGCGGCGAGGCCGGCCTGCGCAAGCTCGCCGAGCCGCTGCTGGCGCTGCCGCACGAGACGGAGATCGTCGGCGCGCTGCCCTACGCGGACGTGCAGTGCATGCTGGACCCCCCGTCAGGCCTGCGGGGCGACTGGTCGGCCGAGTGCCTGACGGATCTGCCCGACGAGCTGGTGGACCTCTTCCACGCCCGCGCGGACCGCATGCCCGGATCGAACGGCAGCCGGCACGTGGTCTTCCCGCTGGGCGGCGCGATCGCCGCCGGACCCCGTGAGTACCCGGTGCCGTACCGGGACGCGTCCTGGCTGGTGCACCCCTTCGCCTGCTGGGCGGACCCGGCCGACGACGAGCGGGCGACGGCCTGGGTGCGGGACGCGTGCGCCGACGTGCGGCCGTGGAGCGCCGGTGCCGTCTGCCTGGGCCTCGTCGGCGACGAGGGCCCCGAGCGGGTACGGGCGGGCCTCGGCGCCGGGAACCTGCTGCGGCTGGAGAAGGTCAAGCGCCGCTACGACCCGGACAACGTCTTCCGCTTCAACCACAACATCAAGCCCGTCTGACGGGGAGCTGTCCCGAGGGCGTTTACGCAGGTAGCGTCCCGTGCATGGACAGCCGTACGGACAACCGATTCGACACCCAGGGCGCCGGGATCACCGTTCAGCGGGCGCTGGAACTGCCGGGGCTGCGCAGCGGGCTGCCGGAGATCCTGGCGGGTGCCGACCGGCTGGGCCGCACGGTGCGCTGGGTGCACGCGGGCGAGGTGCCCAACATCGCCTCGCTGCTCAAGGGCGGCGAACTGCTGCTCACCACCGGCTACGGCCTCGGCACCCGCCCGGCCGAGCAGCGGGCGTTCGTGCGCACCCTCGCCGAGCGCGGGATCGCCGCCCTGGTGGTGGAACTGGGCCCGCGGTTCAGCCGGCTGCCCGCGGCCCTGGTGGACACCGCCCGCGCCGCCGGTCTGCCGCTGGTCCAGCTGCACCGCGAGGTGCCGTTCGTGACGGTGACCGAGGAGATCCACACCGAGATCGTCAACGGCCACTACGCCCTGCTGCAGCGCGCCGAGGAGGTGCACCGGCGCTGCACCGAGGCGCTGCTGGGCGGCGGCGGGGTGCCGCAGGTGCTGGGCATCCTGGCGGACTTCAGCGGCAACCCGGTGTTCCTGGAGACGGCCGACGGCCGCCTGCTGTACGCCGCCGGGGAGGGGCCGGAGGGCGCGGACCCGCTGCAGGTGTGGGAGGGGCTGCGCGGGCCGCACAAGGACGCGCCGCCGCCCGCCGGTTCGGTGCTGGTGGACGTGCCCGGCGGCGGCCCCGGTACGGCGGGCTCGGTGCGCGCCCGCCTGGTCCTGCTGCCGGTCCGCGCACCGCTGGCCCCGGTGCACCGGATCGCCGCAGAACGGGCCGCGGGGATCCTGGCCGTGGTGCTGATGCAGGCCCGGCAGGAGGAGGAACTGGCGGCCCGTGGGCGCGGTGACTTCCTCACCGATCTCGCCGAGGGCCGCATCACCGCGGAGGACGCCCCGGCCCAGGCCCGGGTCCTCGGCTTCAAGCCCGGCGACAGCCCCCTGCTGCCCGTGGTGATGCGGATCGGGGACAGCCTCTCCCCCGGCGGTGGCTGGGCGGTGCTGGCGCGGGCGGTCTCCGAGGAGCTGGCCGCCGTGGGCGTGCCGGTGCTGCTGGGCGTACGGCCGGTGGAGGGCCGGGTGCTGGTGCTGCTCGGGCTGCGCTCGGAGTCGGAGCGCTCGGCGGTCGCCGACCGGGTGGCGGCGGCGCTCAGGGCGGGCGTGGAGCGGGCCGGGATGCGCCGGCCGGGCTCGCCGCCGCCGGTCGTGGTGGTCGGCGTGGCGGGCGGCTGGGCGGCCGCCTCGGCGGGGCTCAGGCACGCGGCGGAGACCGCGACCGCGGCCCAGGGCCTGACCGACCGGCCCTGGTACGACGCCCGCCGCCTCGACATCGACCTGCTGCTGTGGCGGCTGCGCGACCACCCCGACCTCGCCGCGTTCGTGGACCGGGCGATCGGTCCGCTGCGCGACCACGACAACCGGTCCAAGCCGCCGCTGCTGCCGACCCTGCAGACCTATCTGGCGCACGCCGGCCGCAAGGCGGAGACGGCGCGCGAGCTGCACCTCAACCGGCAGACCCTCTACAACCGGCTCGCCCGCATCGGGGAGTTGCTGGGCACCGACCTCGACGACCCGCAGACGGTACTGGCGTTGAGCCTGGCCCTGCGGGCCCGCAGACACGTGCCCTAGGCCAGCGGCCGGGGCTGCGTCAACTCGTCGTAGACGCTGAGCACTTGGGCGACCGTCTCGTCCTCGGTCGGCCAGCTCGCGGCCTGCCGCACCCCGCGCTCGCGCAGCTCCTCCCGGCGCTCCGGGTCCGCGAGGAGCCGTACGACGGTGGAGGCGAGCGTCTCCGGGGCGCCGTACGGGACGAGTTCGGCCGCGTCGCCGACGAGGTCGGGGATGCCGCCGACCCGGGTCGCGACGAGCGGTACGCGCGCGTGGAGGGCCTCCTGGGCGAGGACGGACCTCGACTCCCAACTGCTCGTCAGCAGCGCCAGATCGGCGGCGGCGAGCAGCTCGGGCACGTCCTCCCGGCTCCCGATGAGCCGCACCGGCAGTTCCTCGTCCTCGATCCGCCGCTGCAGCGCCGCCCGCAGCGGTCCCTCCCCGGCGATGACGACCAGCGGCAGGGGGTCGACGTCCCGCCAGGCGCGGGCCGCGTCGAGCAGGAGGTCGTAGCCGCGGTGCCGGTCGAGGGAGCCGACCGCGATGAGCAACGGGCGGCCGGTGGCGCCGAGTTCGGCCCGTACCTTGGGGCGCAGCCGGTCGGGGTCGTCGAGGACGACGGGCCGCCGCTGCCCCGGCAGGCCCACGGCGGCCAGCCGGGCGTCCCGCGCGCCGGTGCGCCGGGCCCGGTCCACCAGGTCGGAGCTGGTGCCGAGGACGACGGCCGCCGTCCGCACCACACGCCGCTCCAGCAGCCGCAGCAGATGCGCCCGGGGGCCCTCGGCCTGTGCCCGGTTGTGCCAGGTGACGACCAGCGGGGTGGGCCTGCCGCTGAGCGCGAGGACGGCCCGGAAGGAGGCGTGCAGCCCGTGCGCGTGCACCAGGTCGGCGTTGGCGCAGGCGGTCCGCAGCGCGGCCACCGAGACCGGGTCGCTGCAGCGCGGCACGTGCACGTGCTCGGCACCGGCGCCGGTGAAGTCGTAGGCGCGGTCGGCCTCGACGGGGGCGCACACCGTGACCCGTACGCCCCTCGCCACGAGCCCCTCGGCCAGCGAGCGCACATGCGCGCTGCTGCCGGCGTTGCCTCCGCCCAGCACCTGCACGGTGCGCAGCGGCGACTGGCCGTGCGGTGCGTTGCTGCTCAGGGGGCTCACGGGGCCGGGGCTCCAAGTTCGGCGTGGGCGGTCACGAGGAAACGTACAGAAGGTAGCGGGCTCACAGGGGCGGAAGGACGTACCCCGCGCGCCTCCCGCGCGGACCGTGTGCCCTCAAGCATGCCAGGGTGAACGGCCGTTACGGGAAATCCGGAGGGCGCACTGTGCGGCGGGCCGGGGCAATGCGCCGGAGCACGTCACCCACACGGGTGAGGGGAATCGCGGCACGGCCGAACGCCGTGTGTCCGCGTCCGGAGAGGTCAGACGCTCACAGCGCCCGCGCCCACGCGCTCACCCGGTCCCCGTGGACGGCGGCGGCCACGACCGCGACGGCGTGCGCGAGCACTCCCGCGCGCCGGTTGCCCGCCACGACGGCCGCCCCCAGCGCGGCACCGAGCGCATGCGCCCCCGTGTCCCCGATCATCACGCGCTCCCCGAGGTCGTCGGGCAGAACGGCCGCGGCGGCACCCATCGCGGCGGCCGCCAGCCCGGCCCCCGGCCCCTTCCGCAACAGCCCCGGCGCCCCGAGCGCGAGCACCGCACCGGCGGCCCGCCCCGGCCGTACGTCGACGAGGTTCACGAAGTGCGCGGCACCGGCGATCACCACCCCGGCGAGCACCTTGTCCAGCACCCGCTCCTTCATCACCGCCCCCGCGACCAGCCCCGCGGCCGAGATACCGAACAACTTCACGGCCCCGCTGGTGACTTCGCCGTCCCGCAACGCCCGCAGATGCGCCCGGAACCCCCGCCGCGCGTCCCCGGCGACATCGTCGTACGCCCCGCAGATCCCGGCGGCGAGCACGGCGGCCCCGGCAGCCGGACGCACCCGCCCCGCGGCCAGCGCCACCCCGGCCGCGGCGGCGGGACCGGCGTACAGCCCGACCGTGCGCCCTGCGTGGTTCTTCCGTTCCCAGCGCTCCCGCCCGCCGGGTGGACCGGTACGGAGCAGGGCCTGGCCGGCCCGGGTGAGCGCGGCGGACAGCAGGAAGGAGCGGGACTCTCGTTCGGCGATCATCCCGCCACCCTAGAACCCGTCTACAGGTCCGCCCGGGCCGTCGCCAGCAGTTCCTCGGCGTGGGCGCGGGCCGTCTCGGAGTCCTCCTGGCCGGCCAGCATGCGGGAGAGTTCGCGGATGCGCTCCTCGCCCTCCAGGACCTTGACGCCGGAGCGGGTGACCGAGCCGTCGTTGGTCTTCTCCACCAGCAGTTGCCGGTCGGCGAAGGCGGCCACCTGGGGCAGGTGGGTGACGACCACGACCTGGGCCGTCCTGGCGAGCTTGGCCAGGCGGCGGCCGATCTCGACCGCGGCCTTGCCGCCGACACCGGCGTCGACCTCGTCGAAGAGGTACGTCGGCACGGGGTCGGTGCCCGCGAACACGACCTCCACGGCGAGCATCACGCGGGACAGCTCACCGCCCGAGGCCCCCTTGGCGATGGGCCGCGGCGGGGCGCCCGGGTGCGGGGCGAGCAGCAGTTCGACCTCGTCCACGCCCGACGGCCCGTACGCGACCGTTCGCCCGCCGACCTCGACGCCCTCCGGGTCCTCGGTCTGCCGGATGGCGAAGGACACGCGCGCGTGGGGCATCGCCAGCGAGGCCAGCTCGGCCGTCACGGCGGCGGCGAACCGCTCGGCGGCCTCCGTCCGCGCGTCCGTCAACGCCTGTGCCAGGCCGCCCAGTTCGGCACGCAGCGCGTCCCGCTCGGCGGTCAGCTCGTCGGTCCGTTCGTCGTCGCCGTCCAGCTCGGTGAGCCGGGCGGCGCTCTGCTCGGCCCAGGTGAGGACGGCGTTCACGTCCTCGCCGTACTTGCGCGTCAGCGCGGTCAGCGCGGCCCGCCGCTCCTCCACGGCCGCCAGCCGCAGCGGGTCGGCGTCCAGGTCGTCGGCGTACCCCGCCAGTTCCCCGGCGACATCGCCGAGCAGGATCCCGATCTCCCCGATCCGGTCGGCGAGGGAGGCCAGCGCCGGGTCGTGCGAGCGCACGGCCTCCAGCGCCCGGTGGGCGCCCGCGACGAAGGTGGAGGCGTCGATCCCCTCGGGGTCCTCGGGATTGCCCGCCAGAGCGGCGTGCGCGGCCGTCGCGGCGGACGACAGCGCCTCGGCGTGCCCCAGCCGCTCCGCCTCCTCGGCCAGCTCGGCGTCCTCTCCGGCGCGCGGCTCGACGGCGGCGATCTCCTCCAGGCCGTACCGCAGCATGTCGGCTTCCTGCGCCCGCTCACGCGCGCGCGTGGTGATCTCCTCCAGCTCGGCGGAGACGGCCCGCAGCCGCCGGTAGGCCTCGGTGTACTTGGCGAGCGGTACGGCGACCGCGCCCCCGGCGTACCGGTCCAGCGCCTGCCGCTGCCGGGACAGTTTCAGCAACCCCTGCTGGTCGGTCTGCCCGTGCACGGCCACCAGGTCGTCGGCCAGCTCGGCGAGCAGCCCGACCGGCACCGAGCGCCCGCCCAGATGGGCCCGGGAACGCCCCTCGGCGGAAACGGTACGGCTGATCAGCAGGGCCCCGTCGTCCAGCTCGGCCCCGGCCTCCTCGGCGCGTACGACGGCGGCGGCGTCCGCGGGCACGGTGAGCCGCCCCTCCACGACCGCCTTCTCGGCGCCGATCCGCACGAGTGCCGGGTCCGCCCGCCCACCGAGCAGCAGCCCCAGGCTGGTGACCACCATGGTCTTGCCCGCACCCGTCTCACCGGTGACGGCGGTGAACCCCGGTGACAGCTCGACGACGGCATCGTCGATGACCCCGAGCGACCGTATCCGCATCTCCTCCAACACGGAACAGACCATACGAGGTCTGGGGTGCGGAGTGCACACGGCCCGCCTTTGTCACTCCGCCGAGTGGTGCGGCGCACCTCGCCATCCGGTCGTCGGCAGTGCAAACTTCGCAACCAGCCGATCCGTGAACGAAGAGTGATGGAGGCGAGCAAGCCGCACCGGCACCGCCCCCCGCCGTACCTCCACGCGCGCCCCCGGCGGCAGCTCGACCGTCCGCCGCCCGTCGCACCACAGCACGCCCGGCGGAATGTGCGGCAGCACCTCCACCGCGAGCACCGAATCCGGAGACGTGACCAGTGGCTTGGCGAACAGCGCGTGCGCGCTGATCGGCACCATCAGCAGCGCCTCCACCTCGGGCCACACCACGGGCCCGCCCGCGGAGAACGCGTACGCGGTGGATCCGGTGGGCGTCGACAGGACCACCCCGTCGCACCCGAACCCCGTCACCGGGCGCCCGTCGATCTCCAGCACGACTTCCAGCAGCTTCTCGGCGCCGGCCTTCTGCACGGCCGCCTCGTTCAGCGCCCAGTCGGTGTGCACGATGTCCCCGTTGCGGTGCACGACGACGTCGACGGTCATCCGTTCCTCGACCTCGTACGACCGCGCCACCACCCGGTCGACCACCCGGTCGAGGTCGTCGCGTTCGGCCTCCGCGAGGAATCCGACACGCCCCAGGTTGACGCCGAGCATCGGCACCCCGGACGCCCGGGCGAACTCCGCCCCGCGCAGCAGCGTGCCGTCGCCGCCGAGGACGATCAGCAGCTCGCACCCGTCGAGGCACTGCGGAGTCGCCTCCTTGACCAGCTGCACCTCGCCCGGGAGCGGCAGGTCGCACGCCTCCTCCTCCAGCACCCGCACCCCGATGCCATGCCGCAGCAGGCCCTTGACGACGAGTTCCGCACTGCGGATCGCCGCGGGCCGCCCGGTGTGGGCGAGCAGGAAAACAGTACGCGCCAGGTTCTGTGTCAACGCGGCCCCTCCGCCACTGCACGGTCTACGTCGGCCGGGTCCACCTGGGGTGCGCCCGCCCGCAGCCAGAGAAAGTACTCGACGTTCCCCGAGGGGCCGGGCAGCGGACTGGCGGTGACTCCCTGCACCCCGAGCCCCAGCTCCCAGGCCTTCTCGGCCACTCCCCGCACGGCCTCCGCCCGCAAGAGCGGACTCCGTACGACACCCCCGCTGCCGAGCCGCTCCTTGCCGACCTCGAACTGCGGCTTGACCATCATCACCAGATCGGCGTCCGGCTTCACGCACCGCTTCAGGGCCGGCAGCACCAGCCCGAGCGGAATGAAGGAAAGATCGCCCACGACAAGATCCACAGGTTCTCCATCGATCGCCTCGAGCGTCAACTCGCGTACGTTCGTACGGTCCTTGACGGTGACGCGTTCATCGTTCTGGAGAGACCAGGCGAGCTGTCCGTATCCGACGTCCACCGCGACGACGTGCGCGGCGCCCGCGCGCAGCAGGACGTCGGTGAAGCCACCGGTGGACGCGCCGGCGTCCAGCGCGCGCCGGCCCTCGGCCACGAGCCCCTGCGGAACGAAGACCTCGAGCGCGCCGGCGAGCTTGTGCCCGCCGCGGGAGACGTAGTCCGGGTCGCCGGCGTCGGCCTGGACGACGATCGCGGCCGCGGTCTCGACCTGGGTGGCCGGCTTGGTCGCCACGGTCTTGCCGACGGTGACCCGCCCGGCGGCGATCAGCTGGCCGGCGTGCTCGCGCGAGCGCGCGAGCTTACGGCGGACCAGCTCCGCGTCCAGACGGCGGCGTGCGACTCCTGCCACGTTCGGTTCAGCTCCTGTGTCGGTACGCCGGTGAAGGCGCCTTCGGGTACGGCGGTGAGGGCGCCGGAGGTCCCGGGCGGGCGTCGAGCGCGGTGAGCGCGTCGCGCAGCCCTCGGTGTACATCCTCGTACACCTCGATGTGGCCGTCGGTGGCGAGGTGCTCGGCGTCGGCCAGCCGTTCCAGTTGGGCGTCGACCTCGGCGTTGCCGGTGGGGGTGCGCGGGACGTTCAGGGGGGCGGGCGCGGCGGGGTCGTAAGCCTGAAGTGCCTCCGCCGCCTCCTGCACCGAATCCTGCGGGATCTCCGTCTCCGGAACCGAGTCGCTCATGCCCCGACGCTACCGCGAACCGCTGGGGTACCGTCGTGGGCGATGGCCACGATCGAGGAGTGCCGCGCCGCACTGGGCAAGCTTTCGGACAACATGCAGGGCGCCGAGGGCGACGTGCGCGCGGCCGCCGCCCTGGACCGCTCGGTGAGCTGTCACATCACCGACCTGGACGTCACCTTCGCCGGCCGGATGACCGGCGGGCGGATCGAGGTGGACGAGACGCACCCCGGCCCGCCACGCGAGAAGGCACAGATCAGGCTCGCCATGGCCGGGGACGACCTGGTGGCTCTGGTGGCCGGTGAGCTGAACTTCGCGACCGCCTGGGGCAAGGGCCGGGTGCGGCTGGAGGCGAGCCTGCTGGATCTGTTCCGGCTCAGGAAGCTGCTGTGATCCGCTCGGCACGTGCCTTCCGGGCTGCCGGTACCACCAGGGGCGTCCCGGTCTCCGGGTCGTCGATGACCTGACAGCGCAGCCCGAACACCTGCTCCACCAGCTCGGCGGTGACGATGTCCTTCGGGGCGCCCTCGGCGATCACCCGGCCGTCGCGCAGTGCGATGAGGTGGGTGGCGTATCGGGCGGCGTGGTTGAGGTCGTGCAGGACGGCGACCAGGGTCCGGCCCTGGGTCTCGTGCAGCTCGGCGCACAGGTCGAGGACGTCGATCTGGTGCTGGATGTCCAGGTAGGTGGTCGGCTCGTCCAGGAGCAGCAGCGGGGTCTGCTGGGCGAGCGCCATGGCGATCCACACCCGCTGCCGCTGCCCGCCGGACAGCTCGTCGACGTACCTCTCGGCCAGCTCGGCGACCCCCGTCCGCCACATCGACTCCTGGACGACCCGCTCGTCCTGCGCCGACCACTGGCGCAGCAGACCCTGGTGGGGGTAGCGGCCCCGGCCGACGAGGTCGGCGACGGTGATGCCGTCGGGCGCGATGGACGACTGCGGCAGCAGACCGAGCGTCCGGGCGACCGTCTTCGCGGGCATCGACTGGATGACCTGCCCGTCGAGCAGCACCCGGCCCCCGCTCGGCCTGAGCATCCGTGACAGGGCCCGCAGGAGCGTCGACTTGCCGCACGCGTTCGGGCCGACGATCACCGTGAAGGAGTTGTCCGGGATCTTCACCGACAGCTGTTCGGCGATGACGCGCTGGTCGTAGGCGAGGGTGACGTTCTCGGCGGACAGGCGGTTCACGGTGCTCCTCTTGCTGTCTGACTCGGGGGTGGCGCTCATATCCGGCCCGCCCTGCGCTCGGTGACCAGCAGCCACAGCAGATAGGCGCCGCCGAGGACGCCGGTGACGACGCCGACGGGCAGCTGGTCGGCGCCGAAGGCGCGCTGTGAGGCCCAGTCGGCGGCGACCAGCAGGGCGGCGCCCATGCAGAGGGAGGGGACGAGGTTCGGGCCCGGCGAGCGGGTCAGGCGCCGGGCCAGCTGGGGCGCGGTGAGGGCGACGAAGCTGACGGGTCCGGCGGCGGCCGTGGCGGCGGCGGTGAGCAGAACCGCGGAGACCATCAGTACCAGCCGGACGCGCTGCACGCGCACTCCGAGGGCGTTCGCGACGTCGTCGCCCATCTCCAGCATCCGCAGGCCGCGCGCATGGACGAGGACCAGCGGGACGAGCACGGCGCACAGGGCGAGCAGCGGCCAGACCTGGTCCCAGTCCCGGCCGCCCAGGGAGCCGGTCATCCACACGACCGCGCGGGCCGCGTCGACCAGGTCGGCCTTGGTGAGCAGATAACCGTTGACCGCGGTGGCGATCGCGGAGACGCCGATGCCGACCAGGACGAGCCGGTATCCGTGCACGCCCTGCTTCCAGGCGAGCAGATGGATGGCGAGTCCGGTCACCAGGCCGCCGATCAGCGCGCCGGCGGTGACCTGCGTGGTCGTGCCGGACAGCAGCACGATGACGACCAGCGCGCCGGCCGTCGAGCCCTGGGAGAGGCCCAGCACGTCCGGGCTGCCGAGCGGGTTGCGCGAGACGGACTGGAACAGCGCGCCGCCGAGCCCCAGCGAGCCGCCGACCAGCAGGCCGACCAGGACACGGGGCAGCCGCAGCTCGCCCACGATGAAGTCCTGGTAGGCGTTGCCGTTCCCGGCGAGGGTCCTGAGCACGTCGGCCGCCGGGATCTTCGCGTCGCCGGTGCCGATCAGCGCGACGCCCGCGGCACAGGCGGCGGCCAGCAGCAGGACGACGACGAGCAGGGCCCGCAGGTCCAGGCGCAGGGAGAGCCCGCCGGGGGTGCGTACGGCCCGGTTCGTGGATCGGGTCTTCACAGCTGGGCCGTCCTCCGCCGTCGTACGAGAATGATGAAGACCGGGCCGCCGATGATCGCGGTGACGATGCCGACCTGGAGTTCCGAGGGGCGGGCCACGACCCGGCCGACGACGTCGGCGCCGAGCAGCAGCACGGGCGACAGGACGGTGACGTACGGCAGGATCCAGCGCAGGTCGGGGCCGGCGAAGGAGCGCACGGCGTGCGGCACCATCAGGCCGACGAACACGATCGGGCCACAGGCGGCGGTCGCGGCACCGCACAGGACGGTGGCGGCCAGCATGGCCAGGGCGCGGGTGCGGCCCAGGTCGGCGCCGAGGGCGCGGGCGGTGTCGTCGCCCAGCGCGACCGCGTTCAGCGGCCGGGCCAGCGCGAGCGCGAGGACCATGCCGGCCGCGAGGAACGGCAGCACCTCCAGGATGGTCGAGTCGGTGGCCGAGGCCAGCGAACCCACCGTCCAGAAGCGCATCCTGCCCAGCGCCGCGTCGTCCAGGATCATCGCGGCCTGGAGATAGCCGTACAGGGCGGCGCTGACCGCCGTACCGGCGAGGGCCAGCCGCACCGGGGTGGCGCCCCGGCTGCCGCCGAGGAACCACACCAGCGCACCGACCGCCGCCGCCCCGAGGAAGGCGAACCACACGTAGCCGGTGAGGCTGGTGACGCCGAAACAGGTGATGGCCGTGACGACGGCGGCCGAGGCGCCCGCGTTGATGCCGAGCAGCCCGGGGTCGGCCAGCGGGTTGCGGGTGAGTGCCTGGAGGACCGCGCCCGCCAGGCCGAGCCCGGCACCGGCCAGCAGGCCCAGGAGCGTGCGCGCGATCCGCTCGTGCACGACGACGTCGCCGTAGGTCCCCGTGTCGTGGAACAGGCCGTGCCAGACCTGGTCCGGAGACAGTGCTCTCGCGCCGATCGCAATGCTCGCCAGAGCGACGAGCACCAGGATCAGGACGGAGAGCAGGAGCCCAAGGGCCCTTGCCGCCCGGCGGGTTGGGGGCGCGGGGGCGGTCTCCGCGCGCTGTTCCGGAGGACTGTCGACCAACACGAGGTTAGGTTAGCCTACCCTCGCCACCGACCTCGATCCCCGGGGTGCGGATGCGTCACAGTCCGAGACGCGCCAGCGCCTTCCCCCCGTCCAGCTCGCAGGAGCCGTCGCCCGCCGCCGTCCAGGCCGCCGCACACAGCGCCCGCAGCCCGTCCAGCGGCTCCCCGTCGCCCTCCAGCTCCAGCCGGTCCGCCTTGGCCGTCGCCGTGAACCCGCCGCACCGGAACCCGTCCGCGAGCGCGGTGACCACCGGCTGCCCGGTGAGCAGCCCGCGCAGATCGGCGTCCACATACGTCGGCCGGTGCTGCGGCGGCGCCGCGAGCAACCGGGCGCCGTCGGTGACACCGGTCAGCACCAGCAGCGAGTCGACCCCGCCGTTGAACGCGCCCTCGATGTCCGTGTCCAGCCGGTCCCCGACCACCAGCGGCCGCTTGGCGCCGGTCCGGATGATCGTCTCCCGGTGCATCGGCGGCAGCGGCTTGCCCGCCACCTGCGGCTCCTTGCCCGTCGCGATCCGTACGACCTCCACGGCCGCCCCGTTGCCCGGCGCGATGCCCCGCCCGCTGGGAATCGTCAGGTCGGTGTTGGACGCGAACCACGGCACCCCGCGCGCCACCGCGTACGACGCCTCGGCGAACCGCCCCCAGGTCAGATCCGGCCCGCCGTACCCCTGCACGACCGCCGCCGGATCGTCGTCCGCCGACTCCACCGGAGTCAGCCCGCGCTCGCGCAGCGCCACCCGCAGTCCCTCGCCGCCGATCACCAGCACCCGCGCCCCGGCCGGCACCTGCTCGCTGATCAGCCGCGCGACCGCCTGCGCTGAGGTGATGACATCACCGGCGCCCGTCGGTATGCCCAGCTCCGTCAGATGCTCGGCCACCGTGTCCGGGGTCCGCAGCGCGTTGTTGGTGACGTACGCCAGATGCATCCCACCCGAACGGGCCACGGCCAGCGAGTCGACCGCGTGCGCGATCGCGTTCCCACCCGCGTACACCACCCCGTCCAGATCGAGCAGCGCCGTGTCGTACGCCTCGCTCAGGGGCTGCCCACTGCCCGCGGGGCTCGTCCTGACCACCTGGCTCATTCCACATCGCTCCTCGTTCGACCGTCTTTCCCCGATCATCCCGCACCCGCTGACACACGTACGATGCCGGGATGAACACTGCAGGTCACTCGGAAGCAACGGCGCGCCGGGGCCTGGAACTCACCCCGTTCCGCGGCCTTCGCTACGACCCCGACCGGGTCGGCAGCCTCGCCTCCGTCACCTCCCCGCCGTACGACGTCGTCGTACGCCCCGACGGGGTGCACCACCTCCAGTCCGCCGACCCGCACAACATCGTCCGGCTGATCCTGCCCGAGGCAGGCACCCCGACCGCCCGCACCGAACAGGCGGCCGACACCCTGCGCCGCTGGCTGGACGAGGGCATCCTCACCGCGGACCCCGAGCCCGGCCTGTACGTCTACGAGCAGCGGGACGAGAGCGGCATGCTCCAGCGCGGCGTCATCGGCGCGCTGCGCGTCTCGGAGCCGGCCGAGGGCGTGGTGCTGCCGCACGAGGACGTCATGCCGCCCGTGGTCGCCGACCGCGCGGCCCTGATGCGCGCCACACGCGCGAACCTGGAGCCGTTGCTGCTGACCTACCGCGGCGACGGCACGGCGGCGGCCGAGGTCGTCGAGCGCACGGCGGAGAAACCCCCGCTGCTGGACACGACCACCGAGGACGGCTTCCACCACCGCCTCTGGTCCGTCACCGACCCCGCCGACCTGGCCCGCATCCAGTCCGACCTCGCACACCAGCAGGCCCTGATCGCCGACGGCCACCACCGCTGGGCCACCTACCTGCGACTGCGCGCCGAGCACCCCTCCCCCAGCCCCTGGGACCACGGCCTGGTCCTCCTCGTCGACACCGCCCGCTACCCGTTGCGCGTCCGCGCCATCCACCGCCTGCTGCACCGCCTGCCGGTCGCGGACGCACTCGCGGCCGTGGAGGGCCTGTTCCGGGTACGGCGCCTCGACACGCCGCTCGACGAGGCGCTGGAGACCCTGGCGGACGCGTCCTGCGCGGGCAACGCCTTCCTGCTGGCCGGCGACGGCGCCTTCCACCTACTGGACCGCCCGGACCCGGACCTGCTGGCCCGGACGATCCCGACCGACCGCCCGGCGGCCTGGCGCTCGCTGGACGCCACGGTCCTGCACGCCACTCTCCTCGACCACGTCTGGCACATCCCCGAGGATTCCCCGGCCCACATCGCGTACATCCACGACACGGCCGCGACGGTCGCCAAGGCGGAACGCGACGGCGGTACGGCCGTCCTGATGCACCCCGTCCGCGAGGAGGTCGTACGCGACCTGGCCCGCCAGGGTGTGACGATGCCCCGCAAGTCGACGTCGTTCGGCCCGAAGCCGGCGTCAGGGCTGGTGCTGCGGGCGCTGGAGATCTGAGTACCCGGAACGCGAAAGGGGGCAGGTTCCACGGGAACCTGCCCCCTTTTCAGTGACTGTCCTTCGGCGGCTGCCTTTCAGCGACTGCCGTCAGCCCTGGTCGCCGTCCTCCTGCGACGGCTTCTCCGGCTCACCCTCGCTCTCGTCCAGAGCGTCGACGAACTCCACGCCGTCCAGCTCGGCGAGCCGGTCGGAGGCGTCCGTGCTGCCGTCCCGGTCGGCCTCCACGGCCTTCGCGAACCACTCGCGCGCCTCGCCCTCGCGACCGGCCGCCAGCAGGGCGTCGGCGTACGCGTAGCGCAGGCGCGCCGTCCACGGCTGGAGCGAATTGGACGCCAGCTCCGGGCTCTGCAGGGTCACGATGGCCGCGTCCAGCTGACCCATGTCACGCCGCGCACCGGCCGCGACGAGCCGCATCTCGACCTGACCGGCCTTGTCCAGCTTGTGCACCTCCGGGGCACCGGCCATGTCCAGCGCCTTCTCCGGCCGCCCGAGCCCACGCTCGCAGTCGGCCATCACCGGCCACAGGTCCACGTTCCCGGTCATCCGCCGCGCGGCCCGGAACTCGGCGAGGGCCTCGCCGTACTTCTGGTTGGCGTACGCCGCGAACCCGCCCGCCTCGCGTACGGCGGCCACGCGGGACGCCAGACGCAGCGCCACCTTCGAGTAGGCGTAGGCGCCCTCGGGGTCCTCGTCGATGAGCCGGGCCACCATCACCAGGTTCTTGGCGACGTCCTCCGCGAGCGTCTTGGGCAGGCTCTGGAGCTCCTGCCGGACGTCCGTGTCGATCTCGTCACCGGTGACGTCCTCGGGGATCGGCAGCCGCTTGATCGGCTCGCGGTCGCGGTCACGCTCGTCACGGAAGCGGCCACCGCCCCGGCGGTCGTCCCGTCGGTCGTCACGCCGGTCGTCACGGCCCCGGAAACCACCGGGGCGGCCACCGCGGTCATCCCGACGGGGCCCACGGCCGCCACGGTCGTCCCGGTCACGGAACCCACCGCGCTCGCCCCGGTCGTCACGGCGGTCGTCGCGGCGGTCGCCACCCCGGTCGTCGCGCCGGTGGTCGTCGCGGCGGAAGCCGCCGCGGTCGCCGCGGTCACCACGGTGGTCGTCGCGGCGGCCGTAGCCGCCACGGTCGTCGTCGCGGCGGAAGGACGGACGGTCGCCGCCCCGGTCGTCACGGCGGAACCCACGGTCGTCACGGCGGTCATCACGACGGTCGTCACGGCGGTCGTCCCGACGCGGCCCACGGTCCCGGTCGTCCCGCTGGAACGCCGGACGCGAACCCCGGTCACCCTCACGCCGATCGTCCCTACGGCCATAACCGCCACGGTCGTCCCGACCACGGAACCCACCGCGCTCGCCCCGGTCATCACGGCGATCGTCGCGGCGGTCGCCACCCCGGTCGTCGCGCCGGTGGTCGCCACCCCGGTCGTCGCGCCGGTGGTCGTCGCGCCGGTCGTCGCGGCGGAAGCCGCCGCGGTCACCACGGTCACCACGGTCACCCCGGTGGTCGTCCCGCCGGCCGTAACCGCCACGGTCGTTGTCGCGGCGGAAGCCGCCACGGTCGCCCCGGTAGCCACCGCGGTCACCACGGTCACCACTGTCCCGTCGCCGCTGGTCGCGCTCCGGTCGCTCGTCGGGAGAGTTGGTGGACATGGTGACTCCTGTCTTCGGTACCGCAAGCATTGTAAAAACGAAAGGACCCCTGGTCCCAGCTGAACGCTGGTGACCAGGGGTCCTCCCCAAAGATTGTTCGGCGGTGTCCTACTCTCCCACAGGGTCCCCCCTGCAGTACCATCGGCGCTGTGAGGCTTAGCTTCCGGGTTCGGAATGTAACCGGGCG